>JAQWSQ010000097.1 GCA_029243145.1 Planctomycetaceae bacterium | reverse complement strand
GGCTTGGTCCACATCAGCCAAATGTCCTCCAATTTCATCAAGTCGCCACACGATGTTGTAGGAGTCGGCGACTCGATGACCGTCTGGGTTCTCGATATTGATGAGCAACGCAAACGAGTCGGCCTCACCATGATCAAACCGGGAACGGAACCACCGGCGAAAACCACACAGCCTACTAAGACTCAACAGACGGACCAGAGAAAGCCCGCTGCTTTATCAACCAGCAAGCAGGCATCGTCTCGTAAAACACCAGCGAAAAAACCGTCTCCAACGAAGTCGCCTCGACCTAAGAAGAAGCCCGAGCCACCTCTCCCAGAGGTCGAAGAAGGACAAACTCTCCGCGGGTTTGATGAACTCAAAGCACTCTGGAAACAAAACGAGAAGTAATCTGCTACGCTCGCTCGCGTTTGTAGATTTCCGTCAACAAATCTTCGACCGATTTGTAAGTGGTCTTTCCGTCCATTACGACTTCGAGCTTCTGGCGAGCATTCGCGGGAGAATGACCAAGGGCAATCAAGGCTTCATAAGCTTCTGAGGCAATGTCACGAGCCTTCGGTTCGTGTGGAACATCTGATGCCACTATCAGCGCAAACTTTGCCATTTTACGACGCAGCTTGGCAATGATACGGTCTGCCATGGCAGGACCAATTCCCGGCAATGTGCTCAGTTGCTTGGGATCCTGGTCTTCAATGGCCGTTGCCACTTCTCGTACCGGACGCACCATGGCGCGCAGAGCTTTCTTGACGCCCACGCCATCAACAGAACAAATCAAATCAAAAAACTCCCGTTCGGCTTGTGACAAAAATCCAATCATTCGCGGAACCATTCGTCCTTGCTGAGGATTGCCTTCCAAAAACTCGATCGTCTGTAATGAAACTTCTTCGTCGAGCTTCGCATGGAGTTGACGGCGAACAAATTCAGGAATCAATACTTCATAATGAAACGGGCCGGCTTCAATTTGAGCGGCCGTTTCACCCAACGCGACGAGCTTACCTGTGATGCGTGTGATCATGAGAATCAGTCAATCGTTAGAGAAACACTTCAAGCAGCAAACTTGATACTGTGATACAAACAAAGAGCCACTGCCGTCGCATCGGCGACGTCGTTCGGTTCGAGAATCGACTTCAGACCAAGTTCTCGCTGAACAGCAAACTGCACCTGCTCTTTTCCCGCCCGCCCGCTACCCGTTAATAATTTTTTGATTTCACGCGGCGAGTAATCGAGAACAGGAATTTCGCGTTCTGCCGCCTGACAAAGAATCGCGCCTCGCACATGCGCCATTTTGATCGTTGTTTGTGGATTCTCGGGCATGGCGTAAACCTGCTCGATGGCGACCGCTTTGGGCTGATATTGTTCCATCACTTCTCGTAACCCAATCGCGATTTCGCAAATGCGTTGAGCGAGTGTCTTCTTAGCGTCCGAACGAACGACTCCTCCTTCCCGCAAAACGGGACCGCGAGATGTCCGTTCCAGAACGGCGTAACCGGTACACGTCAACGACGGATCGATCCCCAGAATCCGCTCGGGAAGATCCGAAAGGGAGTTTTGGATTTTGGATTGCGGATTAGGGATGGTCATGCAGAATGCCGTTTTCTTGTTTCTGAATCCAAAATCCTCAATCACCAATCCAAAATGTCTACTCGCGTCGCCACAAAGTATCCCCGGTCCGGTCTTCAAGGACGACTTTCAAATCACTTAGCCCGTCGCGAATACGGTCGGCAATTCCCCAGTTTTTGGTTTCCCGTGCTTCGGCTCGCAAATCGATAATCAGATTCATTAAGCCGTTGACGAATTCATCATCGGCTGCGGAATCTTTCTGTAAGGGTTTTCGGAACACACCGAGTAAGTTGGAGAGTTCTTTCAAAATCCCGACTGCCGTTGTGAGTGTCATCACGGCAGAGTTTTGATCAGAGTTATCACCAAGCTTTTCGCTAGTAATGAAAGCGTTGATGGCTTTTCGCATCTCGTGCAAAATGCCGACCCCGCCACCGGTATTGAAGTCATCGTCCATTGCTTCCCAGAAACGAGTGCGGAACAATGCAATTTCTTTCAGCAATTCCGACTCGGCTTCTTCGAGGCTGACACTTTCTTCTCGCTTGGGGGAAGTCTCTAAATCATAAAAACTCTTGCCTGTGATGCGGCCGTAAGTTTCGAACAGACGATAGAAGCCTTCGATACTCTTTTCGATTTCGGCAATCCGCTCTTGGCTGAAATCGATTGGGCTACGATAATGCGTTGCCAACAAGAAGAAGCGAATCGTTTCGGGGTCAAATTTCTCAAACATCAGTTTGACCGAATCGGCTCCCTTGGAACCGGCCAGCTTGCCGACTTCCTGAGCTTCTTTGGCAGTGTTGAGATCACCAGTTTTATCGTGTCCGCCGCCAACTTTTCCAGATTCTCCACTGGCCTGCATCAAGCCGTTATGCATCCAATACGTCGCAAAAGGCTTGCCGGTGCAGCATTCCGATTGAGCGAGTTCGTTTTCGTGATGCGGAAACATGAGATCGAGCCCGCCGCCATGAATATCGAGCGTTTCGCCGATATATTTCATGCTCATTGCCGAACATTCAATATGCCAGCCAGGCCGTCCATCACCCCAAGGGCTCTCCCAAGAGGGCTCTCCCGTTTTTGATTTTTTCCATAAAGCGAAGTCGGCAGGATGATGTTTTTTGTCGGTCGCCTCAACGCGTGTTCCGGCCATAATTTCATCGAGCTTACGTCCACTGAGAGAACCGTATTTTTCATCTTTCGTCGTCTCGAAATAGACATCACCATCAAGCGGGTAAGCATATCCATCGTCAACCAGCTTTTGGATAATATCGAGCATTTCCTGAATGTGCTCGGTCGCATACGGGAACTTGTCGACCGTATCAACCCCCATAGTGGCTAGGTTTTCGAAGTAGTCTGCGGTCATCTCTTTCGCAAGAGCTTCGACCGTCATGCCCTTTTCGTTGGCCTTATTGATGAGCTTGTCATCAACATCGGTGATATTAATCACATACGTGACATCATAACCAATATAAGTCAGGTAGCGTTTGACCGTGTCGAAGATCACGGGGCCAACCATGTGACCGATGTGAGCCGGTTTATAAACCGTCGGACCACAGAGATACATGCCGACCTTGCCCGGCTCGATCGTTTTAAAAGGTTCTTTGGTTCTTGTCAGCGTGTTGTAAACTTTGATCGTCATCCTTGTGATCAACTCCCGATATTCAAGAATCTGTTTGCGTAGAATTATCAATGCGTACGAGCAGCACGATGGCCTCGGCGTTCATTGCTTCACCGCGACCGACCGGGCCGACCAATTCGCCCGTTTTTGCCTTCACGTTCACACAGTTTACATCGAGTTGTAGTAGCTCGGCCAATCGTTGACGAATCGCCGGTTTGTGGGGTGTCAGCTTGGGTTGTTCGGCTGAAATGGTGCAATCGAGATTGATGATAGCCCAACCCCGAGCATGAATCTCTTTGACAGCTTCCAGCACGAAGACATCCGAAGCTGCCCCCTTCCACTGAGGGTCGGAATTCGGGAACCATTCACCGATATCACCGAGACCGGCGGCTCCCAGTAAAGCATCGGTCACCGCGTGCAACAACACGTCGGCATCGCTGTGTCCGTCGAGCCCCTTGGCAGACGGGATTTCCACTCCTCCCAGCATCAACGGCGGCCCCACCACCAGACGGTGTGCGTCTTGGCCAAGGCCGACTCGTATCGAAGCTGGAGAAATCGTGGTCATCGTCCCTGTTTCGTCTAACTGGAATCCGTCCGGTAAGTGGACGCAATTATAACGGGGAACCCAATTTCGGGCAATGCGATCCGTCCCGCCCCTCTACTCCGCCAGTTTCAACTTGTAACAGACCGCTTCCTCATAGTTGCGAACCAATAAATAGCCGTTGGCAAAGGCGGGATTGTTCCACGTTTTCCCACTCATTGCCGGCATGCGATACAATTCTCGCCATTCCTCGGGAGTCGCCTCAGCGAATACTAATTCGCCTCCTTCGGTGATAATTGTGAGCAAATCACCAATCAGGATCACTTGCCCGAAACCGGTGTCAGAACGAGCCTTCCACTTCCGCCGTCCCGTCTTCATCTCGATGCACGACATCAAGGTTTCATCCAAGCCATAAATAAATCCGTCTTTGTAGACGCCATCATTGAATTTCAGTTTGAAGAAATTTTTCTTCGACCACTCCGGTTCCGATCTCCAGGTATCCTCGTCTCGGCTGACATTCAACAAAACCGACCCTGAATTGTAGCTGCTGGAGATAAATACTTGGTCTCCCCGAACGATGGGTTGTGCCGCATTCACTTTGGGCATGTTCGACCATTCAAACCGCCACTGTTCGTCTCCATTTTCAGGATCGACTCCAGCAACTCCGTCGCCGTCAAAAACGAGAAGCTGTTGTTCTCCCTGTAGCTCGGCGAAATTCACACCTGCATACGAAGCTGGATGATTTCCTTTGGCCCAGACAATCTCTCCCGTCAACTTGTCATAAGCGATCACCGCTTTGCCCGGTTGACGGTCTGACGGTTCCTTTAACAATTCCTCTTGAGAGATTCCTGCGTTGACAATGACTCGATCACCCACGATCAAAGGAGAACCGGACATCGCCCACTGAGTATTGTCGGCATTCGCATCTTCCAAGACTTTCCGTTGCCAAATCAAGTCTCCCGTGAGAGCGTTCAGGCAGTTCAAATAGCCCGTGCCGCCCAGCGTGTAGGTTTTGCCTTCGTGAATCGTGGGTGTCCCTCGCGGTCCATCGCCTCCCACTGCTTCCGACCAGCGTGTTTTATCAGCATGCGACCAGACTTCTTTACCGGTTTTGAGTTCATAACAGACAACCAGTTCCTCGTCATCAAGTTGTTCTTGTGTCCAACACAAGTCATCCACAATCGAGAACGATGACCATCCCAACCCGACCTTAATTCTCCACAATTCTTCGGGAGGATTATTTTGAAAATCACGATCTAGCTGAACGTCGAGTACGCGCCCTTCACGATCATCATTACGAAACTGTGGCCAGTCGCTGTCTGCAATTTCAAGTTCGCGAAGGGAGACATCCAGATCCGATTTCTTTTGTGTCGCCTTCGATTCTCGCGCCAAATCTTCCGAAGTGGGGCTCCACCGCCACGCAAAGCGAGGAAACATATCGCCTTCCATCGATTCAATTCGGACCGACGCCACGACACCACCGCAGACGGCAACCAAGCCAACCAGTCCCAGAAACCACGACTTCCAAGTGACTCCCGAGAGAAAGGACCACCAAATGAGTGACAGAAGAATACTTAACGGGAACAACACATACAAACTGAGGAACGAGAACGTGCTTTCATCCAGTTTCATATTGAGCGTATCAATCACAAACTCTGTTTGATTGAAGTAAGCGAGCAGCCCAAACAGAGCAGCCACCGGAAACAACATGAAAAACAATCGTCGCAAATTCACACTACCTTGTGCGCTGATGGAAGGAGTCTCAATTTTTTCTGGTGTGGGTGAAGGCCCAGTTTGCCCACTCTTGACTGATTGATCATCCTGTGACATCGGGTAACCCTTTAGTGTTGTAAGCGTCGCTAATTATTTCTGTTTTTTGGTCTTCAATCGTTCGCCGGTGACTCGATCAAATCCATCCGCACGCCGTTCGTCTGGCAACACATCGTTCGTTTCTTTCTGCCAGCGGGCAAGGGCAGCTTTGAGTTTATTGACCGGTTTTTCATAATTCGGATCATCGATCATGTTGTTCATTTCAAAGGGATCCGAGTCCAGATCATAAAATTCCCACTCCCGTCTTGGTGCCTCAAAACAGATGCTTTGCGACTTGGGTAACTTTCCTGCTGCATGTAACTCGATCATCTTAATGTAGGTGGGACTGCGGACGGCATCCGCAGGTGGAGTGAGAGGAACGTCGGAATAATAATTCCGCACTAATCGATATCGCGACGAGCGAATTCCACGCGAAAAATCTTCAAAGTCGTGCCAGTTATGTTCCGAAAAAGCATACTTACGAAACGGTAACTCCGGTTTCAGAAAAACGGGAAGACAACTTTTCCCCATGAAATTTTCACCCACTGACAATCCCGCGACATCTAGAAACGTGGCGGCGATATCCACTGAACTCATGATGGCGTCAGATGTGCTACCCGCAGGAATTTTCCCCGGCCATTTTACAATCCAAGGCGTCTTCACACCGCTGTCGTAAACGGTTGTCTTACAACGGGGGAACGGCCTACCATTATCACTGATGAACAGAATCAAAGTATTCTCGGCAACCTGCTGATTTTTGAGTTCTTCCTGAACCGCACCGACCACTCCGTCTAGGCGAGTGATTTCATCGTAATACATCGCGAGATCTTCGCGCGTCTCAGAGTTATCTGGCAAAAAGGGAGGAACAACCGCAGTATCGGCGGTGTGCGGTTCGGGAATCGTATCTTCCTGATAAGGGCGATGGGGATCGACAAATGCAAACCAGAAAAAGAAGGGTTTATCGCGGGGTCGTTCTTTGACCGTTTTCACCCATTCGAATTGTTTGGTGTTGACGGAATCAAACTTGGGGACCGTCTCATTCCCCAAATGCCATTTCCCCGCCGACGCGGTGTAATATCCGCTCTCTTTGAGTTTCTCGACAAACGTAATCTGTTCTCCCGGCAGCGGAATGTGAAGTTGATGTGCGCCCGTGTTGTGAGGGTAACGCCCTGTGATGATGCTGGCACGACTCGGGCTGCACGAACTACACGTCAACATCGCGTTATCAACACGAAGTCCGTCCTTTGCAAGTTGATCGAGATGGGGAGTTTTGATGTGCGGATGGCCGTAAGCTCCGCAATCGTTCCAAGCCATGTCATCTGCGATGAATAGAATAATGTTGGGACGTTCGTCGGCTGATGCCGATATGGCGAGCGTGATAAGGCAAAGCAAAATGAAGAAATAACGTGTCATGGTTTGAGAATCCCGATTCATTCATGGGCAAGATGAACTACTCATCCTGAGCAAATCTTCCAGAATAACAACCCTCCCCCTCAATCCAGAAATCGCGCACGTTCAGAGGGAGTGGGAATACGACACGATTCCTTTTTTCCGAACAAAGAATATCGAGAGACAGATACAGCCCGATAACCCAAATTTCTCAAGGGAAGTGGAATGATCCACAATAATGCTCCGAGAAATGCCCAGAATCCACCCAGATACCAGAGAATGCGGACCACCGCTGAAGAACGTCGAAACAGTCCCGATTCCGTCTTTAGAATGAGCGTATTCAAGTTTTGAACGTCATTTGAATCAAGTAATGATGCAGCCGCCTCACTCTGGAGTGGTGCAAACTGAAATTGTTGCCGTTTGTCCCGGAATATCACGAAATCGACACTTTTGTTGCAAAGTCCGCAAACACCGTCAAAAAACAGGATTGGGTGGGGTGTTATTGACATCTTACTCTTCCGATTGAGGGGTGGAACTGTTTAGCTAACCGCAATCCACTACAGAGCTTAACGCATAATTGAGTTCACAAAAGGCCGATTTGACTCAAATGCCCCCGGTTAGGAGGCATAATTGCATCTCCGTCGATTTTTCCCCGGTTATCAGGTACATCCCGATGCGTATTCCCCAAGATGAACTTGATACTACATCTTGCCGATAGTGAAATAAGAGAGAGCCTCTTAAAATCAAGGGAACCCTCCCTTACTCAAAAGGTGCTTTGCAGCCTCGTATTGAGTTTGCCCCTGCAAGTGGATTCGTATGTCGACCGTCTGGAACGAATTTGAAGTCGTTGAATCAAAGGGCGCTGCCTGGAAAAAACCGGCAGAAGCGTACGGGATCTCCACAATTCTGCATGCGGTCATCTTCTCTCTGCTTTCTGTGTTCACTTTTCTGGAATCGCCTTCACAATTTGCCGAAGGGCTGCTCGTTTATTTCGATCAGAACGAACTGCAGGAAACACTCGAACCCGATCCCATCCAGCCGACCGAGTTTTCCAAAGAAACGGGAGGAAGTGAGTCGTCATCTGTTGCGTTTTTAACCTCTTCGACAGACTTCAATGTCTCGGCCCCTCGCCTTGCCGATACGGCCTTTCCTATTCCCCATGATCAAGAACTGAAATCTTCTAGTCTGGCAACTTATGTGGGAGCGTTAGCCGGAACGGGACGAGGAGGAAACGGGGAAGGCGATGGTCAGGGAGATGGGCATGGATTCTTTGGGGATCCGGGGGCTGCCAAGTCGTTTGTGTTTGTCCTCGACCGCTCAATGAGCATGAACAAAACACATCAATTGAGTAACGGACTCACTCGTTTCCAGCGACTGAAGACAGAGTTGATCGGCTTCATCGACAAACTCCGACCCGATCAGACGTTCTATGTAGTGTTCTTCAACGACAAAATGAACCGTATGCCAGCAGAAGGAATGGTTCCCGCCACAGTGGAGAATAAACGTAAATATCTGAAATGGATCTCCACCGCCGTTGCTGTCGGCGGGACCGATCCACGATTGTCGATTCGACTGGCGATGAAGCTCGATCCCGAAATGATCTACTTTCTCTCAGACGGTGAAGTGGAACGAGATTATCAGTCGCAAATGTTGAAGCACAATGCGGGAGAATGGAAGCTAAATACTTTCGTGTTCGGTTTGCGAGGAGCAGGCCCGTTCATGAAATTCTTTGCAGAGAAGCACAATGGCGAATATCTCTATATTCCTTGAGATTCGGTCGGAGAATTAAAAGTTTCCGAGCACTTCATTATCTTGCATTTGACACAACTGATACCAGGTTTGTTTGTCAATGTTGACACTAATCGGTCGGACCGAGCCATCGGCCAAAGCAAACTGAACAACCCCTTTATGCGGACTACTAAATTGCCGAGCGTAGGAACCTCCTAATCCATCTGCTGCCGAGATTGGTGCCGATGCCATCCAGGTTTGTTCGACATAGGGTTTTCCCACAATGTCCCCCCTCATGTACTCACCAAACATCAAGACCTGACTTGTCCCATCCGTGATCTCAGAAAATCGAGTTTTGGAGCGGTTATAGAAAATCCCTTTTCTTGATTCATAACCCGGCGTGTCGGCCCAGTATCCAGTGACACCAACATAGTTCGTGAGTCCAAACAGCTTGGAGGTCACGGTTCGCATTTCCATCCCCACCCCATAGGGGCCGAGATAATAGTTTGCACGGGTATTGTAACGACTGGCAATGTAATGACTGGTTGAAGGGCACAGAAACATGCTCAATTTCGCACGTCCTGCCTGATTAGCAGCAGGGTTGGCGTTCCATTGCGTTCCACCAATTCGGTCCACCTTGAGAAAATCGCTAGGGATCTGCTTGTAAAGAGCCGACTGCTCCAAAAAGGGCAACAAGTAGGCCAAGTGACCGATCCCCGAATGATCTCCTCCAGTCGTTAGTGTCAATGACTTGTCATTGGGATTTGCTCCCAAAAAACCGGGTGGAAAACGACGGTAGACATCGTGAAAATTGTGGGCACTGAGAGCAATCTGCTTCAGATTGTTTTTACACTGGGTACGTCGTGCGGCTTCACGAACCTGCTGAACGGCTGGTAACAAAAGTGCAACCAAAACGGCAATGATGGCAATCACCACCAGCAGTTCGATCAGTGTAAAACCAGAACGAGTCGAGTTTTTCTGTCCTGTGACGTGAGGGGAAGCGATACATTTCATCGGTTAATATTCTCCGGAGTCTCTGCATGAGGGGGGAATGAGTGAGTCCGTGGCTTGAAGATAAAGACCACACCCACCCAATCTCACGCATAAATTTCCAGATTTCCCGAGAATCACCAGCAAAGAGGGAAATTCCTCTAAGCTCACGCCAAACTCTCGGCGTGAAGTGCTGGCATCACGGATTCTTCAGCCGTACAATAACCCGCATCATGACAGGGACTTTCGCACAATTGGACGAATCGGGGATCGGCATCGTAGGTGTCGGCTTGATTGGTGGTTCCATCGCGGCGGCACTGAAAAAATCGGGGTACTCCGGCAAGATTGTCGGCTTCGGACGCAACGCAGAACGACTCCGAAAAGCCCAATCCTTGGGGCTGCTTAGTGATTTCTCCACCGCACCCGATTCAAAAGTGGACGAACTCTCTCTAATTGTGGTCTGCACACCCGTTGATCGAATTGTGGAAGATGTCCAAGCATATGCAGATGCGGCCAGCGCGGGCACAATCATTACGGATGCGGGCAGCGTCAAAGGCGCAATTTGTGACCAACTGCAACACTTCGCCGATGCAGATGTCACCTTTATTGGTTCGCATCCGTTGGCAGGCTCTGAGAAAAACGGGTTTGAATACGCAGATCCCGAGTTGTACCACGATCGACTCTGCTTTCTGACTCCTTACGAGAATACGCCCTCCGAAAAACTTGCTCGCATTGAAAATTTCTGGTCGGCGATTGGCATGAAGTTGCATCGAGTGAGTCCCGACGAACATGATCGCCTGATGAGTGTGACCAGCCACGCTCCGCATGTCATTGCCGCGGGTGTCTCGTTGTTGCTGGAAGACGAATACAAACCGTTCACAGGGTCTGGTTTTCAGGACACAACACGAATTGCCTCGGGCGATCCGACATTGTGGCGGGCCATCGTGATGCAGAATCGACAGCAATTGTCTGAGACTCTGAAGAAATTCAGCCAGATCATGCAAGATTTGTCGCAAGCCGTCGAAGAGGGTGACCACCAGAAACTGGAACAGTTGCTGGAACTGGCGAAAACCCACCGCGATTCCCTCGTCTCTTGAGCAATCATTCGGTATTTTGGAGGCTGATTTTCATCGGGTCCGTACTGCGGACCGTTGAAAGTCAGTCACTAGAGGCTTTGTGGTCCGCACTGCGGACCCTACATGAATCGCAAGGAAGTACGTTATGCTCTGGGAATTCGAGATTCGGCCAAAAACTGGCGTGACAGATTACGAGGGTCAACGCATCCTTGCTGAAAGCCGGGAACTCGGTTCACAAACCATCGATGATGTGAAGACGGCAAAATCGTTTTTGATTGAAGCCGATCTCCCAGAAGCCGATGTCCGTCGCATTGCCGACTCACTGCTGGTTGATACTGTCGTCGAAGATTGCGAGCTTCGTCCCCTCCCCTCCCCTCCCGTTTCTGCAAATGGCCATCGGTTACTGAACGTCATGTTCAAACCGGGAGTCACCGATAATGTTGCCAGATCGACCCAAGCGGCGATGGCCGAATTGGGTGCAAAAACCGAGGCTGTCTCCACGTGTCGCAAATACTGGATCAACTCTTCTGCCAATGAAGCCGACATCAAGCGAATCAGCACCAAGTTGCTCGCGAATGACGCCATCGAGCATGTGCTGGAAGGCCCGCTGCAACTGGAATCAATCACGCTTGGTTCTCCCTATCAATTTGAACTCACTCATGTTGCCATCCGTGAGATGGATGACGCCGCGTTGGAAGTTCTCTCCAAAGAAGGTCAGCTCTATCTCAGTTTGACCGAGATGCAGACGATCCGCGATTACTTCCGCTCGCTCGACCGCGATCCCACCGATGTCGAACTTGAGTCGGTCGCCCAAACCTGGAGCGAACACTGTTCTCACAAAACACTCGCGGGCCGCATTCACTACAAAGACGAAGCACGCGACATCCAATTCGATAACATGCTGAAAGAAACGGTCTTCGCCGCCACGATGAAAATTCGTGAAACGCTCGGCGATGACGACTGGTGTGTCAGCGTCTTCAGCGATAACGCCGGCATTATCACCTTCAGTGACACCGAAGATGTCTGTATTAAAGTCGAAACCCATAATCACCCATCAGCTCTCGAACCATACGGCGGCGCGAACACTGGCCTCGGCGGTGTGATTCGCGATCCTTTAGGAACCGGACTCGGTGCGCGTCCCGTCTGTAATACCGATGTTTTCTGTTTCGCGCGTCCCGATTACCCTGATGCCAAGTTGCCTCCTGGTGTGTTGCACCCACGGACCGTTCTGAAAGGAGTCGTCTCGGGAGTTCGCGATTACGGCAATCGGATGGGGATCCCCACGGTCAATGGTGCGGTCTACTTCGACGACCGTTATCTGGGTAATCCGCTCGTCTATTGCGGCAATATTGCCATGATTCCCGTGGGCAAAAGTCATGGGAAAGTCGAACCTGGACATCTCATTGTCGCCGTCGGCGGACGCACCGGACGCGATGGTATTCACGGGGCGACCTTCTCCTCGGCTGAATTGACGGAAGAATCAGAATCACTCTCGGGGGGTGCGGTTCAAATCGGCAATGCGATCACCGAAAAGATGGTCGCCGATATCATCCTGCAAGCGCGCGACGAAGCACTCTATTCCGCCATTACCGATTGCGGTGCGGGCGGGTTCTCGTCAGCCGTCGGCGAAATGGGAGAGAAGACAGGAGCCGAAGTCTGGCTCGACAAAGCCCCGCTCAAATATGCAGGATTGTCCTACACCGAAATCTGGATCAGCGAAGCGCAAGAACGCATGGTGCTGGCCGTTCCCGAAGAGAACTGGAATCGCTTTAACGAAATCTGTTCCGCTGAAGGGGTTGAAGCAACCGTCATCGGAAAATTCACCGATACGGAACGACTCGTTCTGAAATATGACGGGACACAAGTCGCCGATGTGACCATGGCATTCCTCCACGATGGCCGACCTCCCGTCATTCGCGAAGCGGTCTACACACCCCCCGAGACAGTCGCGATCAACCTCCCCGGCAAATCCCGATTTGATGACGACCTCAAAGCGATCCTTGGCTCACTCAATGTGGCCAGCAAAGAATGGATTATTCGGCAGTACGATCACGAAGTGCAAGCAGGCTCTGTCGTCAAACCGCTGGTCGGTATCAAAAGCGATGGGCCGTCTGATGCAGCCGTTGTACGGCCCGACCTCACCATTAATCGTGGACTTGTCATCTCCTGCGGCATGAACCCTCAACTGGGTGACCACGACCCGTACTGGATGGCCGCCTCGGCCATTGACGAAGCGATTCGTAACTGTGTGGCCGTCGGTGCCGATCCGAATAAGATTGCCATTCTGGACAACTTCTGCTGGGGGAACACTGAACGCCCCGAAACACTCGGTTCGCTCGTGCGTGCGTCACTTGCCTGTCACGACATGGCGATCGCTTACGGCACTCCATTCGTCTCCGGTAAAGACAGCCTGAACAACGAGTTCTCCTACTTCGATGACAAAGGTGACAAAACAACGGTCGCAATTCCTTCCTCACTGCTCATCACGGCACTCGGACAAATGGCCGACATCGAACAGTCTGTCACGATGGATTTGAAAGAAGCCGACAACCTGTTGTATCTGGTGGGAGAAACCAAAAACGAACTCGGCGGCAGCCATTATTCGTTGGTCAATGACCTCTCTGGAGGTGAAGTTCCCCAAGTCGATGTCGATGCGGCGATGCTGATCTTCCGCAGTATTCACGCCGCGATCTGTGCCGGCTTCATTCGC
>JAQWSQ010000189.1 GCA_029243145.1 Planctomycetaceae bacterium | reverse complement strand
AATGACAAGCTGACTCAACAGGAACTGGAAGCTGGACTCGCAAAGCTCGAAAAACTTCGCAATTGATTTCGAGCCTACTTCGGGCCACACCTCATCATATTTCATGCCTTTTCATTCATTGCTCCTCTGCAACTTTGTGTGAGATCACTTTGTCATTGGCGATCATATTCAGTGCCACCCAGCGTATTCTCCATTTTCCCCTTGAGCCACCAGAGCGAGCTGTCCGGGGACGTCGAGATTACTACCGCCTTCGGTTTCTGATCTTACGATGGAGGCTACAACCGCTTTCATTTCCTGAAATTTTGAGTTGGCCCGTAATTCGTCTCGCGTTATCATAAGGGTCTTCTGTCATTCCCACCCGAATCGAAGGATTGTTCCCGCCATGTTGAGAAGCACTCTATTTTGCCTGCTCGCCATCCTCGCCACATCGACGCTCTTTGCTGAAGATAACTGGCCCACTTGGCGTGGACCACAACAGAATGGACATTACACCGGCACTGATATCCCGCTCAAGTGGGACTCTTCGAATATCGCCTGGCGAACAGAACTTCCCGGCAGCGGCCAATCGGCCCCCTGCATCTGGGAAGATCAGGTTTTCCTCACTGCCAATAAAGGCCAAGGAGCCGAGCGTATCGTCTTTGCGGTCGACAAAAACAGTGGCAAGATTCTGTGGGAACAATCTGTCTGGAAAGGTCAACCAGAACCTGCCCACGCCCTCAATGGTTGGGCATCGGCCAATTGTGTCACTGATGGAGAACACGTCTATGCCTTCTTCGGAATCGGCGGCATACACTGCCTCACTTTGGATGGTGATAAAGTATGGAGCAAAGATCTCGGCAACTTTGAAGGTCCGTGGGGGACGGCAGCGTCTCCGGTCATTATTCGTGGCATGCTCATTCAAAATTGCGATGCCGACTCGAACGCTCGTTTGATTGCCTTTGATAAAAAGACAGGCAAAGAACTCTGGACGACCAGACGGGAAGACGCCCGAGGTTGGAGCACGCCGGTCTTGATCAATGTCGATGGGCATGAAGAACTGGTGCTCAACGGCGATTCGCGAGTCTCTGCGTATAACCCTGATACGGGTGAAGAACTTTGGTTTTGTAAGAGTTTCACCGGACGTGGCGCACCCACTGCGACCTTTGCCAATAACTTGATCCACATGATCAACGGCAAGCCGGGAGAAGGCTATGCGGTCAGGCCGGGTGGAAAAGGAGACGTCACCCAGTCTCACATGGCTTGGCATACACGTCGCCCCGGTGGTCGCGACCTACCCTCTCCGGTTGTCATTGGAGAATTCATGGTGACGGCGAATATGGATGGCGTTTACTCCACCTTCAATTCACTGACCGGCAAAGAAGTCTGGCGTGAACGTGTCGGTGGCAAGCATGTTGCCACACCGGTTTCGTATTCTGGCAAAGCAATATTCATCGACGAAACGGGCGTTTGTACCGTCGTTGACCCCGTCGAAAAAGTAGAGTCTCGAAACTCTTTGGGAAATCGACCGGGCGAAATCTTCCGCTCGACGCCGATTCCGAACGACTCGCATCTCTATATCCGCTCAACGGGAGCGCTGTATAAGATCGGGAAGTGAATACTGAAACCTCAATCAGTAACTATCACGGGCGAGTCGACCACGACGACGGCGGCGACGATAGCGGTGCATCCAACCTTCGCCATCTTCGGATTCTGCAAAATAAGTACCCGAGAGAACTTTGTAGAAGAAGAGAATGATGAAAGCGCCTACTGTTCCGGCGGCGAACCCCATCACACTGATCGGTGTAATTCGGGCACCTTCCCAGAAGAACAGAGTGCAACCACAGCCGATCACACTACCACCAATCCCCATCATTAGGGTGGCGACGGCTCCACCGGGATCGCGTCCCGGCATGATGGCTTTTGCGGCCAGTCCGACGAGAGTCCCGAACCCGACCCACAACAGCATGTCGTGGACGGCATTCTCAATGATTAGCATCAGATTTTCGTTAATCATCTCTGCTCTCCAATCGTGTTTCGACGATGGCGACAAGCGCACTCTCAGCACCACAACAGGCACTCTATGGGGAAGATCGGCACGACACGACCGCTAACTTTGGGAGAACAGTCTCAGCCCGCAGAGTTTAACATTTTCGGTGATATACCGCCCGAAACGACTATTTCTTCTTCGCTTTCGGAAGTTGCCAACGTGGGTTCGGCACATGTGCCTCATCAATGGCGGCTTTCAACCGCTTGACGATTTGCGGGTGTTTTGCCGAGATTTCATGTTCTTCAGCCAGATCGTCTTCGATGTTATAGAGTT
This sequence comes from Planctomycetaceae bacterium, assembly GCA_029243145.1. Taxonomy (GTDB): domain Bacteria; phylum Planctomycetota; class Planctomycetia; order Planctomycetales; family Planctomycetaceae; genus JABURQ01. The sequence continues at coordinate 1,060 of JAQWSQ010000189.1, read as the reverse complement.
CGAAGTTGTCGCTGCCGAATGGTTTGACGATTCCCTTCCACGGCCCCATGCGAACACCTTGGGCGTTCTTGCCTTCATAGAATTCCCAATATAGGTATTCGTGATCTTGTTGCTGACTGTTGTCGCCTAATAAGGTCGGCAGAAAGCTGATACTGTCAAACTCCTGATCAGTCTCCGGTTCGACACCGGTCAAATCAGCACAGGTCATCATCAAGTCTCCAAAATAGCCGACGTGATCAGTGACCGCTCCCGCTTTAATCGTTCCCGGCCACCAAGCGACCATCGGGACGCGAATCCCCCCCTCATAGAGATCTCGCTTTGTCCCCCGTAACGGACCGTTGGAATCGAAGATCTCTGCTTTGTGACCACCTTCTGCATGAGGACCGTTATCGGAGGTGAAGATGACGAGAGTGTTATCGGCGATGCCGTACTTTTTCAGTTTCTTGATGATACGTCCCACTTCCGCATCAGTCCGTGAGACCATGGCGGCGAATTGTTTGTGACGTTCGGGCCAGTCTTTGTCTTTGTAGACGGCCAAGTCTTCAGGAATGGTCTCTAACCCATCACTGCGACCTTCGTTATTGGCATGGGGAAGCGTCATTGCGTAGTAGATGAAAAAAGGTTTGTCGTGATTGTTGTCGAGAAATTTGTGTAACTGGTCGCCGATCAAATCAGCCGAGTAATCGACTTTCTTGGAAGCCACACCTTGTCCGTATTCGCCTTCATTGGGAACGACATTCCGCAATTTGACTCGCTGCTCGTTATGAACCAGGAATGAGGGATAGTAGTTGTGAGCATGATGTTGATCGAGATATCCATAAAACTCGTCAAACCCCTGTTTTGTGGGGACACCTTCCGACCCGAAGTGTCCGAGGCCCCATTTACCAAATAAACCGGTTGTGTAACCGGCCTGCTTCATCAGTTCACCGACGGTGAAGTGCTCCGGCTCAAGATTATCTTTTCCATTACCGCGAATGTAGGCATGCCCAAGATGCTGCCCCATCATCAAGACACAGCGTGAGGGAGCACAAACGGTGGAGCCGGCATAGAAGTCCGTAAA
>JAQWSQ010000076.1 GCA_029243145.1 Planctomycetaceae bacterium | reverse complement strand
AGAATCGGCTTTTTTGGATATTGAACAGTCCATCCCGGAGATCACCGACAAAGAAATTGAAACCTATTACGAAGACAACAAAGACGAACTCTACCTCAACAAAAGAGTTCCCGATCTGGATTTGAATATGGGTTCGGGAGCCGGTGGAACTGCCGCCCCTGACTTGTTCGATCCGAACTTGCCCTCTCCCAAGATTGACCTCGACAATCCCAGCAAGCCGACACCGGATGAGACTCCTGAAAAGAAAAAGGAGGAGACTCCGAAGTCTGAAGCAAAACCTGAGCCTGAAAAAGCCGACGAAGAAAAACCGGCTGATTCTCCCAAAACTGAGTCTGCTGAGGAAAAGAAGCCTTCCACCGAGAATGGTGAGAAACCCGAAGGTGAAGAAAAAGCTCCCGAGCAATTCGCTTTGACCTCCACAAACTCAATTCTGCAAACCGTCGCGTTTCAGGAAGAAGAAGCGCCGGCTGACAAAAAACCTGCGGACAAGACATCAACCGAAGAGAAACCTGCCGAGACTAAACCAGAGGTTGAAAAACCAGCAGAGAAAAAACCGGAAACACCCCCCAAGCCTGAAGAGAAACCTGAAAGCAAACCAGAATCTAAGCAGCCGGAATCAACAGTTCCCCCCGCTCCTCAAACAGGCAGCGATGGGCCTTTGGATGCCGAAAAGCCTGGCGAGAAAGCCCCCAAATATCGTCCTTTGGATGATTTTCTGCGTGATGAAATTCGGGATCGTCTGCTCGATACTCGAACTCGTGAAAAACAACGAGAGCTCGCTGAAGAGGTTTCACTGATAATGTCAGGCTTGGCTGAGCAGTACATTCTCCTCAATGAAGAGTTTCTCGAAAGCAGTGACAAGGACAAACAGAAGAAACTCGATGCGGCACGTGACAAGTTTGCTCTCGACACGAACAAACTGCTTGCCAAACTGGCTGAAGAAAAAGGACTTCATTATGAAGTGACCACAGAAATCAGCCAGCAAGACCTCGCGCTTTCCAATGAGTATTCTATTGGTACAGCCACGTTGGGTATGGATCCTTCCACACAGCAGCAACAATCCGTGGCCGGGTATGTATTTAACCTCACTCCCGACGACATCTACAACCCCAAGGAAGCACGTTCACTCGATCCTGATAAAATTTATGTCTATTGGAAAACTCGCGACGAGCCCTCTCGTGTTCCCGCGTTTGATGACGAAGGCATTGAAGCGCAAGTCCTGGAAGCGTGGAAACAAATGAAGGCGAAGCCGTTGGCCGAAAAACGGGCCAAAGAACTCGCCAATCAACTCGGCAAAGCCGAATCAACTTGGTCGGAGCAATTGCTGGAAGAAACGATCACTGGTGAAAAAGAAGGCGTGTTGATGAATCCTCCACTGATTGAGGATTTCAGTTGGATGCGAACTTCTTCCGCGCCCGGTCCAATGGGCTTTCCTTCGCAAATTCCCGAGATGACAACCTTGAGTACCATCGATACTGCGGGCGAGAAGTTCATGGAAGCGGTGTTTACTCAAATCGAAGTGGGCGAAGTCGGAGTGGTTGTGAACGACGACGAATCCGCCTACTACGTCGTTGAGGTCCGAGAACGTCGCCCTGCGAATCCTGCAGAACTCTCTGTGCAACGAGAGCAATTTCTGCGGACCGACATGTTTACCTCGCAAATTGGCTTCGAGAATGGTCAGATCAAGTTCCCGTCTCCTTATATCTACCTGGTTGGCGGGGAGCGACAAGAACTGAACCGACTATGGCTCGAAAGCCTGTTTAAGCGGTACGAAGTCAAATTTCTGGAACCCAAAGAGTCTGAAAATCTCTAAGTTCAGACTCCATCTCTCCCCGAGAAAGCGACAGATTGACTCGCGGGAGACAGATTCATCATCCCACGACCTCATTAAAATGGTCGGACTGTTTTTTCTGCCACGCTGGACAATCTCCAACGCGGGGAGTATTTCTAAACGTATAAAAGATTGATCGGGATGCCCCGATTGGATCAACTGATACACAATTTTGAGATCCCACACCCCAGATCTGAAGGTCCGACTCGCCATGCCAGAAGACCGGCAAACGTCAGACTCCGATCAAATGATGATCGAAGCTCGCGATCTGACAAAACATTACGGTAATTTTGCGGCTGCTGAAAAAGTCTCGTTCACAATTCCCAAAGGGGAAGTGGCTGGATTTCTAGGCCCGAATGGTGCCGGCAAATCGACCACCATGAAGATGCTCAGCGGCTTTCTCGCTCCCACGAGTGGTTCGGCACGTATCGGCAACCATCACGTCTCCTCCGACCGACTGGAAGCCGCCAAACTGCTCGGCTATCTCCCCGAGAATGGCCCGCTCTATACCGAAATGACTCCCGCTTCGTTTCTGCGAAATATGGGACAGGCCCGCGGCATGTCACGAGTCAAACTTGAAGAACGACTCGAATACGTGGCTGATTGTTGCGATCTGAAATCGGTTTGGGGCAAAGTGATCGGTAAACTCTCAAAAGGATTCCGACAACGTGTGGGCATGGGACAAGCCCTGCTTCACGATCCCGAAGTTTTAATTCTCGACGAACCAACCAGTGGCCTTGATCCGAATCAGGTCGTCGGTGTCCGCGAATTAATTCTCAGTCTTGGTGAGCACAAAACGATCCTGCTCTCGACTCATATCCTTCAGGAAGTCGCCGCAGTCTGTAGCCGTGTGATTCTCATCAATAACGGGCGTGTTGTCCTCGATGGCCCCACTTCCGAGATGGGTTCCAATGTGGAGGCGATGGAAAATTGCTTCCACGAATTGACCGGTGTCACGACCGCGTCGAACGCTTCTTGACCAAGTTCGAGACCGGTTCTGAACTTCTATTTTTTTGAAACATTCCACAGGAGAGCTGCAAACCATGATTCGCTGGTACGTCATTTCGGCGGTTTTCAAGCGCAACGTGATGAGCTATTTCTCCGGCCTGTTAGGCTACCTGTTCATCATCGTGTTTGTTGTCGCGTCGACCTATTTCGCTTTTCAACCGGAATTTTTCACCGACAACATGCCGACTCTCGATCATCTGACCGCGATCTTCCCGTGGCTGTTATTGTTCATCGTTCCGGCGATCACAATGACAACTTGGGCCGAGGAACGCCGTTCAGGAACCGATGAACTTCTTTTCACTCTCCCCGGCTCGGATACAGAAATTGTCATTGGAAAATACCTGTCGGTCGTGGCGATTTATACCATCGCGTTGTTCTTCTCGACCACACAATTGATAGTTTTGGCGAGCCTCAGCTCGAATGTCGATTGGGGAATCATTTTCGCAACTTACTTCGGTTATTGGTTAGCTGGTGCTTCTCTATTAACAGCCGGCATGTTTGCCTCATCTGTGACGAAAAGCACCCCTGTCGCATTCGTCCTGGGTTCGGTCTTTTGCGTGATTCCGGTGGGTCTTGGTAGCTTCGACACCACTTCAAACTTTCTGCGTTCGCTCACTGTTGCCGAGAACATGCGAGACTTCTCAGTCGGTCTCATCTCATTGTCCAGCGTGCTCTATTTTCTCTCCTTCGCCGCGTTGATGTTGTACCTCAACTTCATCGTCATCAACTATCGCCACTGGAGTTCCTCCGCGGAATCGGGAACCGTCTCGAATTATTTTGCACGAGCGATTTGCTTGATGGTCACTTTCATCGCATTAACCTACACCGCCTCCTACGCACTTCAGCCAAACGATCTCTCCGAAGAAGGGCTCTACACCCTTTCAGAGACGACTCGCGATTTGTTAGCAGAACTTGACGAATCGCGTCCTGTCGAAATTCAGGCGTTTATTAGCCCGGAAGTTCCCCGGCAGTACATCGAAACCCGAAAAACTCTGATCAGCCTGTTAGATCGTCTCGACTCATTGGGGGGAGACAAAATTTCTGTCCGCAAAGTTTCGGTGACTCCCTACGATGAAAACTCCGACGAAGCCGAGACTCTCGGCATTCGTCCCGTGAGTTTGCAACGAGAGATTGACGGTCGCGTCAAATCTATCGATGTCTTCATGGGCGCCTTAGTTCGCACTTCGTATGACGAAGTCGTCATTCCGTTTTTTGGAAAAGGCTTGCCTCTCGAATACGAACTCACACGAGCCATCGGGACTGTCAGCAAAGAAGAACGTCTCAAAATTGGAATCTTGCAAACCGACGCCCAAGTCATTCAGGCAGATCCCAACTCACAAGGACGGGAATGGCAATTAACGACCACTCTGAGAATGCACTACGATGTGGAAGCGGTCGATCCCTCTCGGAAAATTCCCAAAGATGAATTCGATGTTCTGCTGGCCGTCATGCCGTCATCGTTGTTGCAAGATGAAATGACAAACTTTGTGGAGTACGTTCGCGCGGGGCGGCCCGTCGTCATCTTTGAAGACCCGGTGCCTCTCTTCATGAGCCGAATGGTGGGTGGTGGCCGGCGAATGTTAGTGGGCGCTCCGAAACTTCCCAAGCCAACTCCCGGCGGCGGTGGGATGATGGGCATGATGGGAGGAGGCCGACAGCAAGCACCTCCGAAAGCCGATAATGGCAAAGCATCTTCGTTATTAGACATTCTCCAGATCGCGTGGGAATACGATGAAATTGTGTGGGATCAATTTAACCCCCATCTCCAATTCGACCTTGGTGGTGAATTTATTTTCGTCACCAATGAAAGTAGCGACAGCTACAAATCGATCAGCGATAAATCGGCGATCACCTCGGGCATGCAAGAACTTCTGCTCGCCTACTCGGGACGTATTCAACAGCGTGAAAACATGGATAACGGACGAACATTTACTCCACTACTCACCAGTAGCGTTCGCTCCACCGCACTCGAGTGGAAAGACTTTGCCAGCCAATCATTCGATCCCTCAACTTTCTCACCGGCAGCGATGGTGACCCCCGTCACGAATCCCGAACTCGACAAGTATGCTCAAGTTCTGGCAGCACATATTGAAGAGGAAGGAATGGTTAACGCCATCTTCGTCGCCGATATCGACATGATTTCCGACTGGTTCTTTATCATACGCGGGGACGGTGGCTTACCGTTCGAATTCGATAATGTCAGTTTTCTGATGAACTGCATTGATTCGCTGGCGGGAGATGATACGTATCTGGAACTCAGAAAACGTCGCCCCACGATGCGAATGCTGACGAAATTGCAGCAGCAACGTGACGAATTTATTCGCGAGAAGAATGAAGAAGAGCGTTCGGCGGAAGAAGAAGCCGAAAAACAACTCGAATTAGCGAAAGCACGATTCAATACAGAACGGGAAAAGATCAACGCCAACCCGAACCTTGATCGTGGCACCAAGCAAGCACAACTCGAAAACGTGGCGCGGGCTGAGCAACGACGTGTGCAAGTGGCACAAGCCAATATTGATCGGGAGAAGAACAAGAAGGTCAAAGCGATCACGCGAGGGATGGAAAGACAGATTCACGACATCGAAGAGCGAGCACGCTATCAGGCCTTGTTTCTTTCTCCACTACCGGCAGTGGTGTTGGGGCTCGTGATGATGACAACCATCCTGCTCTCCGAGAAAAAGAACGTCTCCCCCGAAAGAGCCGTTCGCTGAATCGCCAACCAACTGGCCAAGCTTTATCAAGTATCATTCCGAAAGACGAAATAATCCACCATGTCTGATCACCACTCAACGGAATCGAAATCTCAATCCGTGCGTACGATCATTTATGCAGCCGTGGCCGCTCTTTCCGTGGCTCTCGGTGTGACGACGTACCTGCAGAACCAACCTGCCGAGATGGCCGAGTTCGAAAAGGTGGGGGAAGAATTTTATCCCGAATTCAACAACCCCAACGACGCCACCAGCCTCAAGGTCACGGTCTTCAATGAAGATCAGGCCACAATTTCCTCGTTTGAAGTCGAACAAGTCGATGGAGCCTGGAGAATTCCCAGCCATAACAATTATCCCGCCGATGCCACCGAACAACTTGCCAAAACGGCCTCCTCGATCATCGGTATCAAACGCGGCGCACTCATCAGCCGACGAGAATCCGATCACACAGAGTACGGCGTTGCCGACCCGGCTTCGGATAACGATGAAATTCTCAAAGGTCGCGGAGACCGTATCACGATCCGCAAAGCTGACGAAATACTGGCCGATTTCATTATCGGCAACGAGTATCCGGAAAAACCAGGAGCGTTCTATGTACGTGCTCCGGGAGAGAAGGAAACCTATGTTGCCGAGTTTGAAGTCGATCTGAGCACAAAGTTTCAGGATTGGATCGATACTGATCTGCTCAAAATCGAACGAGATACCGTCACCGATATCATCATCAATAAATACACGATTGCCGAGATCACCGATAAAGAAACCGGTCAAACTTACAAAGGTCCGACCGATGTCGAAGAATTCGACGTCACTCGTGAGAAATTTGGTGAACCCTGGAATCTCAAAGATCTCAAACCAGAGACCGAAGAAGTGAACAATGATGCCGTCAAGGCGTTGGTTTCGGCACTTGTCGATACCAAAATCATCGGAGTCCGCCCGAAACCTGAAGGCCTGACTCCCGAACTGAGCGTGACTCCCGAAGCGGCCCGCAATCCTCTCATGATTGCCAACATCCGTGGAGACTTGGCTGAACGAGGATATTACTTGATCCCCCAAGAAGAAAACCAGCTTGGTATTATCGCTCAAGAGGGTAGTTTCTATGCCGCGACCAACGAAGGTCTCGTCTATGAGCTGCATTTCGGCAAGGTGTTCACCGGAGACTTAAAAGAAATCGAAATCGGCACCTCGAAAGAGGAAGATCAATCTTCGAAAACCGTGAAGTCCGAGGATGAAGACGAAACCACCGAACCTCAAAATGACGGCGATGAGAAGCAACAATCGCGATATTTGTTTGTAAAGGTGAACTTTGAACCCAGTTATCTGGGCGCCGAGCCTGCCGAACCGCAAGCTCCTAAAGAACCAGCAGCGTTCGATCCGAATGCCCCACTCAACGCTCTTCGTCCCGGTGAGACTGAAGTCGATGTTCAAAGCAACTTCGAAATCGCCAAGAAGGCTTATGAAGACGAACTGATTCAATTTGAGAAAGACACGAAGGAGTTTGAAGAGAAACTCAAACAGGGAATCGAAAAAGCCAACGAACTCAATAAACGGTTGGGAGCTTGGTACTACGTGGTCCCTGCCGAAAATGTGGACGCCTTGCGAGTCACTCGAGCCTCACTGGTGCAACCTAAAGGTACGGATGACAAAGAGTCCCAAAACAGCGGCCCACCGGGAGGAGCGGTTCCCGGAATACCTGGCCTTCCCAGCCTACCTCCCGGTCTGAATCTTCCTAGGTAACGCCAAATTACGCCGATCTTCATCGAGAGTTTTTCGCTGAGGTCTATCCCTCTCGCCAACAAGAGGGTCTCCATAACACGTTGTGTCTTCTGATGTTAAGCTGATTTCGCATTCGTAATATCTTGGTTGGTCTCAGATTCTTCGTAAAGTGTGAGCAATTCCACACATTACGCACGCCTCAGCGTCCGATAAATCCATTGGAAGAGTAAGTCATGCGTCTTGCATCTCCTACTCAGGAATCATCTATCGGCTCAATCGAGGTAAGTTATGTTGTCCCGAATCGCAGTGGCTGCTTTAACTCTTGTTGTGTGTGTTGCCATCGGCAATGCGTCACCACCCAAAAACGGCATCAACTGGGAAACTGACTTACTGAAAGCACGCTCGAAAGCCATGCAAACAGGGCGTCCCATCTTGATTGTTTTTGGTGCTGAGTGGTGTACTTTCTGCAAAAAGATGGAAAACACGACCCTCTCAGAAAAAGAGATGGTCGCTGCGATCAATGAACGCTTCGTACCCGTCCATCTCGATTTCGACAAATCGAAACCTATTGCCCAAGCGTTGGAAGTGAAAGGCATTCCCAGCTCGATTGTGATCTCGACGGAAGCCGATGTCCTCTCACGCAAAGATGGATTCGCCAAGAGTGAGGACTATTACAAGATTCTGGCCAAAGGCTTGAAAGCTCATCAAATCCAGACGGCATCTGGTTCCCGCGAACTGAAATAGAGTCTTTCGAGACATTCATGATTGCACACGACTCAAACGCGGAATTTTCTCGATAACCCGAGAGTTCCGCGTTTTTGCGTTCGTTCTGCGATCGGCTTTCAGTATTGTCCTCGAGGATTCTGCCCACCACCACCCTGTGGACCGCTTCCGTTGAGTGCCTCACCTTTCTTATGCCCAGCTCAAGTCAGAGATCGAGCATAAACGAAAGCATCAACATTTTCTGAAACGAACGTCACTCGACCGTCTACCCAAAGCATGTGGACCCCTCCTGCGTGGTGCGAATTCGGAGCAGAGATAAATCCGTCAACTCCTCCCGCAGGATGTTTGACGGCCTTATTGATCCCATGATGTTCTAAATTCGTGGAGATGATCTTGAGCGAAGTCGGGATGGCGGTATCGTTCCCCGCAGACGTCTCTCCTTCGAGCTGAATTCCATCATCGCCAATCCCGAAGGCAACATCACCGGCAGATGGGCTACATGAGGGATAATAATTACTCGCTGGCGGGTCATCGTAGAGCACCTTGGTCGCCCAGCCCCGAGCATAAATATTTTCAGAGGCAGCCACCGTATTAGTCGCACCATCATGCAGAGAAATTGCCGAAATTCTCAGGTCTTTGTCCGGCCAAAAGACTCCCGATTCAAACCCGCCATCCGCTTTTCTAATATCGTGTCGCCCTGTGTAAATCAGCAAGATGCTATAAGGACTGGAGTAAGAACCCGACTTCCCAAAAAATGAGGGAGGATACGCTCCACCACGTCCCGCATATCCCGTTTTGACGACATAGGAAAGTTGCGCTGGGTTGTTGTTCGTCGTGATGTCATCGGGACACGGATAAGTTTCTATATCGATTTCAGGGGCAGGATTAGAAGGATTCGCCTCCATCTCATTATAGATACTTTCTTCTTCAATGAACGGCAGCAGAGTGACCGCCCATAAATATCGTTCGAGGGGATGATTCTTGAACTTCGGAATTCCCAAGCGTGGCAAGCGTTCATCATACGTTGAAGCATGGTTATGAAACGCCAAACCAATCTGCTTGAGATGGTTTTGACATGTTGCTCGTCGAGCCGCGGCCCGAGCGTACTGCACTGCCGGCAAAATAATGGCGACCAAGACCGCAATAATTGCGATGACCACCAGTAGCTCAATGAGAGTGAAACCAACCCTTTTTCGCGAACTTGGTTTCCAGCATGTTTGAAATTCTGTAGAGCACTTTTGCATCGTGGCCGCCTCCCCTTCGAGTTATGTTGAGATCAATACAACAATATCGAGTGCGGGCAACACTTTCAGAATCCGCACAATATCCCGTTGTGATTGTGCGTTCAATAGGGATCTCTGAAATTCAGGAAACACGAAAGACGCTACAGTGAAAACACTCAACAAAACCTATAGAACAAGCTGTTTGACGGGGTCAGGAGATCCCCCATCTTAGCCAGTCGATCATCCTCTCACGTGCGATGAGTGGGATGGCGTGGCCCTGCCGATGATTGAACAGTGCCAACGAAGTTTTCTTTCTGTGAAGCTCATAGACGTTCTGCGCTTCCGAAACGTAAGGCCAAGATCGATCACCATCTGCCGCTCCACTTCCTGATTCTCCCCCCATCAGCAACAGCGGACGAGGAGCACACAGCGCCAGTAATTGATGATGATTGAGTGAAAAGCCCGGATTATTGATCCCCTGCCCCAGATACCAGGGGGCATCCCAGTTGGTCGAGTCGAAGGCAATGCCTCCCTCGCTGAATACCCCCGCTTTGATGCGTTCATCAAATGCCATCAAGTACAAAACTTCTTTGGCTCCCAATGAATGCCCAAAGGTTCCAATCTGATCGTCGTTGACTCCCGCAACCGATTGCAAAATATCTACCGCTCGTTGAGCATCCCAAAGCATCTTACTCATGCCGAGCGAGCCGGGGTGGCGTGCTTGAAACTTAGAGACCGCCTGCTTGTAACCAGTGGCGTTCTGCCAAAGAAAATTCTCAGGACAAAGAACGACAAACCCTGCCTCGGCAAGATGTATTCCGCTCTGCTTATCGAGCGGACCCGACAATCCGGCAATCGGCTCGATGGTTTCTGAGGTTGTGGGATGCAACGCCACGATTCCCGGACGTTTTCGACCTGGCTGCGAATACTTTGGTGAGAGCAAGTACGCGGGGACACGAATCCCTTCTTCGACCAGATAAGTAATCTTTTCACGAATCACATTTCCCACGGTTTCTCGGGAGATGATTTCAAATTCATTCGCCGGTCGTTTATCTCGGTTGAGAGGTTTCAAAAGTTGTCTCCACTCAAACCGCAGTTCAGCCGCCCGCTTCTCCCACTGTTCAACATTGTTGATTTGCTCTCCCGTGGCATCGATCAATAGTGGAAGCAGTTTCCTCTTCGGCTCAGGAACTTCGTCGGGCGATCTTGTGACCGATTTCAACCATGTGGGAACCTCACCGGCCAAAAGCAAAGATTCGCAGAACAATCCCGTGATGCACTTCAAAAGGTTTCGACGAGTCAATAGATCCGTTAGCATGATGCCTCCTGATTCGAAAAGAGCATCCCGCAAACAAACGGATGCTATCTTCATCCCATTGTCACCTGATCAGACCGGAATACTCAAGATGAATCCTTTGGAAATCGATACCGCAGGCGTCAAAGCCAAGCAAGATGCCGGAGATGAATTCCTGTTTCTCGATTGTCGCGAACAGGACGAATATGATCGTGTCCATATTGAAGGCACGACTCTACTTCCCATGAGCGAAATCCAGGAACGCGTCGCCGAGTTAGAAGCCCATCAACAGAAAGAAGTGATTGTTCACTGCCATCATGGTGGACGCAGCCTGCAAGTCACGATTTGGCTGAAGCAGCAGGGGTTCGCCAATGTCCGCAGTATGTCGGGCGGGATCGATGAATGGGCCGAGAAAATTGAACCCGGCATGGAACGCTATTAGAGCACGGGCCACTTCACCTGAGACTCTCAGTGGTGATGTACCGCGGTGATAGACTGCGCAAGCAATCACCCGAAGACTCTTTAACAAGACTCCGGGTGATTGCTGATTTCCGTTAACTCAGATGCTTCATCCGTTGGCGGCGGCGCAGTTGCCTTCACCTTCCATAGAATCCTTCTGTTCGGTGATCACAGGACACTGAGAGGCAAGCTCTGCATTGAGTGCTGTGTAATCGGTCCATTGCTCGGGAAGATTATCTTCGTGGAAAATGGCTTCCACCGGGCATTCAGGAACGCAAGCTTCACAATCGATGCATTCTTCGGGGTGGATATACAACATCGACTGTCCCTCATAGAAACATTCGACGGGACAGACAACAACGCAATCTGTGTATTTGCAGTTAAAGCAAGGTTCTGCAACGACGTGGGTCATGTTTTCCCTTTCAAACCGGTATTTCGAGCCGTTCTTAATTATTGAAGTGTCGTGTGTACCGAATCCCTAGTGATCCTTGGCTGATCGTAGTGGCGGTTCAGTAGAGTGTCAAGACTCGGAATCGGCAGATTGACTCCCGAAACTTCAATTGAAACTGAGTCTCAGCAAGGGTTTATGGCAGTTGACCTTCTCAAAATTGAGAGATGACAGGTCCATCACTCGGCAATCCTCGGCTCTCGGACTAAAAACTCCGTCTTGTCGCTACCTCGGACGTGAACTAACATAGTAATTGGTAAGGATTTCAAATGATTGGTGTTAAATTCCCCACAGGGAACATTCAACTGACAAATTTTCTCCCGTTTTCAGTAAAGCCGAACTGATGGCCCTCACTGAAATTGACCGTAATCTGATCAATCGCTGTGTCGAACGTGAACCTGGAGCGTGGCAAGACTTTGTCAAACGCTTCATGGGACTGTTTTTGCACGTGATCAATCACACGATGCACGCCCACAGCGTTCGCGCTCAACCCGATGAAATCGAGGATTTGTGTGGCGAAATCTTCCTCGAAATTATCTCTGCCGATTTCAAGGTTTTGCGAGATTTTCGCGGAAAAAGCTCACTTGCTTCCTATTTGACAGTCATTGCCCGTCGAACGACCCTGAAGACTTTGTTAAGAAAAAACCGATCTCAGGCGTTTGGGCATGTTGATGTCCACTCAGACTCGCTTCAGCAAGCAGACGCAGAGTCGATTGCAATCAAGCAGGAGGAATTGGACGAGCTGAAAGAATTTATGAAGAAACTCCCCCATGAACATGCTGCCATTGTGAAAATGTTCCATCTCGAGGGACTGACGTATCAGGAGATTCACGACAAAACCGGCATCTCAGAAGGCTCAATTGGCTCTATTCTCTCGCGCGCCCGGACCAAGCTTAAAAGCGATAATCTTCAAGTCTGATCGCGATTTTCGGTCACTCTCCAGTTTACGAATCTGATGCTTGTCGTGTTTTTTCCCACATCTTACGCGACACCGTTGACCTCACTCCATTGGAGCGGTACCAATGGAATAGAGTGAACCCGCGTAAGTCTCACAGAATGTGGTATTTGGCAGACGAGAGGATCTCCGGTCTTGCCCTGCGTTCTGTGATTCGACATCCCCCTCTTAATGCTTGGGCGGTTTCACTCTGTGCTCCGGTTTTTTTGCGAATCCTTTGGGACGGACTTCATGCAGGCACTCCAATCAATCTTGAGGTTTCATATCTTTGCGGTGCTCGCATGGTGCTCCTCCGCGTCAGTAACCACTCTGCAAGCGGGTGAATTTATCTCGCATGTCCACAAGGGAGATTCGGGAACCTCAAAATACTCCGTTTACCTTCCCGATGGCTTCTCGCGCGATCAGTCATGGCCGGTGCTACTGTGGCTCCATGGTGCAGGAGAACGCGGGAACGATGGTACACTCCAAACGAACTTTGGGCTCGGCAAGATTCTCAAAAACCGTGAGTCTCCATTTCCCTTTGTTGTTGTGTTTCCTCAATCTCAGGATCGGCATGCACCTATTCTTTCAGGGTGGGATGTGCAAACGGCCGATGGGGGAACTGCGTTGAAGATTCTTGATGAAGCCATCCAGGAATATGGTTTGGATTCAGGCCGACAGGTTCTTTCCGGTTGGTCGATGGGCGGATTTGGTGCGATCGAATTGGCAACACATGCCCCCGAACGGTGGAAATCAGTCGTCGTCTTGGCCGGGGGGCCTCCAAAAACAAACTTCGGGAAAGCAAAGTCGATTCCATTCTGGCTCTTTCATGGTGAAGACGATGCCATTGTCCCCATAGAACAGACAGACGATTTAGCAATTCGACTCCGCGAAGCGGGTGCTCAGGTGCGTGTCACCAAATTATCTGAAACCGATCATAATTTATGGAGAGATGTGTACCGCTGGAACGGCTTGTGGGATTGGATGCTTCTCCCGGATAGCGAAGTGACCTATCAAACTCCTCCCGAGTTACCCGAAGACTCTCCTTTACTGGACACTTCAGAAGATTTCGTTGCCGCTTTGGAAATTCCTAATGTCGGTTATGTTCGACTGGGAAACAGAATGCTCGAAGCCATCTCTGCCTCGATCCCCGAGAGTATTCCCGCCGATGTTCTCGAAGGAAGCCTCTCTAATATTTGGGATCAAACGCAGGCTGCCGGTCGTTCTTTTAGCGTAAGATTTTCCCGAATCAGCTATGAAGGTAACGTCGCCCGAGCATTTATTGGCGCTTATGAGAAAGATCGATTCACACTTCAGCTCGCCCTCTCGAATGTCAATTTAGTAATTGGGCGAACGGACGTAACTGGTTCTGGAAAGTCGGCCTTGGCTGGCCCCATCCGCATTGTGATCGGTCATCGTGAGCCGGTCTGGCTGAGTGTTGCAGTGGAACCGACTGTCGAAAATCGAAAATTTCGATTCAAATTGATCTCCACTCGATTTCAGATCCCTCCTAACAACTGGTACGTCACGACTCCACGAATTCTGGGAACTCGCGGATTTGGAATGACGCCCCAACGAGTTCGAGAAAGTCTGGTCAGCGGACTCTATTCTTCACGACGCCGAATCGAAGAACAGGTTCAAAGTCTCGTCCCTCAATTGATCGAGCAACTCGAAAAAAATCTAGATTCGTTACAAACCACGGAGCGACTCAGTTCCGCTTGGCCACTCCCCGTCTATCAACCACAATTACGCATGTGGCCCCAGAAAGTCTTGACTGACCCCAACGGTGCAACCATCGTAATGGGAATGAGTGTGGGTGCCTATTTCCCCAATGAACTTTCCACGACTCCTCGCCGTTCGCAGATCGGGCAACTTACCCTCAAGGAATTTCCCGACTCGCCCGATCTGGTTGTGGGTGTCTCCTCCGATGTGTTGACCCCTCTCACGTCACAGTTAATCGCCGAAGATGTCGCTCACGTCCACCTGGAGGACGTACCCGGCCAACCCTTTTCCAGTTTATACGACACGCAGAATCTTACAGAAATTTTCTCCGTTTTGAAATCGGTCCCGGCAGGATGGAAGATTCGTCATGAATTCATTCTCGACACACCGCTCAACATCGAAACACCACCACTGCGTGCACCTCGCCCCAGCGATCAATTCACGCAAACCGACGATGGTGTTTTATTAAACTTGGCAGTCCCTTCAGCCCGAGTGATTACCACTCTTCAAGAAAAGGCCGAAGCGCCGTGGAAACCATTTGCAGAATTTGAGTTCGCAATCTCGCAAGGCGTAGAAATTCATGTCAAACAATCCAGCTTCTCGAAACGGGCAGCCAACATCGGTTGGAACGACAATGCCGTGATTACATGCCAATTGAAATCCGATCTCTCGGGCGGCTCCATTGATTTCAAGAAATTTGAACAAGCCTTCGCAAACGGTTGGACATCATGGATCCAGAATCAAAAAACTCGAAACCTTGACATTCCTGACGTCGCTTTCGGAAAGAGTAAACTCCGCTTGCAAGACGCGGCATGGGGGTTTCGGCAAGGTTATGTTCAGTTCTCTCCCCCTGGGATAAAAATTGTCAACAAGTCGGACAAATCGCTGAACTACCAGATTAAAACACTCGGCACGGATTGGAGTGAAACCTATGAACTCTCTTCCCGCCAGTCACACCTCTTCGATGGGGCTCAGGATTTCCAGTTTCGTGAAATCGCCGAAAAAACGGGCACTCCTGCCGAGGTAATGACGCTCCCCGTTGGCTCAGAAAGTCTCTACAAAAAGGCCGCGGATACTGAACAACCCCAACTCTATCTGGCTGAGTAACGATTGTTCAGAATTCTCTTCGTGTGGGTCTCTTGATCCGTTGTATCGGTACTTGATTCCTGTGAATGGGGGTGTCAGAATGAGACATCCTTTAAAGGCCAAGCAAATGGACCGATGAGCGACGATGTGCACTGTCATTCGACATTCATCATCGGTTCATCGGGCAAAGTCGATTCTGTCTGCGAAGTCTGAGAAGGAATACCGTGTATTGATGGAGTTCTTCAATCAAACACACAGCCCACGATCGACAACTTAAGTATTCACGAAAGCTGATAGGATAATCATGGAATTTCTTGAAGGCCGTACAGTCGGTATCGACTTGGGAACCACATACTCCGCCATTGCCTACCTCAATGACGATGGTGAGCCCGAGATGATTGCCAATGCCGATGATCGCACAATCACCCCGTCCGTCGTCTTGCTCGCGGAAGACGGCAATGTCTTGGTCGGCCCTTCGTTCGAACGAATCTCCATCGAAGAACCCGAGCATATCGTTGAAGCGGTGAAACGAGAGATGGGGAACAAAGATTTTTATGTTGTCTATCAGGGAAAGAAACTGACACCAGAATTCATCTCCGCGATGATTCTCAAAAAGATGAAACAGGATGCGGAAAAACGAATTGGCCCCATCGCCAACGCCGTCGTGACAGTCCCCTATTACTTCAATGACGTGCGCCGCAAAGCGACACAAGACGCCGGCAAAATCGCCGGTCTGAACGTGGTCGATATCATAAACGAACCAACCGCCGCGACTCTCGCCTACGCTTGGAAGAAGGGAGAATTTGGTCGCGTAGATAAAGATTTTGGTGAACGAACTTTGTTGGTTTACGACTTGGGAGGCGGGACGTTCGACGTAACCGCTGTCAAATACACCAGCACAAGTTTCAAAGTTCTGGCGACCGACGGCGATGTGATGCTGGGAGGTCTCGACTGGTCCCAACGTCTTGTCGAACATTTGTGTGAACAGTTTAAGCAGAAGTATGGTGAAGATCCTGCAGGTAGCCCCGAAGCGATGCTGCAGTTCACACAAGAATGCGAATCGGCAAAACGGGCGCTCTCGAAGAAATCTCAAATCCCCATCTCGGTGTATTACAAAGGCCAAACGCTCACAATTTCGTTGACACGAACCGAATTCGAGCGAATGACTTCGGATATGCTGCAACGCACTAAAGACACGACCGAGTTAGTGATGGTGCAAGCGGGGATTGCCAAAGGGGGATTTGATGACGTGCTGCTCGTCGGTGGTTCCACCTACATGCCGGTCGTCGAACAGATGCTACAGGATGTCACCGGAACCGAACCGTCACGCGGTTTGAACCCGGAAGAAGCGGTCGCTCAGGGAGCCGCACTACACGCAGCAATTCTCGAAGCCCGAGCCTCGGGTGAGAAAAGCGGTATGGGCAAAGCTTTGGTACAACGCTTGAAGCAAATCACGACATCCGACGTCAACTCGCACTCTCTCGGTGTGAAAGTCAGTGATCCGGCAGACAAGTCGCGAAAAATCAATCACATCATGATCCCTCGGAACACCTCCATTCCGTTTGATGTCCAACAAAAATTCGTGACGAATGTCCCCAACCAAACCAATGTCCATGTGGTGATTCTGGAAGGGGAAGCCAAGGATCCTGACGCCTGTTCCGAAATTGGTGATTTTCGGGTGGTCAATTTACCCCCCAATCTCCCCGCGGGTTCCCCTGTCGAGATCACTTACAGCTACGATGCCAGCGGTCGTATCAACGCCACTGCCAAAGAATTAACCAGCGGTGCCGTTGCTTCCACCGAAATCGTTCGTAGTTCTGGATTGGACGCATCTGGTGTCGATGTCTTCGAAACTCTGGCAACCAGTTACAGCGTCGAGTAAATCATTGATGGTTCGCAGACGCTCGATGATCGAGCGATCGCGTCAAGTTTTCGATCAGGTAAGGAGCCGCCGTGTCGATTAATGTCTATAAAGAATGGTTGGGAATCCCCGAAGAACAATGTCCTCCCGATTATTATGCGTTACTTCGCTTGGTGCAATTTGAGGATGACGAAGAACGAATCCAAGGCAACTACCGCAAACTGAATGGCCATGTTCGCAAATATGCGACCGGGCAATACAGTAAAGAATCGCAAGATCTGATGAACGAAATCGCGCGCGCCATGTTGTGCCTGACCGATCCCATCCGCAAACGAGAATATGATAAGTCACTGGGTCGCGAGTTTAAGGAAGCAACTGAGGGAGGTCGCAAGTCGATGGGACAAGCGATGATTGATGATGGCATTATCAGTGTTGATCAACTCAAAGAAGCCGAGTCTTACGCGGATGCCCGAGGACTCGAGCTTCGCGACGCCGTTGTGCAAATGAAGCTCACAGATATTGAAACGGCCACACAGTTGTATGCGAACGAACTTGGTATCTCTTACATTGATTTGAATGAAACACTGCCCGACGATTCTGTTCTCGATCAGGTTCCCAGAAATCTGGTTAAGCTGAACACGTTCATCCCGTTATTTATTGATGACGATATGCTGCTCATCGCCAGTGCCGATGAGCCGACTCCCGATTTGGTCGATGAATTGCGTCTACGCTTCAGCATTCCCTGCAAATACGCCCTGGCAACACCGCGAAGCGTGAATCAAGCCATCGCCAAATATTATGCTCCCGGCATGCGTGAAGAAGCCGTTGAAACGAGTACCAAATCCGAAACCAAAGGAGCCACACGCAAATCCTCCAAAGAGAAGAAGGAAAAGGGAAAAGCAAAAGGAAAATCGGCTCCTGAGACTGCCGAAGATGCCTCTCAGAAGAAAATGATGGGAGCCATGTTCATCTGCTGGTCGCTGATTGGCTCTTTCTTTCTTGGAAACCTTATCGTAGATCTGCTGCAGACCGGTTCGTCTCTGACCTATCTCTTCATGCTGTTAATAGGTGCTCCCGTCACGGCTTGGGTCACACTGGTCTACTGGAAAAAATAAGCGTTTTTCGGGCTTCAGTTCGTAATCGAAGCCAGCCCAAGCCCTTCCGCAAATTCCCCCTTGATCCCAGTCAGCACAAACGCCTACGATTCTCTCTCACGATCAAGGAGGAATCGGATGCTGAATCGACGCACATTCTTGATGGGAACTCTTCTGCTTTCGGCAGGAAAGAACTCACACGCTCAACAATTCACGCCTCAAATCGTGAACACATCTACTGTGATCCCTCAAAAGCTTATGAAGGGAACAAACTACGAGCTGGCCCCACGTCTTTCTCTGACGGCCCACCATTACCAATTCCAAATCATCACAACTTGGGGCGTCCTGCCTGCGAACGGGCTCAACCAACTTCGAGTCCGCCTCTACGAAATGGAGTGTTTGAAACTGGCCATGGATGAACGCTGGCAACCTCAATCGATTCAAGGCGCTTTCGATAGTCTTGAGAAGACTCCCGAAGGTGCGTTGATGATTCTCCGCGATCCCATCGGTACGATTATCCGCACACCTCAAGGACTCAAAAAACTGGTCGAGCAACGACTCAATGAAGCTGATCGTCGCGCGGGGGGCTCCACTCGGAGAGAACTCGCCGCAAAACTGGGTTGCGATCCCGAAACCTCGAATCCCCTGCTCTCTCGCATGCTGGATGAAATTTCGACACGCAGTCGCGTTGGCAGGATTGCCGCACGCATCGGAATGTCGATTGCCGTGCCTGGTCTCGGATTACTGGCCATCAACACCGATATCAAAAAAAATGTGACTGCTTATCTGCCCTCTGAAATCAATGAATCTCTCAACAAGCAACTTCAGAAAGCCGGTGTCGCCAAAGGCATCCGCGAACAGTTTCTTTCCAACCTCTCCTTCACAACCACCGAAAAACTGTATTTCTTTGAGTATCTAAAAATGTTGGATGGCGTTCCGGGAAGATTTTCCTTGATTGAAAGTGCGGCAGCCGCCACGGATAAAACTCAATCGCTGGCCGTTCTGGAAGAAACCGCTCATCTTGTCATGTTACATCGCAAAGAGGCACTCACCGAAATTCGTTTTGTTGGTTTGACGAGCTGCAAACGCAAACAAGGGCCACAAATTGTCATCGCTTCTGTCGATTATCTATCTCCGACGGCTGATGTCCGACGCATGGCAAAGGCGATCAAACAAAACACGCCAAAACAATCTGTTGAACTGCACCTAATGGGGCAATGTTCTCCCCAAGCACAAGAGTTTCTCGCTCAATCCAACATTACGATTAAAGACAATCTGCGCGAGCCTTTTTCCGTTCCCGGCCTTGAAGAAGATCCCTCAAACCCGATTAAGGCTGAATAACAACGTCGATATCGCTAGACTAAGCACGGTACGATCTGACAACTTGCCGTATTACCTCCAGGATGTATTTACATGACCACTCCGCTCTCTCGTCGCGATTTGATGACCTATTCTGCTGCCACCGCTGGAGCTCTGGTGGCAGGATCGTTCTCTGCAAACTTGTTTGCTGCTGAAACCTCACAGATTACATCCGCAGAAAAACGTCCTTTCGGATACTGTTTCAACACCAGTTGCATACGCGGTCAGAAACCCGATTTAGTTGCGGAAATCGAAATGGTGGCGAAAGCCGGCTACGATGGAATCGAACCCTGGATTCGTGAACTCGATCAATACGTCCAAGATGGCGGCTCGTTACGTGATTTGCGAAAACGACTTGAAGATCTCGGACTCGGCGTGGAAAGTGCCATCGGTTTTGCGAATTGGATTGTCGATGACGACCAGAAACGAGCCGAAGCGCTCGAACAATCCAAACGCGAGATGGGGATGTTAGCCGAGATTGGCGCGAAGCGAATTGCGGCCCCACCCGCCGGCGCACATCGAGGCGAAAAGCTCGATTTGATGGATGTCGCCAAACGCTACCATGCCTTACTCGAAGTCGGGCGCGAGACCGGTATTCTGCCACAACTGGAAATCTGGGGGCCCGCCACGAACCTGTCCCGGATCGGTGAAGCCGTCTTTGTGGCGACCGAAAGTGGTCATCCCGATGCCTGCTTGTTACTCGATGTTTATCACATTTTCCGAGGTGGGAGCGATTTTAACGGGCTGAACATCATCAACGGCAAAGCAATGCACGTAATGCACATCAATGACTATCCGGCCGAGCCGGAACGCGAAAAAATGGGCGACAAGGATCGTGTCTATCCAGGTGATGGCGTCGCACCACTGGATCAAATCTTGAGTACACTGAAAGCGACCGGCTACACGGGAATGCTCTCTCTAGAACTGTTCAACCCCGAATACTACAAACAAGATCCCGAAATTGTGATCCAAACGGGAATTTCAAAAATCGACAAAGCAGTGATATCGGCGGTCGGGTAATCGCTCGGATCACGATTCGAGACGCACATGTTCCACCTTGTGCTCGATCACCCACTCCAAGAAGCGTTCGAGTTCTTCTGAGAGTTCCAGTTCGGCCGTGCTGGAACTGTCGAGAGGTGAAACCAGCTTGATGACTCCCGATTCGTACATATCCTCCGCTTCCACCAAGTCAATCCAGTACTCAGAGAGCGCCAACTCAACTGGGATATTGTCGCCATTTCTCGAACCAAAATAGGCGATTTCGTGTCGAAAACGATCCGACATGGTCGTAGAAGGCACATTGGTTGGAGATACAGAGATAACTTTGACGCTCATGGGAAGCCCGTTCTCAAAAATTCGTGGAACACGCATTATAGGCTTCCCCATCGCAGATCACCGGTTCGCATTGAACATAATTCGACAAATCTTGAGCCATTTCTCAATATGTGTTACCCCTTGCGGCAAAGTCTTTACTTGTTTCGAGGTCAAATGTGATGCGCGAAGCTCTGCAAACCAGCCTGTTTTTCCTACTCGCAATTTCGACGGCCCATCATTGCTGCGATGGTGCCGTCCCACGGAGCCTACAAGGCAAATGGGTACTGATCGAAGTCCATCAACAGGACCAGATTGTGAAAGTGTCAGATGAGAGTTCCGAGTGTACGATCACCAAAGACGAACTGATTCTCAGAGTCGGCACCCTTGGGCAAAACTATCAACTTCATGTCGACCCCTCAACGACTCCCCCTCAAATCAACAGCGCCTTGAAAACCGATAACAGAAATCAAGTCAGTCCGGGAATCTACAACATCGTCGGCAATCAATTACGAATCTGCTTCGCAGTTCCAGGAAGAAAACGCCCACAAGGATTCTCGGCACATATCGGAGAACCGCATTTCATGTGGGTCTTCAAGCGACATATCGACAAGCCCCCATTCACAAAAAACACAGACCTCATACCGGCACAATCAGAACGTCTGAATGCGGCATCCGATCATCTGCAAGGCACGTGGGAAATCGTCTCGATGGAATGGGACGGTCGGATCTTTCCGGGGAAAGTCTCTGGCAAGATTGTCATCCATGGTGACAAAGCGACATCGTTTGGAGGAGAAAAGCCGGTCACCTATTCGTTGGAGATTGATCCGAATGTCTCCCCTCCCCAACTCAACTTGCTGATGACGGCCGACAATGAACTGCAAATCAAACAATGTATCTATAAGATTGAAGGCGACACACTCTCTCTCTGCCATCATTTCAAATCAAATCAAGCACGCCCGGAAGAATTTCAGACACGGGCGAGCGATGGACTCCTCCTTACTCGTCTGAAAAAACAGTCCATCCAGCAAACCGGCAACTAACGATTTTCGAGATACGTGTACTGCCCGACTTCTTTGGCGTAAATTGAGACCAGCTTGTCAGCATCTTCTGAAGATAAACGTCCGGCTTCAACTTGTTGATCAGCGAGATTGCGCACATGCTCGAGTGCGACAATCGTATCGTAGCCCGCATGCTGTATCATCTCACCAACATTACTTCCTTTTTTTGATTTCACAATTCGATATCCGCCGTCAGGATTAATCTCAATTTGTGCTTCATTCGGTTGGCCAAACAGATTGTGATAGCTGCCCATCACTTCCTGATAAGCGCCCACCAGAAAAATTGCCAGATAATAAGGTTCACCGTTGAGTTCGTGTAACGGTAGCACTTCTCGATATTCGGCTTGATCGATGAAATGGTCGATGATGCCGTCGGAGTCGCAAGTGACATCGACCATTGTGGCAATTTCGGTCGGGGTCTCATTGAGCCGATGAATGGGCATAATCGGAAACAATTGATCGATGGCCCAATGATCGGGGGCCGACTTGAATAACGAGAAGTTGCATAAATATTTGGAAGCCAGTTTACGCTTGGCTTCCACGAACTCGTCTAATTCGTCACCTGCCGCATCAGCATACTGAACCGCTTTCGCACATATATTCCAGAATAGCACCTCACCTTTACCACGGTCTTCGAGACTGATCAGTCCCAAATTGAATTGAACGTGCATACTGTCTTTATCGCTCAAGGCATCGTGGTAATACTCTCGATAGTTATCCGCATCAATTTCATCAAAAGTTTCCTTCAATTCGCCAATCACGTCGGGATCGTCATCATCCACTTCAACACCCGGATGATTATCGGCGAATGTTTCAATTTCATCCCAGACAGAGGTAATCAAGAGTGCGTGGCAGGCCGTCAAAACTCGTCCCGATTCCGTGATGATGTTGGGAACCGGCATCTCTTCATTTTCGCAGACTTGACCAATCGTGTAGACCACATCGTTGGCGAATTCCTGCATGGTATAATTGACTGATGATTCGACATTGGTATTGCTACCGTCGTAATCGACGCCCATCCCACCACCGATATCGAGGTAGGTCACCGGAAAATCAAGCGCGCGAATTTTGGAGTACACTCGCGCGGCTTCTTGAATGGCGCCTTTGACGCTACGAATATCGGTGATCTGTGAGCCGATATGAAAATGCATTAAGACTAAACAGTCTTCCATCTCGGCCTCTTTGAGGACTCGCAAACAATCGAGGATTTCAGACGTTGTCAAACCAAACTTTGCAGCCTCACCTCCCGAAGAAACCCACTTTCCCATCCCGCGAGAATACAATTTCGCACGTAAGCCAATCAACGGCTTCACGCCACTCTCCTGAGCCCGGCGAACCACCATTCGCAACTCGTTTAACTTTTCGATGACAATAACAACTCGCTTACCGATGCGAGTCCCCAACATTGCGAGATCAACAAACGCGGGATCTTTGAAGCCGTTACAGATCAATAACGACTCGGGAGATTGCTCTAACGATAAGGCCGCATACAATTCTGATTTCGAACCGCATTCCACACCACAATGATACTGCGCACCGTCCTGTAAAAAAGTTTCGATGACTTCACGGCGTGGATTCACCTTCATAGGAATGACGGGATAGTGACGACCCGCGTAGTCAAACTCGGTGCATGCGTCTTTATAAGCATTGTGCAATCGAGTCAACTGACTGATGAGCAGTTGTGGAAATCGAAGAAGTAGCGGCGTGCAAAGATTTTTGTTCTCGACCAATTCTTTAACAATGTTGGCAACGTCGGCTGATGACGGGGAATTCTCTTCCGTACGGACACAAAGATGCCCTTCTGCATTGAGAGCAAAGTAGCCGGCTCCCCACTCATTGATCCCGTAGTCTTCGCGTTCTTCCGCGAAATTGTCCGCTGTCATGGATTTTCTAATCCTGTTGATTGAGTTCCACAGATCCCAGCGATGACCACTCATCGACTGACAACTCCAATGCCTCTTCTGCGAGTAATTGTGGGATTCCGTCAAGAATGGGAAACGAAAAACGGTGTTCTGGATTCGCACAGACCAACGACTGATCTGCCTGAATCAAAGATGCACCACAACCGGGACACTTCAACAAAGAGGCTACTGCATCGAACTCGAACGACATTTCAATTCCCCCAGCACTTGGACAATTCTAAAAACCTCGATCTGCCTGAATATCTGCGAAGTCTCGTAACTTGTACCCGATGTCCGCATAGTCGAGAGCACTGCATAATGCTCTGACCGCCACTCCCATACCGTCCGGTCCGCTGAACCCTCCAAACTGTCCGCCACCTTTGAGGTGCGGTTCGGTTTCAAGAAAGAATCCGGGCACTCCCAGTTTCTGCATCTTTTTGGTCATCTTGGGGAGATGATCACGAAGGTCGCGCAAAACCAACTCATGCCCGGCATCACCGACATTGGCGGGCACAAAATTTTTCAGGCGTTCTTCATCGACGTGACCTTCCCACTTCAAACTCTTGTCGATGCGATAGTCTTTAATGTGAATCCAACCAACATAAGGACGCATCGCCAGATACTCTTCGTAAACCTGAACCGGGTTTTTATTCTGAGCGGCCACATTCCCACCGTCAAAAATACAGACCATGTTGGGATGATTGACCTTCTTGGCAAGAGTCGCCAGCATCGGTCCGGTATCACCGACCAAGTTCGGCTCGATCTCCAAACCGTAGATCAAACCCTCTTTGGCACACAGATCGACAATTTGACCAATCTGATCGACGGCTTGATTGATGTAAGGCCCCTGGTCTTCTCCTGCGGGATGATAAAACGAAAACCCTCGAATGAGTTTTGTCCCCAGATGCAAAGCAGAAGTAATCGTCTTCTTCACTTCACCCGAGAGATATTTTTTGAAAGGAACAAACACATTTCGCGAGGAATCCTCTTCATCGACCAATTTCACTTTACCGACCCGTGAGCCGATACTGGTCACGCTCATGCCGTATTCATCGTGCCACTTTAGCAGTCGTTTGTTTTCCGCATTGTTCAAATCGACAACATGCTTGACTTCCCCAGTTCCGTTCACGTCGATAAATCGTGGAGAATAGTATCGCAACCCGATTGCAGACAGTGCCGTCATCTGCTCCAAAGCGGTCTTGTGATTGGCGGCTTCGTCCGCAAAGGCAGAAATCAAAACTTCATGAGTATTCATAGGAAAACCAACGATCAAAGTGCAAATTGAAGGCAAACGAAACAGCATCCCCCAATACTGAGGAATAAGCAGCATTGTTCAGTTTTCGGAAGGCCGATGCAAGCATTCCGACTTTACATATTCTGCCGACCAGTGTGTTTTTTCCTCGGGACTCATTTCTCGACGTACAATGAATGGAAATCCTGACTTTGCGGTCGTAGGATAAATTGATGACTACTCACTCTTTGCAAACAATTCGTGCCGGCATGGTCGGCATGGGCATGATCTTTGACGAAACTTACCGTCCATTCTTTGAAACTGCGCGTGCAGAAGGTCTCTACGATCGCAGGTTCGGCGATGTGAGCGTGGAGCTTTCGGCCGTCGCGACACGGACAGGAAAACGGGCCGCGGCGTACCGGCACCGTGCAGGCGACGCGATTCACTCGTTTGAGAGTTTTTCAGGCGAAGATTCCGTTGATCAAATGCTGGCAGCCAATCTCGACTTTGCCTGTGTGGCGACTCCCGACAATCGACACTTTGAAGCATCCAAAAAAGTTCTCGAAGCGGGAACAAATTTGCTTGTTGAGAAACCCTCCGTTCTCAGACTTCAGGAACTCGATGAGCTGCAACGAATTGCGGTAGAAAAAAACGTGCTGGCCAAAGTGGTCTATCATAAGTTGCTCGACCCCGATCACAAAAAAATGCGGACGCTCGTAGCCGATGGAGTCCTCCAACATGTCAACACCGGCTATTGCTCGTTACTCGAACCGAAGTCGATCTCGGGTGGTCAATTCGCAGAGTGGATTCGTGGTCGTAATCCCGGCACGTATGTTGCCGTGCATTATATCAAGCTGATCGATTTTTCATTCGGGGGAAGACTAAAAACTATCACCGCTTCCGGCCAAAGAGGCATCGTCGGTCCGGTAGACGGAAACACATGGGACAGTAATCAGATGAAGATGGTTTACGAATATGAAGATGGTCGCGAAGCGGCTTTCGATATTCATACTTCGTGGGTCACGCCGGACAACTTTCCCGGCTACGTCGAACAGGAAGTTCAGTTCCGTTTTGATAATGGACTCTGGAACGGTCATTCTCGAAAGCGAGGTGTCGAGGCAACGGTCGAAGATTTGACACCCTTCAAAATGAAGAACTCGATTAACAACCACTATAATGGAGAGTTTCTCGAACCGTGGGGACAACGATCCCAGCGAGGATACGGAATCGAAGTCATCGAACGCTACGCACGAGAAGTGGCTTATCTCGAACATGGCGGGCCGAAAGCAGAACGCCCAAAACGTTTGGAGGAACTCCGATCCTTATCGTACAACGATGTGTCAGCAGATCGTCAAACGGTGGCCGCCGTCCAAGGATTAGAAGCAATTCTGGAAAAAGCCGCCGCCGGTGAACCCGACTGTACTGTTCGAGTGAACTGCCAACACGGAGGTTTGGTGCTTTATCGTCCAGGCTCAGCCGACTACGAAGTCCTGTATGAAGGGCCCGTTTAGGCAGTTCGATTTCATCGTTTTCCCCAGTCAATCCCACCCGCGTCTCATTTATTCCTACCCACGTGAGAACAACTCATGACGACCCCCATTCAATTCCAGGACGAAGACCGATCCAATCAGATTCGAGCCGACCTTTCCAAGGTCGAACCCATATCCTTGCGAACATTTACCCCTTCGCAGGCCGTCTTTGCCAAGTCTGCTGGTGTTTTTCATTGGACGCCCGAAGGACGGCGGCTCTATGACTTCTCCTCGGGAGTCCTGGTGGCCAACCTCGGTCATAACCCAAAACGCTGGACTAATAATTTCACGGAATATCTTGGTTGGCGACCAGAACATTTCACCGGCAATCCGCAAGAGGGGGACTATTTTGAAGCCGTCACCATGACCGCCTACAACGGCATCACGGAAATTGAAAACGAAGCTTCGCAGCGTCTACTGAAAAGTGCGAAATCCTGTCCGGGTGGAGAAAAGTTCGACACGGTGATGTGGGCAGCCTCGGGATCAGAAGCCGTCATTAAATCACTTTGGGCCTGTCTGCATCGCGATCATGATCGTGAAATCATTCTGGCGACTCGTTTCGGGTTTCACGGCAAGAAAGGTCTTGCCGGTGCTGTGACTGGCTCCGAATCTGATCCTTCACGTGACCCACGGGTAAAATTCATTGGCTTCCCGCGCGATGAATACGACGACTATTCACTCTACGGAAAAGAAATCGACCTGACTCCCTATCGAGACGAACTGGAAGCTCTCTGGAAGGAACACGGTCAGAACATCACCTGTCTGATTACCGAACCCTATCTCGGAGGCGGGGGAAGTTTTCATCCTCCCGCGGCCTATTTGCAAATGCTGCAACAATTTTGCAACGAACATGACATCCTCTTCATTCTCGATGAAGTCCAAGCAAATTTCGGACGCACCGGTCGAATGTATGCCTTCGAAGCGTATGGTCTTTCCCCTGATTTTGTCGTTTTAGGGAAAGGACTCGGTAACGGAGTCCCCGTTGCGGCTGTTGTCGGTCGCGGTGATATCATCAACCAGATGGGATACGGGGCCACTTCCGACACCTGGTCCGCGAATCCACTTTCCTGTGCTGCGGTTTTAGCCACTCTCGACGAGTTTGAACAAACCGAAGTGCTCGAGCATACCCGCTCGCTCACTCCACTGTTTCTGGATAAATTGAACGATCTAAAATCAACCGGGGCTATCGTGAAAGTCCGTGGCGAAGGGATGGTGTTCGGCATTGAATGCGCGGCGATGGAGAACTTATCGGCTCATGAAGTCGCCAATGCCATTGTTGAGGCGTGTTACCTCGGTGAAGCGGAAGGTGATGGAATTCATTTGCTCGGTGCTCTCGCCGGCAAAGTCCTCCGCATCAGCCCTCCTCTAACAATCACCAGAGAGCAAGCCGAAGAGTCTCTGGAACTCTTGAAGCGACTGGTCGAAAAAGTGGCCATAAAAACATCAGCCACCTTATAGATTGACCATTTGGTCAATCTATAAAAAAACCGGCATCCATTTTTTCAAATGAATGCCGGCGCTAATCAGATCCGATCTCTTCGCCTCATGCGAACGAGACAACTTAAATCATCTGACCAAAATGAAGGCCTGTTTCAAAACAACAGTCCTGCAGGCCGTATTGATGATTCGATTTGTCACGTTTTAATATCTGCAAAAGAGACTTGATCGGAATTACAAAATCCAGAGAACATTAGGAGACTCAGGATCGACTCGATCCAGAATTTATATCGTCGTGAATCGATGGCGATCTTCAGTCCTGCGATCAAAACGAGTAACTTTCCGTTTACACCCAATACAACTGTTGAGAAACAAAGTCCGGTTATGATGATGGTCTCAAGGAGTTCTCCCTACGGCATCTCGAACTCAAGATCATCGGGACGTACCGTCAGCACGGGACAACATGCTTTGCGGACAACTTTTTCGGCAACCGAGCCGAGTAACACATGCGCCAACCCAGATCGTCCATGAGTGCCAATCACAATCATGTCATATTCGCCTTCCCGAGCGCAACGCAAAATTTCGACAAACGGCGGGCCGTTTCGCAACTCGGTATGGATTGTCAGTTCCGCGGGATAGTCTTCCTTCAGCCGTTGCAGAGAATTCTCGGAGCTTTCCTGTAACTCTTGCAAGTAATTTCCGGGTGCCGGGAATGAGACACCCGGTTCAGGGAACATCGCCACTACATCTTGCAAAACATACAACAGCGTGATTTCTGCATCAAACTGGCGAGCCAATTCGACCGCATAATTCGCGGCATACTGAAAAATTCGCTAAAATCCGTAGGCACTAAGATTTTTTTGATACTGAGTGTCATCTGACCTCTCCCTCTAAATGTCTGATGCAATTGAAACACAGAAGGCATACCTTCATCATAACGTACTTCCTCCATTGATCGATCATCAATATTTCCACGATTTTTTCATTCTGCGGGATCTACATCTCGATGTCTCATTCCCGGTTTATGATGTTGGCAACGCTGTTTCAGGGGGGACTGCTGCTCAGCGGGATCGTGATTGCCCACTGGCTCGGAATCTCTTTGAACATGCATTGGTCCACAACATCCATCGTTCGAGGAGTGCTGGCCACATTACCAATGTTGGTGTTTCTCTGGTGGGTGCTGCTCACAACTTGGAAGCCATTACGCGATCTCCGCGAAATTCTTGTCGAACAGCTCGGCCCTTTACTGGCTCGATGCTCTCTGGTCGACTTGATCTACCTGTCAATCCTTGCAGGTGTGAGTGAGGAAATACTCTTTCGAGGAGCCATCCAGAACGGTTTATTGGGACTTGGCCTCTGGCCGGCATTGATACTGACGAATCTGATTTTTGGGATATGCCATGCCGCGAGCTTCACTTACTTCCTCTACGCGCTGGCTGCCGGATTCTATCTCACTGCTGTTGCCGGAATCTCGCCACAAAATCTGTTGCCAGCCATTCTGACTCATTCTTTATACGACTTTGTCGCGTTGCGAGTCGTGCAACAGCGTGCAATCTCTTTCAAAATGAACCGCAGCGAAGAAGAAGACCAACAATCTCATGGGGAAACCCCCAGCATTGGCCAACCTTCCGACGAAGATTTCTCTGAAATCTCTTAATCTAGGTAGTCTGGCAGTCTTACCACGACTGGATAATTGACCGCGACTGCACAACTGGCACGGTAAACACAGGCCATTTGACCCGATTCTGCTAGCTGTTTTTTCGAGAATAACCTACGATCTGTCGCCCCATCCGCAAGAGGTATGCCGATAAACATCAATGAGAATACAATCTGTGACCGATCATGGATGATCACACAGCCGGTCTTCGTCTTTTAGGCGGAGCTGATTAAAACCGGATTGCTGTATGGCCAGGGATGACAACCAACAATCAGGCGGTAATTTCCGCGGTAATTTCCACAGTGATTTTCTGCAATCACTGACCCGTATGACCGTGCGCTGGCCCAAAATCAGCTTGCTGATCATGTTTTTATTGTCAGCAGTCTCCGTGACGATCACCGTTCTGTGGATGGGATTCAAAACGGAACGAGCCGATCTGATCGATCCCAGTGCTCCGTTTCAACAACGCTGGAAACAGTATGCAGAAACATTCGGAGACACTTCAGAGATCATTGTTGTCGTCGAAGCCGACGACCCGCAAACGATCAAAGACACACTCGATGATCTCGGCAATCGGATCGAGAAAGAGCCGGAACACTTTCGAAACGTACTCTACAAAATCGAGCCGGGAGATCTGCGCAGCAAAGGATTGCAATATCTCTCTCCGGCGCAACTCGAAAAAGGGCTCGACCAGGTCGCTAAATATTTGCCCATCATTCGTGGTCGTTGGGATCGTATTCGTCTGGACGAAATGGTTCGACGGCTCGCACAACAAATTCAAGTGACCGTCGAGCGAGACGGAAATCCCGAACAACTCTTCGCACATGCGGAACTACTCAGCTCGTCGCTCTCTCGATACGTTCGCGACGGTAATGACTTTGGTAACCCCTGGCCCGATATCGTGCCAGTCGATCCCCGGATGCGTGGAAGTGAGCGCGAGGTCATATATTTGATGAACGACTCGGGGGACATGGGGTTCCTCAAGTTGTATGTCGTGCAGCAGGAGAAGGACTTCAGCGGTGCAACCGCAGGAATCAATCGGATTCGAGAACTCACGGGAATCGTTCAGGCCGATCACCCGCACGCATCGTTTGGCATGACCGGAATCCCGATCCTCGAAAATGATGAAATGCGCGAGTCGCAAAGCGATATGTGGGTCGCTTCCATGATTTCCGTGGTGGGAGTGAGTCTCGTCCTGTTACTCGGATTTCGTGGTTTCCGTCACCCGGTACTTGCCATGGTGATGCTGGCAGTTGCGATGGCTTGGGCGTTTGGCTACACGACTCTCGCCATCGGCCACTTGAATATTCTCTCTGTCTCGTTCGCGGCGATTCTAATCGGGCTCGGTATCGACTTTGCCATTCACTATCTCGCCCGGTATCTGCAACTCCGCCATGAAGACGAAATGTTACGGCCAGCACTAATGGAAACATCGGGCAGCGTAGGAGTGGGCATCGTGACTGCGGCCGTCACCACGGCTCTGGCATTTTTCTGTGCGAGTTTCACACCGTTTTTGGGTGTCGCGGAGTTAGGAATTATCGCCGGAGGCGGAATTCTCTTGTGTGCCCTGGCGACATTTCTGGTACTGCCGGCGTTAATAACATTGGCCGATCAAAATGTGGAACCCAAAAAATTACCCACGCCGTTCCAGGGTGTTTATCTGAAGGCCATGATTTCACGAGCCCCCAAAACGGTCTTGGGAGGTTCGATCCTCGGCGTCTTTGGGATCGCAATTTTTATGGTTGGACTCGAAGAGGGACGTCTGAAACCGGCCATCAAATACGATTCCAATCTCCTGAACTTGCAAGCCGAAGGGCTGGAATCTGTCGAGCTACAAAAACGGATCTTTCAGGACGCCCAACATTCGCTGTTATATGCAGTCTCGGTGGCCGACAGCCCCGAACAGACGCGCGAACTCAAACGAAAATTTGAAGCTCTCCCCACCGTTCACCATGTCGAAGAACTGGGCAGCCGTATCCCCGGATTTCAATCCGAACAAACCAAACTATTGGTACAGGCATTTCAGGCACAGTTACAACAACTCCCCGCACGGCCTCCCGAAATTCTGCCCCCCAACCCCACAACATTTGGCCGGGAAGTTGACAGGCTCTTGTCTTCTTTGAGGGAAGAATCTCACCCTTCTGCTG
>JAQWSQ010000075.1 GCA_029243145.1 Planctomycetaceae bacterium | reverse complement strand
TGCTTGTTGAAAAGACAGACAAAACGGATTCGATACACTCAATCTTCGAGGAGCAAAGCATGCGAAAATCGTACTCGAACCAACTGCGGCTGGACAGCCTTCCCATCGAACAGGTCACGCTCAATCTCGAATCGCGCGACCACATCGTTCCCATCCTTCTCACACCCCTCTTTCAGGACACGCACTAACTAGAACGTCATAACAGCCCGCAGACCCCCCGCGGCTTGCGCCGCAGGGCTATAAAAAAAAACGTCTCCTAAAACATCGTCGGGTGCCATGCTCTCACCGCAACGCGGGGTGAGCATGCTCGCTGGTGGCTCAAGAAACAAATAGCGTGTGGAAGAATGACGACCGCTGCAACGTGAGAAAGGAGCCGATCTCGCGTGGCGTGGAAGATGCGTCTTCACAATAAGTGACAACTCACCAAAACGAGGCAATCGACACAAATTGAAGGGAGTCAACGACTTGCTCAAGAGTACACAAGATTCGGGAACATTTGGGGCAAGATTTGGTCAAGATTCGGTCGAGGTGTGTCCCCAAATTTCCGAATCTTGAACTCTTGAAAACGGAGTTCAGCGTTTAGCAATTCACGTGTTCAGAAAATTGTTAGAATTTGTCGGGCAGGTTGATGAAACTTAAGATGTCATCTTATTTGTGTTAGTGTCGGGGTCGCCTTGAATTGCCAGTGTCTTCAAGGCTCCGAGTTAACCTCATAACGGTGTCAGGCGGGAGCCTGACCTACAGGAAAAGATAATTCTCATGCGTGAATTCACCACCTGCATCCTTGTTCTATTCGGTCTCATCATTCCTGCCGATCTCTCTGCCGACGAACCGGTCACGCTACGCGTGCTGTCGTACAACATTCATCATGGCGAAGGAATTGACAGCAAACTCGATCTGGAACGCATTGCCAAAGTGATGCTGGCCGTTAAGCCGGATATAATTGCGATCCAGGAAGTCGATCATAAAACGTCACGCACCCAAAAAATCGATCAGGCCGAGAAACTTGCCAAGCTGACGAAGATGCATGTCGTCTTTGGCCCGAACATCGAGTTCGGAGGGGGAAGTTATGGCAACGCGATCCTGTCGAAGTATCCGATCAAGAAGTCCCAAAATCATCACTTACCCAATCATGAAAAGGGAGAACAGCGGGGCGCGTTGTTCGCAGAAATTAAGATTCCCGGCGTGACTGGTCATCTCACGTTCATCTCGACTCACTTTGATCATCGTCCCGATGACACGGAGCGGATTGCTTCAGCAAAATTTGTGAACCAATGGGTCAATAAAAACCCTGATCAAGCAGTGATCATCGCGGGAGATTTTAACGACATCATCGGTAGTGAAACGCTTTCTATACTCGACAAATCATGGACGAGAACCAATCTCGAACCGATGCCGACAATACCTGTCAAAAAACCAAACCTACAAATTGACTTTATCTTGTCACGACCCAAATCACTCTTCGACACTGTAGAAACGAAAGTTCTCGATGAAGCGGTGGCTTCCGATCATCGGGCGTTCTTTTCGGTCCTGAAGCTCAAGCCGAATCGTGAGCAAGACTGATTTGCCGATAGCATCCACCAGTGAGACCACTTAACATCAAATCATTCACACACATTTTTCAAGAGGTTAATATGCGGCTACGTTGTCACGTTGTTTTGTCGTTTCTGGTGCTCGGTTTCGTTTCATCATTGCAGGCGGCAGATCGCCCGAATTTTCTCTGGATTCTTTCCGAAGATAACTCGAAGCACTTTTTGAAATTGTTCGACGAACATGGAGCCGAGACGCCCAACATCGCCAAGCTGGCCGAGCAGGGGTTGATTTTCAATCACGCCTTCTCGAACAGTCCGGTTTGTTCGGTCGCGCGCACGACACTCATTACCAGCGTGTATGCTCCGCGATTAGGGACACAGTATCACCGCAAGATTTATACCGTACCGATGCCCGAGGGCTGGAAAATGTTTCCCGCCTATTTGAATGACGCTGGCTATTACACGTCGAACAATTCCAAGAAAGATTACAACGCCGAAGAGACAGCCAATACGTGGAACGATTCGTCCAAAAAATCGTCGTGGCGAAAGCGTCCCGACAAATCGCAGCCTTTCTTTCATATGCAGACGTTCGGTGATTCTCATGAAAGCTCGCTGCACTTTTCTCAGAAACAGATGGAGACCCAGAAAACCGACACCGATCCTGATTCGGTCTTCATCGCACCCGTCCACCCAGAGACACCCACCTTTCGTTACACCTATGCCCGCTATCATGATCGGATTCAGGTCATTGATCAAAAAGTGGGGCAACTTGTCAAGCAATTGAAAGACGACGGGCTGCTCGAAGAAACCTTCATTTTTTACTTCGGCGATCACGGCGGTGTGTTGCCGGGATCTAAGGGCTACGCCAATGAACGTGGACTGCATGTGCCTTTGGTCGTGCGGGTTCCCGAGAAGTTCCAACATCTGGTCGATACGAAAACCAACACGCGCGTTGACGGCTTTGTCAGCTTCATCGATTTCGGTCCGACATTGATCAAGCTGGCCGGTTTGGATGTTCCCGAACATATGGACGGCAAGCCGTTCCTTGGTGAAGGGGTCTCGATGATAGAGGTCAATGCACGCGACGAAGCGTTCGGCCATGCGGATCGATTCGACGAGAAATACGACATGGTGCGAACATTGCGCAAGGGTGATTTGAAGTATCACCGGAATTATCAGAGCTATTACCCTGATGGGTTACAGAACAATTACCGTTACAAGATGCTGGCTTATCAGGAATGGCGGGAGCTGTATCACGCGGGAAAATTGAACGCGGTCCAGGCGGCGTTCTTCGAGCCGAAAGCGCCGGAGGCGTTGTACGACTTGGCGAACGATCCGTATGAGACGAAGAACTTGGCCGGTGATCCAGCGTATGCTGAGAAGCTGGTCACGATGCGGGAGAAAGTCGGGGATAAAGTCCGATCAATGCCCGATCTCTCGATTTTTCCAGAACCCATTATGATCAAGTTAATGAAACAGTACCGGATCGATGCATTTCGAAAGTTCACCGTTGATGGCAAAGGATTCCTCGTTGATCTCATCAATCAGGGAGACTTGGCGTTGCTGCCGTTCGCTGAAGCGGAGCCGAAATTAAAAGAAGCTCTGAAAGATTCCGAACCGGGTGTTGTCTATTGGGCATTAACGGCGTGCTGTTCTTTTGGGAAACAAGCTGCGTCGTTAGAGAAAGCCATTCGGGGTCAGCTCGACAGCAGTGACGAAATGGTCCGTCTGCAAGCGGCGGTGTTTCTGTCGATTATCAAAGCCGAAGAACCACAGCCACACTTGATGGGGATTCTGAAAGAAGCCGAGGATCCCACGATCAATGTGAAGGTGCTTAATGATGTCGTCTATCTACAAGACGCACTCGGTTACGAATTTAACATCACTCCGAAAGATGTGACGGCACAGAATGGCGAAGTAAAACGCCGGTTGGAATATCTGGAGGAGTGATCGTTAATTGACCACACAACGACTACTTGCTGCCCGCATCTTGCGGGTAAACAATCAGGCGGTCGTGGACCAGAATGATCAAATCGTTCATGCCATCACCCGTCACATCGGCAACGATGCCTTCGCGCGGTTCGGCACCGCCCGATTCATCAGAACTGGTGAAACTTTTGTCTTCAAAGATTTTGAAGTGCATGACGTGACGAAGTCCTGCTTCGGCATCGTAGTCGAGGATTTCCAGATAATGCGACCGGGTATCGAGAACGATGAGATCGGTCTTGTCATCGTGACTGAGATCACCGACCACCACGTCGGCGAAGAACACTTTTTCGAGAGCCGTTTCAAAGGAGGCAATTTCTTTTAACTCAGGATCAGTTCGTCCGGCGTAGAGAACGGCAAACCGGCTGCCTCCAAACAAGAGAAAGTCTTCTTGGCCGTCACAATTCAGGTCACCACGACGCGCGGATCGAAAGGGGAAATCGCCCAGTTCAATTTCTTTCCAAGCTGTGTATTGTGGGTCGGGCTGTTCCTTGCGAAGAATTCGGAGTCGTTTAACGCCGGTATCGACCAACACAATTTCGTCACCCGGTTGACCGTCAAGATTTAGTAATACCGAACCGGCAAGTTTAGCATTCGGTTCATTCGCATTGAATTGTTCCAGTAGTTTCCAGTGGTTGTTTTCATCGAGTTGAAAGCTGCGGGCAAAATTGTCTTGAGACACAACCACTGCGGGGTTTTTTGCGGTGCCGAGATAAACGGCTCCTGCATCGACGGTTCCCAGTGTGAATCCCTCTGCCGGTTCGATCACTTTCAATTGACCCTCGGCGTCCGACAAGAGAATCAGTTGCGGGCGTTCTGATCCTTGTGAGATCAGGAAATCGGGATGCGTATCGCGGTTCAAATCTGCCACAGAGAGACGGTCGGGAGAGGAGGAAAGATCGACTTCCACTCCTTTTTCATTGATCGATTTCCAATCATTGCCCTCAAGTTGCAGTGTCTTGACGAAATATTTAGAAGACCGACCATCGCGTTCCCGGCTCACATAGATAATCTCATCGAGGCCGTCCTGATTGAGGTCGGCCACTTCCAGAGCAACGGGTTCACCGGCGGTGGGCAAGATGGTGGGAATCGACAATCGTCCGTCTTGCATGTGACTCACGCCGATAGATTTTTCTTTGGAACTCAGGGTAATCACGGCTGCCGGTTTGTTCGCAGAGATTTTTCCAATCCGTACTTGCGAAGCTCCTTGCAGTCCGGGGAATGCAGTCCCCAAGTCGAGTCCTGAGTTTTCTGTTTGTCGAAACACAAACACCTGTGCCCCTGACGGATCGGTCGCAACAATATCGATTTTACCATCCGCATCAATGTCACCGATGGCCAGGTCTCGATCTCGTGCGCCTTCGCTACCACCGAAGCCGTATTGCACAAGTTTGCCGGCCAGCTCACCGGCCTGTTGTTGTGACTTGACCAGTTTGAGAACTTTGACTCGGTTGGTGAGCGGATCGATGGTGAGAATTTCGTCTCCCGGATCACCATCAATATTTTCGGTCGTCAGTGAGCGTTGACGTTTTACGTCGAATTGAAGCTCGGCTCCCAACTTGCCTTGTTGATCCTGCAATCGCGCACAGAAGATGGTCTCCTGACCGTTGGAAGCCAGATAGCAAAGATCATTTCTGCCATCACCATCGAGATCGACAATACGAGCAATGGATAATTTTTCGGAGGTATTGAGTAACTTTTCAGGGCGTTCGAAACCTTTGTCTGACTGTCGCAGTACCCAGGTTTCTTTTTTGCCGAGAATGACCAAATCTTCTTTGCCATCCTGATTCAGATCACCGGCATCAATGGCCCAACTGGAAGTCGATACTCCCGCCAGCCTTTGTTCGGGCATGGCTTCAAAGCTGGCATCCTCTTGCTGCAATAAAACAACCAACCGGTCGGGAAGACCGATGTATGCAATATCGGTTCGCCCATCGTGATTGAGATCACCAACGGTGAGCGAAGAAATGCGATGATCGACGGGAATTTTACGATGTTCGAATCGCCCGTCATTGAGAATTTCATTCACCGAATTCGAGGATTTAGTCTCTTTTTTGCTTGCAGGATTTTGTTGCTGAAACAGATCGATGCGACTTTTGCTGTTATCGATCACTAGGACATCCTGTTTGCCATCGTGATTGAAATCGCCCGCGAGCAAATTACCGGAACGAAACGAGCTTTTATAAATTTCCAGCCCATCAAAGCCAAACTTGGATGTGAGATCATCCTCCGCCTGAACTGTTATCGAAACAGTGATGAGGCAACCCAGCAAGCAGCGAGTTAGCACGTTCATTTCTGGAGTCTCTTTCGCAATCAAGTCTCGAACACCGTGGATCATATTCTGGTGAGATGTAGTCTATCAGAGCGAATTCCCAGAGTACATTGGCCGTTCGGACACTTTTTCAGAACCTCAATGATAAGCCATTGGCTGTCTGGAGGTTGGCGAGTATGATGAAAGCGTCCGGCTCACTCCGTTTTCAGGAACGAATTCAGTGACTCACAAAGTGATTATCGATGCCGATCCGGGGATTGGCGATGCGCTGGCGATTGCTTTGGCGTTAACTGATCCTCGTCTGGATGTCCTCGCGTTGACAGCCACAGCGGGTGTCGTTTCAGGAGAGCAGGCGACTCGCAACCTGCAATCGATCCTGGAATCGCTCGATCCCGTCAAATGGCCGCGGCTGGGCTGTTGTTCAAATCCCACCCCCGTCTCTTCGTATGATTCGCTCGGAGGCAATGCTCGTCCCGTGGATTTACACGGAACGCGAGGCTTAGGAGAGATCGAACCTCCCGTCAGTTCGCTGCAACACTTAAAGAGTTCCGTGAAATTAATGACGGAACTGGTTCGCGAGATGCAGGGCGATATTACCTTGCTGACATTCGGCCCTCTCACGAACATTCAATTAGCCGTAGAACGCATGCCCGACTTTTTGGAACAACTGAACCGCTTGGTTTGTTTCGGTGGTGTCAATCAAGGGCCGGGCGACGTGACGGCGGTCGCCGATTTCAACTTTCATGCGGATCCCGATGCGGCTCACGCTGTCATGAATTCTCACTGCACAAAAACGCTGGTCCCGCTCGATGTGGCGAGCCAATTTGTGTTTTCGTTTGAAGAACTGAATCGGTTTCAGTTTGAGTCTGCGGGCGCTCTGGGAGGATTCTTCAAAAAACTGGTCACTTATTTCTTGCGCGCCAACCATTCGCATCTTGGCGTCGAAGGGGTCTCATTGTCAGAGTTGCTCGCATTGATGGCTGTGACCGAACCGGCACAACTCACGACAGAAATGCGACATGTCGATGTTGAGTTGCAAGGTGATCTCACTCGCGGGATGAGTGTGATTGATCGACGAATGCGAACTCAGACGACTGAAGATGTCGAAATCGTGGTCGGATTCAATCCCTCGGATCTCGAACACGAACTGAGTCGATTCTTTGAACCGATCAGCTAGCCGGTGAAGCGTGCTCAACTTCCCAGAATTGCGGTCACTTTTTCGAGAGTTGCCGGATCGCTTAATTGAGCTTTCCCGAAGCCGGGAGCAGCACCCGCTTTGACGGCGGTTTCCTGAGCGTCCTCGTAATTGGAAATGAGAACGACCGGTACATCTTTCATGGTCTCATCGGCTTTGATCGTTCTGAGGATTTCCATGCCATCCGAGTAATCGCGGTCGATTTTGCGATTGATCATCACTAGGTCGTACTGATTCGCGAGCATCTTCTGTAAGGTGTCGTCCATTTCGTGGGATCGGTCGACCTGAACATCGAAATTTGAAGTCAGAAAATGACTCAGGGAAGAATGGTCGGGGTTGCATT
The DNA here is from genome assembly GCA_029243145.1 of Planctomycetaceae bacterium. GTDB lineage: Bacteria > Planctomycetota > Planctomycetia > Planctomycetales > Planctomycetaceae > JABURQ01. Next base: position 20,159 of record JAQWSQ010000075.1, on the reverse strand, counting down.
GACCCACATCGAGAACTTTTTTCGACACGCGTTGGCTCCTATCACATTTAACAATAATCATTCAAAGTGAGTCATCGATTGTACTCAGTGTCTCTCACAAACCAAACTCGGTCTCTAAAGATCGAATATGTTCCAAGGCGTCATCGAGTTGGGGAATGGAAACTCCCACCTGACGGCCTTGAAGGTCGCTTTCTGCCAGCAAGATGATGTCTTCATAGTTTTCCGAATTTTGCAGTCGTTTACGGGCACGCATGCCGATGGTGCCTTCTTTGATTTTTCGAGCTTCGTGACAGTTGGCGATCAGCCAGACTGTTCGTTCTGTGATCGTTTCTCCCAGGACACCGAGTCCCGCTTCGAGATGATTTTTGGGATCGATTCCTTTCCCAACATCGTGTAACAGTGCAGCCAGCAGCATTTCTTCGTCGTAGGGAACTTCATCGCAGACCAGATCGTAAACTTGCAAGCTGTGGTTGAGAGCGTCTCCTTCGGGATGTTTTTTCTTGGGTTGTTGTACTTTTTCCAAAGCGATCAATAGCTGGCGAAACAGCGCAAACCGGTCTTCGGGAACCGGCTGATGAAAATTCGACATGCGATCCAGTTCCGCATGGATTTCTCGATCTGTGGGCATGTCGGCAGGTTTCACCCAGCCTTTATACAGTTTGCGAGCGGCTCGAAGTCGAGCACGTCCGACAAGAGTCTCCTGCTGAGTGATCAAGAGACGGGCGGTTTCAGACAGAATTTGACGCCGCAATTTTTCGTGAGTCATGAAAGATCACCACATTTGTGTGGTGCAACATCAATGAGAAAGCGAACTCGGTATTTGCTTATTCTAATCGAGTCGATTGTGTGAGCAAGAGGAAATGTGAATTTCCTCGTTCATCGCTACCGTTGTCTGTAGAATACGACAACTGACCTATACACATTAATAAGAGTTAGCCGATGATTGTTCTTGGGCTTTATCTTCCGAAACTAGGATCACTGATACAAGCATTGATTGTATTGACGATTAGTGGTCTGTTTCTGAGTCTCTATACCACGAAGCGATATAAATTACCGACCTACAAAACGCCATTTTTGGTTTTCTCAGGAGGAGTGATCGTATTCTTTCTCCTCGTTCTGAAAACTTCGCATGTGGATATGGGCCGGTATGGTGATCTCACTCGCGAATGGACCGAGACGAATCATTCCGATGCGATTCTTGCACTGATTGAAGTGTTAGACGTTGGTTGGGGGAAATTTTACATCATAGGAGGTATGTTTCTTGGGCTGGTGGTAGCTTTACTGCTGAACAGAGTAACTAAAAGCGCATCCTAAAACATTGACCGATCATGCTTTATGGTGTTTTATGATTCCTCTTCCCAGACTGCTTCCGGGATCCTATACTTCCGACCCGAACTTGTCCCCGCCGCTGCGCGGCAACATTTTCGCGGACCCCAACAAAATATTCGTCAACTGACGACTTCATAATCAGGGAAAGGATTCCCATGCGTATCATCGCCGTCATGAATCAGAAGGGCGGCGTCGGTAAAACGACGACCAGTGTCAATCTTGCCGCCGGACTCGCCGCGCAAGGGCGAAAAGTGTGTCTTGTTGATCTCGATCCGCAGGGACATGCCAGTCTCCATGTCGGAGAAGAAGCGTATAACGGGACAGCCACTATCTACGATGTGTTCGCCGGAGCGCGGACTTTTTCCCAAAGCAAGAAAATGGTGGATTCCAACTTATGGGTGATTCCTTCAAATATTGACCTTGCTGCTGCAGAAGTTGAACTTTCCGGCGAGGATCGGAAAGAATTCATTCTGAAAGAAGCGATGGAATCCGATCCTGAAGTTCAGTCACTCGATTATGTGATCTTCGACTGTCCACCATCACTGGGCGTGTTGACCATCAATGCACTCACCGCAGCGACAGAAGTGTTCATTCCTCTACAGCCCCACTTTTTGGCGTTGCAGGGATTGTCGAAATTGTTTGAAACCACGGCTTTGGTCAAACGTCGTCTCAATCGACGACTGACCGTTTCTGGTGTGGTGCTCTGTTTATACGAGACGGGAACTCGTCTCGCACAAGACATTACGGATGACCTGTTTAACTTCTTATCTCAGAGCGATCCCGGATCTCCGTGGTCCCACGCGAAAATCTTTGACAGCCGGATTCGTCGAAACATCAAACTGGCAGAAGCTCCCAGTTTCGGTAAACCGATTTTTGAGTATGAACCCAAATGTGCGGGAGCCATCGATTACAACAATCTGTCGAGCGAAGTGATCGAACAGGAAGCGGCCCTTAATCAGAGTTCTCCTGCGACCAGTCCGATCCAGCCAGCGTCCTCATTGTCGGCGACTCCGCAATCCCGTCCCGAAATGCCAGAACAGTCTGACTTGTTATTGCCCGACAGCGAAAACGACGGAGACCGAATCTCTGAGGCTGCGTGACTGCGAAATCGTTTGAGAAGGTGCCGATGTTGAGAAAATTTGACCTGGCGTGTCTTTCCTGAGTAAGATGAAGGAATCAACGGGCCACGTTGATTCCTTCATTACTCTCCGGTTTCCACTTATGCTCTCAATACGTTGCCTGATGTTGCTCACTGCCTGCCTCCTTATCTGTGAGGATGTTTCTGTGCTTGACGCCGCGACTGATGCGGAAGTGAAAGCAGCGGTTCAGAAAGCTCGTCGTTTCTTGATCGCCGAAGCGACCGATACTACCCAGTCCGATGTGTTGGTGGCGTACACATTGTTGAAAACGGGGACTCCTAAAGACGACGCTTACATTCAGGGCGTATTGAAGGCCCATCAGAAGAATTTTCAATCAGGCCAGTATGGAAAGAATCTGAGAAATCAATACTACACCGCAGGCGTGACGGCGTTGCTTTACGATGCCTTGGGCGGCGAGACGTATAAAACCGAACTCCAGATGATTGCCAATTATATTCTGGAAGGTCAACGAGAGGTCGGAGGCTGGTATTATCCGAATCAGGGGGATGAGAAGGTTGGCGATACAAGCATCACGCAATATGCTTTGCTCGGTTTGTGGTCGGCTCATCGTGCGGGAATCGAAATCCCTGAAAAAGCCTGGAATAAGGCCGCAAATTGGCTTTCCAACACGCAACTTCCTGATGGAGGTTTTCTCTACCATCCGAATGAAGCATCACGCGAAAATCGTTCGGGTGCGAAGCCAAGTTTGATTGCAGCCGGTGGAAGTAGCATGGCCCTGTGCTTGCGAATGTTGTACCCCAACGGAGTGATCGAACAGCGAATAGTTCAAAAACGCCAACAACAATTACAAAAAAACTACAAAACATACGGTGGCATTCTGGAAATCGTCGACATCACCGAAGAAGAAAATCAGGAGCAGATTTCCGAACAGAAAGAAAAATTGGTTGCGATTTCATCCGGTGAGTTGTCGCGAAAATATAAGGCAAGCTTGCGACTGTTGGGCAGCGATGAGGAATTAGGACTGAACGAATCCGTCTGGCGTTTATATTATCTCTACGGATTGGAACGATTTGCCGCCTTCGCTGCGGTCGACAAAGTGGGTGATCATGACTGGTACCAGACAGGTGCCGATTTTCTGATCAAAACTCAAGCTGCAAATGGCTCTTGGTCGGGAGACTCGAACCCCGATGTGAGCACCTGTTTTGCCACCTTGTTTTTGTACAAAGCGACCGCAAAATCAATTCGCCCTCCTCGCCCCGATGAGCCTACAATTGGAAGCGGGTTATTAGCGGGTGGACGCGGTCTTCCCAGCGATCTTCGTGGCGTCGAGAATAAAAACGGGAAGATCATTACCAAATCGACCGACGTTCCTGTCACCGATTTGCTGGCACAACTTGAGTCGAGTGCCTCGGCAGATTTAGTTCCCCTTCAAAAGGCGGTCATCGAGCAAGTTCAAGCCGGCCAACGGGAAGAATTGATCGGGCAAACAGAACGCTTATTGAAACTCCTGAAGAGTCCCGATCCTGAAGTTCGTTCGATTGCGGTCTGGTCTCTCGCCCGCGGAAATGATTTGCAGCTAGCACCTCTGTTAATACATCTAATTCGCAAAGATCCTCACTTCGATGTCGCTCGCGAAGCCTATGCAGGGTTGTGCGTCCTCAGTAAAAAATTGGATGGCGTAGGACTTCCTCTAAACCCTTTGCAATCGGTGGCCAAAGGAACCAGCAAAGAGGTGGAAGCACGAACTTGGCGAGCCGAGGCCGCCCAGCGTTGGGAAGACTGGTATCTCACGGTGAGGCCCTACAAAGAGCGAGACGATCTGCAGGATCTGAACAAGAAGTAAATTACCAGCGCTCAACGGGTCCATTCGGGACACGAATCATGTTCGTCGGAATCCACGATTCCCGCTCTCCTTGCCGCTCTTTGATCTGAGTGACGATTTCATGAAACTCGTCGACCGATTCGAACTGCCTGAGCCGATGTTCCAAGTCTTCGGGAATCCCTAGTTTCGCACCATACCATCCCGCGAACTTTCGGAATAAGACGCAACTGTACTCGTCGTGCTGTTCGGTCATCAGTGTGAAGTGTCGAATCAGGAATTGAATCTTCTCTTCGCCAGTCGGTTCAATCGGTTCTTTTTTCTGCACGATGACACGTTCCAGGTTGCGAAAAATCCATGGATCCATCATGGCTCCTCGTCCGATGGCAACCGCATCACAACCGGTGACCTCTCGCATCCGCAGGGCATCTTCCACGGTGAGAATATCACCGTTGCCAACCACGGGGATCTGAGAGACCGCTTCTTTCACGGCGCGGATTTCGTCGAGATCCACATTTCCATGAAACCCCTGAGCGCGCGTTCGTCCATGCACGGTGATGGCCACGACTCCGATTTCTTCAAAGGCATTGGCCAATTCAGGGGCAGTGATGGATTCACTGTCCCAACCAAGTCGCATTTTAACGCTGACAGGTAAACCGACCGCTTCAATCACGGCAGAGACGACTTCACACGCACCCGACGTATCACACATCATGCGTGCTCCGCCACCTTGCGAGTTGATCTTGGCCATCGGGCAACCCATGTTGATATCAATGGCCTCGTAACCATGATCTTCGAGCCAATGAGCCGCGCGGACCAAATGTTCAATCACTCCCGAATAAATCTGCACAGTGAGTGGGTTGTCTGCGGGGGTCGTCGCGACCAAATCCATCGATTTTTTGCTCTCGGAGATGAGATGAGTCGCCAAAACGAGGTCGGTCGTCGCCAATCCCAGGCCACCCATCTCTCGCATGGCAGTCCGAAACGCGAGATGTGTATAACCGGCTAAGGGGGCCAGAAAGTACCGTGATTGCAGAGTTCGACCGCCGAGAGTGATCGTGGGATCCTCGTTCGTCATTAATTCGGGAATAAGTGGGTTTAGGTCAGACATGAAAATTTCTCTCGCTCGATACTTTAAGCAATTGTCGGCATTCTCCATACTGTGATTGTCCCATTCGAAGCAATGAGAATTGATTTTTTATGTCAGACACGCGACATCCCTTAGCAGTTCTCGGTGGCGAGCCGATTTATCCTCCCGGTCCTCCCGATTGGCCGATCACCGATTCGGAAATCGAACAAGTCTTTCAGGAACTCATAAAGACCGGGGATTGGGGGCGATACCACGGACCACATTGCGATCGATTGAGGGAAGCGATCAGGGATTATCACGATTGCCAATTTGCCCATCTGTGTGCCAGTGGGACAGCCGCGGTCGAATTGGCGCTGCGGGCGGTTGGTGTCAAATCGGATGATGAAGTGATTATGTCGGCTTATGACTTCAAAGCCAACTTCACCAATATTGTCTTGCTGGATGCCGTCCCGGTGTTGATTGATCTTCGCACTGATGACTGGCAACTCGATGCCGATCAACTGGAAGCTGCACTTTCGGAGAAGACCAAGGCGATCATTGTCTCGCATTTACACGGCGGGCTGGTGGACATGAATCGCGTTCGTTCGATTTGTGAACCCCGCGGGATTGCAATCATCGAAGATATCTGCCAGTTGGAAGGAGCACGCATTCAGGGAACGATTGCCGGCATGGGAGGCGACATTGGCGTGATGAGTTTTGGTGGCAGCAAACTTCTTTCTGCCGGTCGAGGCGGTGCGCTGATCACCGACAACGATCTTCTGCAACAAAGAATCACGTTGCACACTGCGCGAGGGAATGATGTCTCACCTTTATCGGAAATGCAGGCGGCGGTGCTACTGCCGCAACTCAACAAACTCGATGAACGAACGCGCATCAGAAAGTCATCGGCGGACAAACTGTTCGACGCACTACAGAATAGTGAAGGGCTCATTCCACTTCGCTCACCTTATCCCGACTCATCACCGGGCTATTACAAGGTGGGATTCCAATACGATCCCACTACGTTTGGTGGATTGTCACGCGATCGTTTTTCGGAAGCGATGATCGCGGAAGGATTTGCCGTTCATCCCGGCTTTCGCAGTTTGCACAAAATACACAGTAAAAAGCGATATCGAACCATGACTGAGCTGACAGAAGCCGACCGTGCGGATGACAACATTCTTGTTTTACATCATCCCATCTTGCTGAGTGAAGCGGATTGGCAATCGGCTTTCATGCGAGCAGTGGACAAAATCAAACAGTTTTCCGATGATCTAATTTCTGATCATCAGTAAAACTCACGCAAATTAAAGACGACTCTTATGGATTACGCCGCCAAGTTTGCAGACGGTCTCGACTATCGAGCGTTTCTTGATAAATATGCCACGCCCGAGCAATTGGAGAAGTGGAATAAGTTTTCATCCGTCATCTCGCTAACGGATGACCAACAAAAATTGCTGTCTGGTTTTGTCAGAGAGATGAAAGTCATTGTGATGGCGGGTGCGTGGTGCGGTGACTGCGTCAATCAGTGCCCGATCTTTCATTTGTTTGCTCAGGCGACTGATCAAATTCAATTGCGATTCTTTGATCGCGACGACAACCCTGACTTGGCAGAAGAATTATCCACTTGCGGTGGGGCGCGTGTCCCGGCGGTGTTATTTCTCTCCGAAGACAATTTCGTCTGTGGTCGAGCCGGTGACCGGACACTCTCAAAGTATCGAGTCTTGGTCGATCAACTTGATGGTGCGGCGTGCTCTTCAGGGATCGCGATTCCCGGCGATCAATTGACACTCGACGTCATTCAGGACTGGCTGAATGAATTTGAACGTATTCAAGGGATGCTCCGTACCTCGGGCCGTCTGCGAAAACTGCACAACGATTGAACGCTCCCAACCCTTTTCTGAAAGTCACGATCCGATGAAGCTGATTCTCGCAATCGGAATGGGGGGATTTTGTGGAGCCATCGCGCGACACGGTTTCAACTTGGCATTCAAACGGTTTGCCGATTTTCCTTGGAGCACTTTTGCCGCCAATATGACGGGGTGTTTGCTGATCGGTTTACTCATGGCGTTGGTTCTTGATCGCAAAATGACCTCAGAAACAATGACTGCTTTTCTTGTGACAGGTTGTCTCGGTTCACTTACAACCTTCTCAACATTCAGCCTGCAATCGCTGGAACTGATACAAGCGGGACGAATAAACGCTGCTGCTATCAATATACTGCTCAATGTCATTGTGGGACTCTCGGCCGTGTTTTTGGGGATGAAGCTGGCTCGTCTGCTGTTCGCAGCGGGATAAATCTGTCGGATTGACGTAAATGGCTTCTGTCATACAAGCTGCGTCATCGACTTGTCGAGATTGAATTTCGCTGGCTGGCTGGTAAAATGGCTCGTTTTCCCATTTCGCCGGGAGGCTCTCTCGGCGTGGAGATTCCGAGGAAACAGATGTCCGGTTCGACTGCTAAAGAAGTTCAGTTGTGGGATGGTCAGACAGGATTGATTGATCCGCAAGACGAAGTCATCCTCGTTCTCGATTTCGGTTCGCAAACCGCTCAGCTCATCGCTCGTCGCGTCCGCGAACAGAATGTCTTCTGTCAACTCGTTCGCCACGATTTACCGGTCGAACGGATTAAGGAACTCAATCCCAAAGGGTTGATCCTCTCGGGTGGTCCCTCCAGTGTGTACGGCGATAATGCTCCGCACCCGGATCCCGCCATCTTCGATCTTGATATTCCGATTCTTGGAATTTGTTATGGGATGCAGCTTGTCTGTCAAGCCACGGGGTGTGAAGTCTCTCCCGGAGACTCGGGTGAGTTTGGACGAACGGAATGTAATATCAGCTCGAATGCGGACCTATTCGCTTCCATGCCCGAACACATTACCGCTTGGATGAGTCACGGCGATCAGGTCAAAGGTGCCTCCGAAACATTTGAGACCTTGGCGCATTCTGATTCTTGTCCACATGCGGCCGTCAAACACAAATCTCGTCCTCTCTTTGGATTGCAGTTCCACCCGGAAGTAACGCATACACAGCAAGGTGGTCAACTGCTGGCTAACTTTGTTCGCAAAATTTGCGGCTGCGAGGGAACCTGGAAAATCAGTTCGCTCATCGAACGAGAAATCGAAATCGTCAAACAGAAGGTCGGCAACAACCGAGTGATTTGCGGTCTCTCCGGCGGAGTCGATTCGGCTGTGGTCGCGGCCTTGTTATACAAAGCGATCGGCGATCAACTCTCGTGCATCTTCGTCAATAACGGCTTGTTGCGAACCGGAGAAGCGGAAGAAGTCGAGCGGGAGTTCACCCAGCACTTCAAAACCGACCTGCATGTGGTCGATGCCCGAGATCGATTTCTCGATGAATTGGCGGGGGTGACCGATCCTCAGAAAAAGCGAAAAATCATTGGTCGTGTTTTTATCGAGGTCTTCCAGAAAGAAGCCGAGTCGATCAAGGATGCCAAATTCTTAGCTCAAGGGACTTTGTACCCCGATGTCATTGAGTCGGGTGCCAATGTAGATGGGCCAGCCGCAACCATTAAGTCGCACCACAACGTGGGTGGATTGCCCGAGAAGCTCGGTTTTCAACTGATCGAACCGCTTCGCGACTTGTTTAAGGACGAAGTCCGTCGCATGGGGCTGGAACTCGGTTTACCAGAATCCATCGTCTGGCGTCATCCGTTCCCCGGACCGGGTTTGGCAGTTCGCTGCCTGGGTGAAATCACCGAAGAACGGCTCGTGACTTTGCGTCAGGCCGATACGATCGTCATCGAAGAACTGCGGAATGCCGATTTATATCGGTCAATTCAACAGGCCTTTGCTGTCCTGTTGCCGATTCAGTCGGTTGGCGTGATGGGAGACGACCGGACTTATGAAGATGTGATTGCCGTGCGAGCGGTCAGTACCGACGACTTCATGACGGCCGACTGGTATCCACTACCAACGGAAGTCTTACAACGCATCTCGACTCGGATCATCAATAGTGTCCGGGGTGTCAATCGGGTGGTTTACGACGTCAGTTCGAAGCCACCGAGTACGATTGAGTGGGAATAACGAACGAGGTTCGACCAAAGGATTAGAATCGAAATTTCTTAATTAGGCTCGCTGTAAGGAGCTACGGCAGAAGTCGCTGAAGATCCTATCGCAATTCGTTTGACACCCGATAGCCGTCTGGGTACGTTCATGAACGATACGGGTGCCGGGGGAGAAGTTATCTCTCGGAGAATAGGGAAAACGGTGTAAATCCGTTGCGGTCCCGCCGCTGTAACCGGGGACGAACGCTGCACTGCCACTGTCTAGGATGACGGGAAGGCGCAGCCAGTAGGACAATCCGGGAGCCAGAAGACCTGCCTGTGATCAATTTTTGAAGATACCACTCGACGGAAGTGGATCGCAATCAGGCTGCACGTAGAAACCATCGATTTGTTCGCTGTGGTCTGCTCGTCGCTTTACTGTGGTCGTCCTTTCTTCGCACGGCTCTTCGAGACCGAAAATCTCTTCGGTCAATAATCGCAACGAGGAAATTGCCATGTTGAAAAGTTCGTTATTTTCTGTGCGCCGCTGCGCTTCATCCAAACTCTTAACGCCACATCGCTCTCGGGGATTCATGCTCATCGAATTGCTGGTAGTCATCGCGATCATCGCCGTTCTGGTTGCACTTTTATTACCTGCGGTCCAGCAGGCACGTGCGGCAGCTCGAAGAGTCAGTTGTAAAAACAATCTTCGGCAGATTGGGCTTGCTTGTCACATGTACGCCGATTCAAACGGCGGATACTGGCCTCCCGCAGGGACTCCCGACAATCTGCAAAGATGGTTTGGAGCACGCGATACCGCCAGTGATCGTTGGGATGCACATCGCGGCCCACTGTCGCCTTACTTCGAGAGTAATGAGAACGTCAAGCACTGTCCGTCCTTCGGGAATTTTAGCGAAGAAATCAATTCGCCCACTTTATGTGGCGGGTCTGGAGCATTTGAAGCCGGAGGCGGTGGGTACGGTTACAATGCCAACTACGTCGGTGGAACCGCCTACATCCATGGTTGGGCAAATTATTCGCTAGGGCAAATTCAAACCTCGCGGATGCGCGACATCGGGTCGCTGGCGCGAACGGTTGCTTTCACCGACACGGCTCTGCCTTGTGGCGATAGCGGAAGTTCGGTTGCCATTGAATACCCATTTATCGAACCTGCTTATTACGTGAATGGTTCTCACCCTCTCGATCAGCCTGGCGTCTGGGGACAACCCATTCCGTCTACTCATTTTCGGCACACAGGACGAACGGCGAATGTCATCTGGTGCGATGGTCGTGTTACAAACGCAGTGATGTCGGGAACCGTGACTGCACCGAATTTCTATGGAGGGACTGCCGAAGAATTGAATATCGGCTGGTTTGGTCCGTTGGATAGTAATATCGTCTATGACAACCGTGATAAGCTGGAGTCAAAGATGGGAGGCATGCAATGAACCGCCCTGGAATGTTCTTGCTCGCATTGTGTTGTCTGGTGGGTTGTGGGTCGGAAGAACTGGCAGATGTTTCTCGTGTAGAAAGCCAGTTGACGGTGATTGATTTCACAGGGAAAGAGCAACAAATCTCTTCCTCGGAGTTGATTGATCCCGATACGGGAAAACCGACGGTCCAAAAAGTTCTCGTGATTGATCGACAAAAAAAGAAAAAAGGATTTGTCGACGCATCGGAGCTACAAAGTCAATCCCCATCAGCACCTCGATATTTTCCCGTCACAACAGAGGCTCCCTCGAAGGGATAACCTCTCATTAACTAAGGAGTGACATTATGGATCTCTTCGATGCCATCTACCGCAGACGCGATGTCCGCGAATTCGGCAACGATGAGATTCCGCAGGAAACGCTCCTCAAAATTCTCAACGCGGCGCATCATGCCGGCTCAGTCGGTTTGATGCAGCCGTGGAATTTTACCGTCATTCGTTCTTGCGAGACTCAATCGGCCATCGCTGATATCGTGGCGGAAGAGAACAACAAAGCCGCCGTGAATTACACCGGCGAAGAACGCGATAAATATTTGTCGCTCCATCTTGAGGCAATCCATTCGGCACCAATTAACATTGCCGTTACTTGTGACTCTCAGCGTGGTGGGCCGCATGTTGCCGGTCGAAACACAATGCCCGAAACTGATCTCTATAGCACCTGTTGTGCGATTCAAAACCTTTGGCTGGCAGCACGCGCCGAGGGTGTCGGTATGTGTTGGGTGAGTCTCATTGATCCCGAGCGAGTCAAACAAATTATAGGTATTCCCGCAGACATCAAGTTGGTCGGCTATCTCTGTTTGGGAGTTCCCGAATCGTTCGATGATCGCCCGCATCTCGAACGACAAGGTTGGAAAACTCGCACACCTTTAGAGGACATTCTGTTTTTTGAATCGTGGGGTCATCAGCAAATGATGGACTCATCAGATACCGAATCCCCCTCTCTTATCAAGAGAGGGGTGACTTCGCCATGAATGGTCGACCTGCCAAAACTCTCATGATTCAGGGAACCTGTTCCTCGGCAGGCAAAAGTCTGCTAACCGCTGCTTTGTGTCGCATTTATCGACGCAAGGGTTATCGCGTGGCTCCGTTCAAAGCACAGAATATGTCCAACAATGCCGCCGTCTGTGCGGATGGCGGAGAGATCGGACGTTCGCAGGCATTTCAAGCACTCGCGTGCGGCATCGATCCGACCTATCAAATGAATCCGGTGTTGCTCAAGCCGGAAGCCGACTCTCGCTCCCAAGTCATTGTAAACGGCAAGCCGTGGAATAACTTGGACGCGCGAGATTACTTCGAACGCTCACAGATGTTGTGGTCCGAAATCACTTCTGCTCTCGATTCGCTTCGCGAAGAATACGATCTGGTCATCATGGAAGGAGCCGGCAGCCCGGCCGAACTCAACTTGCAACAGTTTGATCTCGTCAACATGCGCGTCGCCCGTTATGCCAATGCTCCAGTGTTACTCGTGGGAAATATTGAGCTTGGTGGGATCTTCGCACAGTTATTGGGAACTTTGTGGCTGTTGCCGGAAGAAGATCAGTCCCGGATAACTGGATTCATCGTCAATAAGTTTCGCGGTGATCTCTCGTTGTTCGATGACGGGATTTCGATCCTCGAAGAGCGGAGCGGAGTCCCCGTGATGGGAGTCGTTCCTTTTGTCCAGGATTTGAATCTTCCAGAAGAAGATGCCGCCCCCGTGCAAGAAACCAAGATGATTGACAAAGCAGACGGTCATCGATTGGATGTCGCCGTCATTTACTTTCCACGCATCTCGAATCTCGATGATGTTGATGCGCTTCGCAGCGAACCCGACGTAAGCATTCGATTTGTGAAGTCGGCCCGCAATTTGCGAACTCCCGATATAATTCTCCTGCCGGGAACAAAAAGCACGCTCGACGATCTGCAATGGCTGCGCAAAACCGGTTTGGCAGACGAAATTGTGGATGCCGCAGAACGCGGAGTGGAAATCATCGGCTTGTGTGGAGGCTATCAGATACTAGGAGAACAGATCAACAATTCGCAGCAGATCGAATCAGATATCCCCTCTGCCATCGGGATGGGATTACTTCCCATCCATACGAATTTTAATGGTGGAGAGAAACAAACGCGACAAACCTCGGCCACTATCGCGGCAAATACTCCCATTCCAGAAACGGCCGGAATGACCGTCTCCGGGTATGAAATCCATCAAGGGACCAGTACGACAAATAGCGGATGGTTGGACATAGAAGGAGCTGCAACACCATGTGGTTCTGCTGGTTACGATAATCGAGTTTGGGGCTGTTATCTACACGGCTTGTTTCACAATGACGATTTTCGTGCCGCCTGGATCGGAAAAATCAAACAGCACAAAGGGTGGTCGAACGAGAAACCGTCAAGCACCACTTATTCGTATGCAGATCTCGTAGAGCGAGAACTAGACCGTCTGGCCGATGAGGTTGAAGCCGCATTGGGGACAGACGCTTTGATGGAATTGATCGCTTCAAAAATAGAAACCACATCATGAGTTCGTCAAAAAAGACAACCGCAGAAATTAACGAAGCTCATCGGAAGAAGATGATCCGCCAAGACGAAGTCTTCGAAAAGAAGATGGCCGAGACAACGGAAGAAAAAGGACTTATCATCGTTCATACGGGCGATGGCAAAGGGAAGTCAACTGCCGCGTTCGGCATGGCTTTGCGAGCACTCGGCCACGACATGAAAGTGGGCATCGTGCAGTTCATTAAGGGTGCGATCTCAACCGGCGAAGCGACCATTATTCCCAAATTGAATCTTCCCATCGAGATTCACTCGATGGGGGAAGGCTTTACTTGGAAGACTCAGGACCGAGAACGAGACATTGCCACTGCCGGAAAGGGATGGGAGAAAGCGGTCGATCTGATGCGTGATCCTTCGTTTGATATGGTGATTCTTGATGAACTCAATATCGCTTTGAAATATAAGTACATTGATGTCGAGAAAGTTCTTGAAGAACTCCAGAACAAACGACACGAATTACATGTTGTCATCACCGGTCGCAGCGCACCGCAAGAGTTACTCGACTTTGCCGATCTGGCCTCCGAGATGACTCTGATCAAGCATCCGTTCAAGCAGGGCATCAAACCTCAGCCGGGAGTCGAATTCTAAGATGCTCTCCCCCACAGACATTCAAACTCATCTCGATCAACTGACCAAGCCGCCTGGCAGCCTTGCGCGATTGGAAAATCTCGCAACTCGCCTTGCCGAGATCCAACAGACACTTTCGCCGGTCGCTCAACCGCGACGGATGGTCTTGTTTGCCGGCGATCATGGTGTGGTCGCGTCTGGAGTCTCTGCGTGGCCGTCGGCTGTGACTGCGTTGATGGTCGGGAATATTCTTGGAGGAGGAGCCGCATCATCGGTTCTGGCGAAGCAGTCCAATACTGATTTGGTTCTGGTCAATGTGGGCGTCAAGGGAGAGCTGAATGGACCTGTAACCCATAACTCTGATATCACTTACGTTGAATCGTGTGTCCGCAAGGGAACTCGTGACCTGTCTCTCGAATCTGCGATGACCGTTGCTGAATTCGATCAAGCCTGGCAAGTGGGTGAACGAGAAGCCGAGCGCGCAGTTAAGGATGGGATCAAAGTCATTTCGTGCGGTGAAATGGGCATCGGTAATACGACATCCGCGGCGTGTCTGTCGATGTTGCTGGCCGATCTTCCACTTGAGTATTCAGTCGGTCGTGGTGCGGGGGCCGATGATGAGATGCTTGCACACAAGCGAACGATTGTTGCCGAGGCGGTGGATCGTGCGAAGATACTTTCTGACAAAGAGTCTATCGCTTCCGTTGCTGGATATGAAATTATCGCCATGGCGGGTCTTATGGCACATGCCGCCCAACAGGGACTGACGATTGTTCTCGATGGTTATGTGACGACGGCCGCCGCCTTGATCGCGGAACGTCTGCATCCGGGAACGAGTCAACACTTAATCGCCGCCCATCTTTCTGCCGAGCCGGGCCATCGTTTGACTTTGAATCATCTGGGTCTCCAACCTTTCCTCGAATGGGACATGCGGCTGGGAGAAGGGTCGGGTGCGCTATTGTTGATGCCGATGCTTGATGCGGCTGCCGCCTTGATGAGTCAAATGGCGACGTTTGCAGATTTGGGCATCCCGAAGGAGGCGACTTCATGACGGCCTCTGTTTCTACCGACACACCATCAACCAATATTTTCAAACAACAGTGCTGGGCACTCATCACGGCCATTCAGTTTTTGACGCGAGTGCCGGTCTCCTCTCGCTTGGCTGATCCCCAATCGTTGCGAGATTGCCCGCGCTATTTTCCGCTCGTGGGAGGAATGATCGGTGTCATCACGGTTGGGTTGGTCTGGTCGACTTCACTCGTCTGGCCAGTCTGGTTAGCAGTGATCGTGGCGTTGGCACTCGAACTTCGACTCACCGGAGCGATGCACGAAGATGCGGTGGCCGATTGCTGCGATGCCTTCGGAGGGGGATGGACGCGCGAACGCGTTCTGGAAATCATGAAAGACAGCCGTCTAGGTACTTACGGCGTTCTGGGACTCGTCTCGGCAGTTGCGATTCGAACTGGAGCCACAATTCAACTTCTCAATAAGATTGGTCCGAGCGACCTACTTCACTGGGCCGTTGTGATGATCGCATCGGGAGTGATCGGTCGTTGGGTCATTCTGGTCGTGATGTGGCTTGTTCAACCGATTGAACAGCGAGCCTCTTTGTCGCGCGATGTCGGACAGCAAATGCAATTCAAAGATGTCTTGATTGGTAGTGTGTGGGCCGTTCCCACGTTTTTTGCATGGGCGTATCTCCAACCTTGGCAGTCACTTGCGGGTGTTGTGGGACTAATGATCTTAGTTGTCTGGTTTCGTGAAATCGTGCTCAGAAAACTGGGTGGCATCACGGGGGACTGTCTCGGTAGTGTCGGCTATCTCGGTCAATTAGTGGTTCTGTTGGCATCCATCATGAGGTGGCCGGTATGAACCAGAGTACCGAAGTTCTTTTCGTTCGGCATACGGCCGTCGCCGAGCAATATCAGAATGTCTGTTACGGCGCAACCGATGTCGAGTTATCTCCCGCAGGAGAACAACACGCGATTGAAGTAGCTGAGTCGTTAGCGAGCTTATCGGTTGATCGTATTGTTCATTCTGGTTTGAGTCGTGCACGAATTCTGGCCGAACATTTGGCAGAGTTGACTGGCCTCGACCTGGAAGAACGGCAAGGCTTGGGTGAACGAGATTTTGGCGATTGGGAACTCACATCCTGGGACGATATTTATGCCGAGCATGGTGACGACATGATGAAGATGGTCACCGAACCAAACACCTATCGTCCCGGTGGAAATGAAACAACGCGAGAATTTGTCGAGCGTGTCGCCAAGGCATGTGAAAACATACATCAACCGGGGCGAACCGTTGTCGTATGTCACGGAGGAGTCATCGCGGCTTTAACAGGCTTGGCCAATCAGTTATCGATCCACGAATGGCTGGAACAGATTCCCGCACATGGAGAAGTGCGTCCGTTACCTCCAGTGAATCTCGATTTCGTGTCACTCGCTTTACAATCAGGGAGGTCGTGAGATGGGACAATTGGTGATGATCCTTGGAGGTGTCCGCAGCGGAAAAAGTTCGTTCGCCGAAGCGCTCGCAGAACAGTTGGGAGAAGACGATGTTGTATTTCTGGCGACTTCCGATGCCAGCGCCAGCGATGACGAAATGTCTGACCGCATAGCCCGGCATCAGGCAAGTCGTCTCGCAACGTGGCGAACTGTCGAATCTCGACGAGAACTTGCCAAAGTGATCCCAAACATCTCCCCCGCTCCACGAGTCATTTTGTTGGATTGTTTGACCATCTGGGTCAGCAATATTTTGCTCGATGCGGGAAACGATACCCCATTTGAGGAGATCGAACGGCAAATGCGAAACGAAATCCGAGATTTTATCGCTGCCATCGAGAAGTCCAACCTCACCTGTTTGGTTGTCGCGGGAGAAGTTGGCATGGGAGTCGTTCCCGAGTCGTTGTTAGGCCGACAGTTTCGGGATCTCCATGGTTGGGCCAATCAGACACTGGTTGCCGCAGCGTCACAAACTTATTGGAGAGTGGCCGGAAGCACGGTCAACTTGAAATCGATCTCACAATCACTCGAAGAGTGTGTGAAGGAATGCCAGTCATGAAGAATCACCCCCATCAGTCGAAGACGAATAAAAGGCGTAGGGTCCGCTGTGCGGACCGTCTTCCAGGAAATGTGGAACTGCACAGTGGTCCGCACAGCGGACCCTACATCGTCAAATATCTGTTACTCTTGTGCGTTTTTCTATCGGGTTGCATTGCCGAAAGTAATCTTCCCGATGTGCAGGTTGTCTCGGATGGAGGCGAGCAGACCGTTGGATTTCCCCTCACACTGACTGATGCGCACGACCGCAAGGTCACTTTCAGTACGTCCCCCACGCGAGTCATTTCAGTGGCTCCCAAAAACACCGAACTGGTGTATGCGTTGGGATTGGGAGGCCGGTTGGTCGGCACAACGACGTTTTGTAACTACCCTGCTGCAGCACTCGATTTGCCCAAAATCGGCGGCGTGACTTCGCAGACAATTGATCAGGAAAAAATTGTCGCCCTCAACCCCGATTTGATTCTCTGCTCCAATTTGATGCATGAATCTCTGATGTTCACCTGGGAAGAACTTCAAATTCCGGTGTTGGTCTTGGGGGCTGAATCGCTTGAAGAAATGTATCGCGAGATGGAAATGGTGGCACGACTTTTGAATGACCGGGAAGCCGCCACGAAGGTCATTTCCTCTCTACAAACTCGTGTGAATATCGTGACCGACAGAGTTGCCAATATTCCTGCCGACCAACGACCGAAACTGTTTTATCAGGTTTGGGACGAACCATTAATGGGAGCCGGGCCAAGTTCCTTCATCGGAGAAATTCTCGATCTCACAGGGGGAACCAATATCCTGCATGATGTCGAAGATCCTTACCCGTATGTGGCTCATGAAATTGTCGTTGCACGAAATCCCGATGTCATTTTTGCGCCGACCACTCACAGTCAGGAAGTTGTCCTTGAAAAAATTGCCCAACAACCCGGTTGGGAAGGAATTACTGCTTCCCGTAAAAAACAACTCTATCTTCTCGACGGAGATCAAGTCTCCCGGCGTGGTCCGCGAATGGTGGACGCCTTAGAAACCATGGTTGGCTTGATGTATCCCCAACAGTTCGCCCCAAACCGCAAAGAGGTGAGCCCACCGAAAGGCGAGACGGAGTGAATCGTAAGTTCCTCATTCTCGGCGGACTATCGGGCCTTCTGATCGTCACCATTGCCCTTAGCGTAATGGTCGGTTCGGTGACGGTGTCACTGTCACAATTTCCCGAAACGTGGCAGGAAATCTCGTCTGGTCAGATATTTTCTTCCCATGCCACCATTCTGTGGAAGTTGCGATTGCCACGGATATTGTTGGCTTGTCTGACGGGTGCAGCACTCGGAGTTGCAGGAGCCGGTTACCAAGGTCTCTTTCGCAACCCATTGGCAGATCCATTCGTGATTGGTTCTGCCAGTGGAGCCGCTTTCGGAGTCGCTTTGGTGGTTGTGATGGGACTTCAGACAACTCTATTTGGCTTCAGCGTGATGTCGCTGGCGGCATTTATAGGATCTCTGTTAGCAGTTCTTTGTGTGTTTCTCTTAGCGGGTAGAAATCGCGAGACTCCAATGGTCTCACTTCTTCTGGCTGGTGTTGCGCTGAGTACCTTTCTGTCTGCGTGTGTTTCGTTATTGATGATCGTCAACAGTGAAAAACTGTTTGTGATTTTTGGCTGGTTGATGGGGTCTCTCTCGGGACGAAGCTGGACCGAGCTACAAGCCGTCACACCACTGATTACCGTGGGACTGATCATGATGTGGCTGCTTTCACGTTCTCTCGATGCCCTCGCCTTTGGGGAAGAAACGGCCGCCACTCTTGGTCTCGGTCGAAAGAAATTCCTCGCGTTGGTCCTCTCTGCGGCCAGTTTGCTCACCGCTGCTGCGGTGTCGGCAGCGGGAATTATCGGGTTTGTCGGCTTAATATGTCCACATATTGCTCGACGTTTGGTGGGGGCGCGACATGCCTTTCTCATACCTGCGAGTGCTTTGCTGGGTGCCATGTTGTTACTGATCGCCGATGATTTGGCACGCACCATTATGGGGAGTTCCGAACTCCCCGTGGGAATTTTGACCGCGATGCTGGGTGGTCCGTTTTTTCTGTTCCTTTTGAAGACAAAAAAGGGAACCGCATGAGTCAATTGAAAATCGAGAACCTCTGTTGCGGTTACCCATCACGAACCGTTCTTAAGAATGTCACTCTGACTGCCGAGCCAGGCAAGACACTCGTGTTATTGGGAGCCAATGGTGCCGGGAAGACGACTCTCTTCCGAACTCTCTCGGGACAACTTCCCCCTCTCTCAGGATCGTTTCAATTGGCTGACGAAGATTTCCGTTCATTCTCGTTGAAACAGCGCGTAAGAGAATTAGCCGTGATGCCACAATCAGAGAGTCGGGATTGGCCGCTGTGTGTTGAAGAGGCGGTTCGCTTAGGACGCGCACCACATCGGGGCTGGATATTTCCATTGACTAAGGAAGATCACCATATCATCGATGACGCGATCAAGAGAACCTGTCTGGATGAGCTTCGTGATCGTCCCATCACCGAACTCTCGGGCGGCGAATGGCGACGTGTGATTTTGGCACGGGCCTTGGCACAGGAAGCCAAAGTCCTGCTGCTCGATGAGCCAACCGCTGGACTCGATTTGAAATACCAGCACGAAGTGTTACACCTCGTACAGTCTCTCACACACGACCGACAACTGACCACCATTCTTTCATTACATGATCTCAATCTGGCGGCTCTCTTTGCCGATGTCATTGCTTTGTTGGGAAATGAAGAATTGATTGCCGTCGGGACGCCCGCTGAAGTCCTGACCGAATCCTTAATTGAGCGAGCCTTCGGCATACCGGTTACGATCCTTCAACACCCAGTGTATGGCACACCCTTGATTGCCCCGCGCAGTCATTGGGAGGAAACGCAAAGTTGATGTGCCACGCATCCCGCATATTTTGTGGACGAAGAATCATTGCTCCTCACCCCATGACTGCCTCAATCGGTTTAATTGTGAAATCTTACGGTTCATTTCTTGAGATTCTCGATTCTCACGTTGAGAGCAAGGGTCAAAAACCCTCATAATGGAAGGTGAGTTGATCCCACCTGATTTTTTTATCCTGCCGAGGTTTGTTATGGCGTTCCGGTTTCTCCTGTTCGCGCTCTGTCTGTGTTTCGCGGTTTCAGAATCGCTCTGCGCGGAGTCTCCCGACAAGCTGTTTG
>JAQWSQ010000064.1 GCA_029243145.1 Planctomycetaceae bacterium | reverse complement strand
TGATCGGCTTGCCACCGACTCCCGAGGAAGTCGAACAATTTATCGCCGACTCGGATCCACGGGCTTACGAAAACCTCGTTGATCGGTATTTGAATTCACCCCAGTACGGCGAACGCTGGGCCAGACATTGGTTGGATGTCGTCCATTACGGCGACACGCACGGCTATGACAAAGACAAACTGCGGCTCAATGCGTGGCCTTACCGCGATTATGTGATTCGGGCATTCAATGAAGACAAGCCGTATGGTCAATTCATCAAAGAACAAATTGCCGGCGATGTGATGGAGTCAACAGGTGGTGAGGGGATTGTTGCCACTGGGCTTCTCGCTTCGGGGCCGTGGGATTACATCAGTCACGTGGAAGTCCCCGAATCGAAACTGGACGGTAAGATTGCCCGTAATCTCGACAGAGACGATATGGTTCGCACGGTAATGGAGACATTCAATAGTGTGACCATCGGTTGTGCTCGCTGTCATAATCACAAGTTTGATCCGTTATTGATGGAAGATTATTACAGTTTGCAGGCTGTCTTTTCAGCAATTGACCGAGCCGATCGCTGGTACTATGACGATCCCGATTTGCATGCACAACGAACGGAGTTAATCGCCCGGCAGGAAACTTTGGAATCAGAGAAAAAACAGTTTGCGGCAATCATCCAAAAGAACAAAGGGAAAGAGCTTGCCGTCGTTGCACAGCAATTGAAATCACTTTCTGATCAGGCTTCGGCAGGTGCCAGTCAACCGGAATACGGTTATCACAGCCAGATTGTACCCAAGCCGAATGTGATCAAATGGGTGCAACTTGATTTGGGAGAACCGGTTACTCTCGACAAGATTCGACTGGCGGGGTGTGAAGATAATTACGCCAATATCGGAGCCGGCTTCGGATTTCCGGTCAGGTTCAAGTTGGAAGGAAGCCTCACAGCAGATTTCGCGAACGATGTGATTCTACTCGTCGACCGAACGACCGAAAATGTCCCAAATCCTGGCACCGATCCGCTGGTCTTCGCCGCCAATCAACAGACCATTCGCTACATTCGACTCACAGCCACTCAACTCGCCGAACGAAAAAATGATTACATTCTGGCAGTCGCCGAATTGGAAGCGATTGATGCCGCTGGAAACAATCTTGCGTTGGGGAAAACAGTCACCGCACTCGATTCCATCGAAGCCCCTGTTCGCTGGCGGAAATCTAATCTGGTTGATGGCTTATACGTTGGCAAGAAACAATCTGGCGATGCCGCCGAGCAACACAAGAAGTTGCTGAATCGTCAACAACAACTGACTCGTTCTGCTCTGACTGACGAACAATGGAAACGGCGTGTACAATTACTGGCCGACTTGGATGAGGTCAGCACTCAGCTCAACGCAATGCCGACACCAAAACTTGTCTACGCAGCAGCAACAAGATTCAAGACACAGGGCAACTTCAAACCAACTGAGGGGACTCCACGCGAAATTCGCTTGCTGCATCGTGGCAACATTGCCACACCCGGCGATGTGATGTCGCCTGCCGCAATCGCGGCATTCAAACATCGTCAAGGACTATTTGACGATGCGAATGGCCTCTCCGAAGGAGAAGGACGCAGGCGATTGGCAGAATGGGTCGCCGACAACGATCATTCTCTCACGTGGCGGTCGATTGTGAATCGTGTCTGGCTCTATCATTTTGGACGCGGCATCGTCGACTCTCCCAATGATTTCGGTCGCATGGGGCAATCGCCCACGCATCCTGGATTACTCGATTGGTTGGCCAGTCGCTTCCGTGATAACGGTCAATCCATCAAAGACCTGCACCGTCTGATCTGCAACAGTGCCACCTATCGTCAGTCCTCGGTCGATATACCCGCAAATCGCGAGCTTGATGCCGGAAATCAGTTCTATTGGAAGTTCTCGCGACAACGTCTCGACGCAGAAGCCATTCGCGATTCCGTGTTAGCGGTGAGCGGCAAACTGAATTTCGAAATGTTTGGTCCTGGATTTCAGGACTTTGTGATTGAGAAGCCGCAACACTCACCCCACTATCAATATCACCTTCACGATCCTCTCGACCCTAAGTCGCATCGTCGTTCTGTTTATCGATTCGCAGTCCGGTCGCAACAGCAGCCGTTCATGACCACTCTCGATTGTGCCGACCCGTCAATGCAAGTTCCCAAACGGAACCAGACAATCACACCGCTTCAGGCACTTTCGTTGATGAACAACAAGTTCATGTTGGCCATGTCTGAGCAATTTGCAGAACGATTACAGAAAGAAGCGGACAGTCTGGACATTCAGATTTCGCGAGGCTACTCGTTGGCACTCTCTCGACCTCCGACCGATTCCGAACTCAAATCGCTCGTCATTTATGCCAAAGAGAACGGCTTGACGAACACCTGCCGCCTGATCCTCAATCTGAACGAATTTGTGTTCGTGGATTAATCAGGAAGATCGTCGATGCTTAAGCGTGTCCAACAGCACAGCCAGTAGGATGACCATCCCCAAAACGATTTTCTGAGTGAACGGTTCGATCTTCCAAAGATTCATGCCGTTCTGGATGACGGCGATAATGAAGGCACCAGTCAGCGTGCCGAGGATTTTGCCCTCTCCACCAGAGAGTGAAGTTCCTCCCACCACAACCGCCGCGATGACATACAGTTCGTACATTGACCCATAAGTGGGTGAACCACTTTTGAGCTGAGATGCCATCACCACACCGCCGACACCCGCCAGCAACCCCGACATCATATAAGCAAACAGAATGACTCGTTTCACGGGAACACCCGAGAGGCGTGCCGCTTCGGGGTTTCCACCCACGGCGTACAGATACCGCCCGAGGACGGTTCGCGTCATCACAACATGAGCGATCACGTACAGGATCAGCATCAAAGTAACGGAGTTCGGCAAGCCAAAGAAGGTTGTTTCACGACCGAGCCAGGTGAACGAAGACGGTATCTTGTAGACCGATTTCCCTTGAGACAACAACGATGCAGAACCACTCGCGACAAGCATCATCGCCAGAGTGACGATAAACGGTGGAACACGAAAAACCGTGACCATCGAACCGGAGAAGCCGCCGACCAATCCACAACCGACAATCGCCAGGCACGCACCAGCCATCATACCGAGGGTTGAGGCTGATTCACCACCGGCCACCTGCTGAATAAACAGAGTACAGATGACCGCCGACAATGCGATCAGACTGCCGACAGAAAGGTCGATTCCCGCCGTGATGATCACCATCGTCATGCCAATTGACATGATGGCAATGATCGAAATTTGACTACCGATATTCAATAGATTGGCTCGATTGAGAAACACGGGCCAGCGGTATGGCTCGGGAATGATCACCTCTGCCGGACCGACTCCGGGATAATCGATTTCCAGGTCGGCGAAGACGAGCCAGTCGGAGGCTGCACCGGCAACGGCAATCACATCGAGTGATTTCTGAGCGTCCGAGAGTTCCTTCAGCTTGAGGGCGGCATCTCGTGGTTCCCCGATCACCGCAGCGTACGCGATTCCCTGTTTGTCCAATTGTGATTTCAGGGATTTATAGAACTTGGCATCGCGGTCCGCAGCGGCAATCAGAATGCTTTGTCTCGATTCGACTCGCTTTGCTAGTTGTCGCGCAGCGGTTTCACCAGTGGGTGTCTGCTCTTTGATCGTCAACAGGCTGAACAAAGCACACAACAGGACCAGAACGAGCGGCATCGCATAGTCAGAGAGAAATCGATTCATGCAGCAAGAAGAACCGAATCGCCGATCTGAATCAAGCAGTTAATTGATTTCAGACGGACAGAGATTCTTCCCGGTTGGCAACATCTTCCTGGGTCGCCGTACCGGTGTCGAGTTGCACCAGGTCAGGAGCTGCTTTGTTGGTGTGATCTTTGCCGTCGTAGACGCCGAAATCATTGAACCAGTGCCGCTTGGCGAAGCGGTATGCCCAACTCTTTTCTGGAATTTTCTCAGCCGGGTTGAACTGCGACGTGCGAATTTGCATCGCTTCGAGTTCCGCCATTGCCGTTTTTCGAACGGTCGAATCTTTGGCGGAGTGTTTATCGACCAAAGCTTTGAGGACATCGGGGCGTTCGAGGACAATGCAGCCGCGAGTGTGATCGCCGGCCACATCCCGGAAGTCTTTCAGGAATTCCGACTGCATGAATTTTTCTTTAAGCGGTCTCGGGTCGGCTTCGGAAGAATGAATCGACTCTTTCGAGAATTGCACAATGGGGCAAGGCTCGATGTCGCCCCACGGATTGATGTGATGGCTGATACCGGTCACTGCGGGACAAAGAGCGTTCCCTTCGCCGTCAAAATAGGCATCGACGATAACGATCGGTTTCTTCGCTCGCATTTCGACGACGAACTTCCGTAACTCCAACTGTTGCGCGGGAGTCAGACAGAGTTCGGGAGAAGCGTCTGGTCCCATTGGTCGGTAGACGTGAAACCACGTGTACATGACCCCCATCTCGATCAGATTGTCGAGCCATTTTTCGGTGACTAGATCGTCCATGTTAGTCTTGCAGACACTCGTGCAAACACCCGTCATGACACGATTGTTGAGACAGTTTTGAATGCCGGCCATTGTCTTCGAGTAAACATCATCGCGGCCGCGACGCTCGTCGCTAATGATCTCATTACCTTCCACCGAAATGAGCGGCGTGACGTTGCCGAGTTTGCGAAGTTTCTTCGCTTTTTCGTCAGTGATAAATTGGCCGTTGGTGAAGACTTGAAAGTAACAATCAGGGTGGGCTTCCAGAATCTCTAACAATTGGGGGTGCATGAACGGCTCGCCGCCCACGATGCCGAAAAAGACGTTCCCCATCTCTTTCGCTTCGGTGATCAATTTGTTCATTGCTTCAAGATCGATGAGCTCCTGTTTGGCGGCCACGTCGACCCAACATCCCTGACAGCGCAGGTTACAGCTATTGATGACCGAGATATAAAGGAACGGCGGAAAATATTCGCCCTTCTTCATCCGTTGTTTGTGTTTACGGACGGAGCGCGTCCCCTTCCATCCCATCGTCCAGGCGACTTTGAGCAGGTGTCGTTTATCGGCTTCCAGCAGTAATCGTTTCGCAAATTTCAGATACATGAAGTCACAATTTAATAAGGAATCACAGGGGAAAATACGTCCCTTTTATATTAGCAGCGCATTCACTCGGAGACAGTGATAAAATCGTCTCGAAACCAATTGTCGAGGAGAATTCGAGATGTCAGAAACCTGTGATCGCCGAGAATTTGCCCGCAGAGCGGTCTTATCGTCCCTCGCATTGGGAGCCGGAACTGCTCACGCGGAAGATTCTCAACCTGCAGATGACTCGGCTTCCTCCGAAGAAAAGCTCAAATCTCGCGAAGACCTCTTAATCGATGTCATTCGCCAGCAATACCCTTCAGAACATCTGACGAGCGATGTTCTCACACAAATTCGGCGTGACATTGCCGGTCATCAATATCGTAGCCAAGTGTTGAAGTCGGTCCCACTAACGAATGGCGAGGCACCGTTTGTGTTTTCGGCAATTGTTGCAAAAAGCGTTGCTGAAGAGTAGTTCGTCCATCAGTGATTCGAGATGGTACATGCGTGTTTTGTTTTCAGCTATTGTTGGTCTACCGCACTTCAAAGACATGAAGTGGTACCGCCTTCTTGGGATTACGGGTTTCTCACGCACAGGGTTGTGGTCAAGATCCTGCCGGATCCTCATCCAGAGTTGTAAATGTAACAATGATCGAAACGGTCAGCCGTTGTCAGGCTCCCCCCCAGAGTTGTACGAACGTAGTTCTTGGGGGCTCTCTCGATTGACTCTTTTCACACTCTCAATTTACAACTCCGCTCACATTGATCCCATTCCGCCTGTTCCCAATGATGCCTCTTTCGGGAACCGTTCCCTCAATTCAAGTCATGGTTGTGCGATGAGTTCATTGGGTGGTTATACCTATCACGTTTGTCCGGTCTGCCGAAGTGATGAGTTTCACCTCTTCTGTCTCAATGGATCGCGTCCGCTCAAACGCTGTACCGATTGTGGATTCGTTTATGCTGAGGAAATTCCTTCGTTACAGAAAGTTCAACAGGAATACTTGCAACATTTCGACACAGTGAAGAAGACTGGTTTACAAATTCGACGCAGAGTCACTTACCGTCTTCAGACGAAGCTGATCAAGCTTCTGTTTCTTCGACGACGAATGATTCGCACATTACATTTGGGATGCGGCAGCGGGTTGTTTCTGAAGCAACTTGATCGCGAAATAAAGTTTGAGGCGATGGGATTGGAGAGGATGCCGCAGTTTGTGGAAGAGGCTCGAAAGCAGTCTTTGGACGTTTACCAGTCATCGTTGGAAGAGATGAGTTTGCGGGACCAGATTTTCGATTTCATTCATGCCGCCGATCTCCCCGGTTTCTATCATAATCCTGAGCGGACATGTCTGGATATGCACCGTGTTCTCGCCCCGGCGGGAATACTCTTTCTCTCGCTCCCAAGAATGGAGAAGTTACCTGGCATTATGCGGGGAGAGTTGTGGGGCCATGAGATTTGCGAGCAGCTTTGGCATTTCAGTGCAAAGAACGCCTCGGTGTTTTTGCAACGACTTGGTTTCCGCGTCCATTTTGTGAAGGTTTCACGAAATGGAGCGAGCGTATTCCTGATTGCCGGCAAACAGCCGAACCTGGAATGGGACAAGATCCCGCACTGGGTCGGAATCGAGGAGATTGATACGAATAAACGGGAGAGGATCAGACAAGCGGCATAGTTTTTGTCGGTTGAATATTTCAGTTGTTGGAGAAACTGTAATATTCTGATAGTCTGAGTCGCGATCACTTTCCACGCGATAACCTACGCATGAATAAAATTAAAGAACTACCTCTTTGGATTGGAAACGCAAGCGATCTCAGAGATTT
This sequence comes from Planctomycetaceae bacterium, assembly GCA_029243145.1. GTDB lineage: Bacteria > Planctomycetota > Planctomycetia > Planctomycetales > Planctomycetaceae > JABURQ01. Next base: position 6,063 of record JAQWSQ010000064.1, on the reverse strand, counting down.
AAAACAGTTATATGATCAGGAAATCCAAGCTGTTTTAGCCCTTGCAGCGGAGGAACCAATTTCGACTTTTGGAAGAGACCTGATTTACTGTCGAATTCCGATTCTCGATGGGATCGGCAATTCTTCTGCTCGTCTGAAATTTGCGATTGAGACTTTGATCAAGTTGCTTGTCGATAATGTTAGCACACTCGTTGTCTGTAGCGCTGGCTTGAGCCGGACGCCGTGTATTGCTGCGGGTGCAATCTCTATCTTAAGCCAGACTGCCCCTGAAGAATGCCTTAAAACAATCTCTGATCATCAACGTCTTGATGTATCTTCTTCACTCTGGTCGGATGTGCTCAAAGTTTTTTCCCAGCTAGACTTGGGGAAGATCTGATCTTGCCATTACGTTCTGTGAGAAAAATATATTTGCTGTTAAAGCGTAAGATGGACTAGAATAAAATCGTTCAGATTTCCCGATTCCGGGAGATCGACTATCCACATTTATGCTGGTGAATGTCGAGGGCCACTCCATTCACGGTCAACGTTGACTATTTGGGGACGACAGGCGGGACACCGGGTGAGAGATCCTCACGAAAGGAGCTTGTTGATGAAGTTTTCTAATCGCGTCTTAATTGCAGGGCTAATGGCAGGATTGTTGAGTTCGGTCTGTTTCACTCCCTTATTGGAAGCCGAGTCTCCGAAACGGTTACCTACGATTCTCAAACCGTCGTTCGACCCGGATGCCAAGAAGGTCGAATTCTTTGAAGCAACCAAAGCAGGAAGTCTCGAAGCGTGGCTGATACCAGAAAACGAAGCGGGCGGCTTTGTGTTCATCGAGAACAAAAGTGATGTGCCGCTCACCGTCCAAATGCCAGCCGCGTTTGTCGGTGTCCAGAATTTGAAACAGTTTGGCAACGGGAATGGGAACGGAAATAACAACAATAATTTTGGAGGCCCTAATCAGAATACGCAGAATCAGGGAGCTAACGGCGGCAATCAATCGGTCGGCGGTGGAACTGCTCAGAATGGGAACAACAATAACGGCTTTCAACCCAACGGAAATAACAACGGCAACAATAGGCAGCCGAATAACTTCTTTGGGCCGGGAGCACCGTTCTTTTCGATCCCTCCGCAACGTCGCGTGAAACTGGAGTTCAATAGTGTTTGCCTGAATCATGGATTGAAAACACCCACTCGTATGAATCGTTATCATTTGGTTTCGATTGACGACTACACCAACGATGAGCAGTTGAAAGAACTTCTGACTTGGGTGGCCACAGGTAAAGTTCCTCAAAAGACCGCGCAAGCCGCAACTTGGCATCTGACAGACGATATGAGCTATCCACAGTTGGCTGCCAAGAAAGAACACCACCTTGGTGGAGCCGTTAGTCAGTTCTTCCACCGTTCGGATATTCGTCAGGCGAAACAGTTAGTCGAATTTGTCGATCAACAAATCGCCCAGCGAAAAAAAGAGGCTAAGAATTCGCCACAAGTTGCCAGCGGCGAGTACTCTTTCGAGAAATGACGCAGCTCGACCAATGACAGAAAACGAACCAGAACTCGTTCAGCGCGAGAAAAGTTCAATCGGCCCCATCCTTGTGATGGGGCTGATTTTTCTTCCGTTGCTGTACGTTCTCAGCCCTCCGATTCTCTATCCGTTGTTGTCTGGCCCCGACGACGAAACTTTCAGAACACTGTACTTACCATTGATTTATCTCTCGCAGGAATTTGATCAAATCAAGAACTTTTACGATTGGTACGGTCGTCTCTTTCCTTGGATTCCTTAGATGCGAGGGCGATCAGATCATGAAATCTGTTTCGCGTCCGAGAATGCGATCGACAAGATCCTGCGAAAGATCAATGGCGGGTGAATTCGCCGGATCCATATCGGTCGGGTTAATGCCACAATAGACCGACCACGGGCCCAAGTGCCTCCAGCGTCCGGCTCGTTTTGGCTCGTTGGGCAGCACCGGAGTCGTGCAGCGGTTACAACTGATCGTGGAATACCCCTGAGCATGCAGCGGGTTGGTGATAACCTCGTTCTCACTGATATAGGATTCGAGTTGTTCGTCGTCCATGATGGCCATCGGATTTATCCGTAGGCAGTTCATGTTTTCATCAATGGCCAAAATCGGACAGCTTTCTCGCTTCCCCCCGTCAGAACGACGCAGCGAACCCAAGAGCGCATCATACTCCCCCTTGACTGCTTGTAGCGGTTTAGTTTTACGCATGTCGCAACATTCCTGTTGCCCTTCAACTGTTAAGTACAGAACGCCGTGCTTGGCGGCTTGTTCTTCCATGGTTAACTCGGGTTGTAGAGTGATAACATTCAACCCATATTGCTTGGCGATGCGATCACGAGTCTGAAGGGTCTCCGGGAAGTTCACTCCCGTATCGACAAACAGAACTTTCAAACCCAATTCAAGTTGTGACATTAAGTGACATAAGACACTGCCCGCTTTTTGCATCGCCGAAAGGGCCGCCAATCGATCACCAAACATTTCGTGCGCCCATTGAATGAGTTCAACGGGGGTTCGTTCTTCAAATTTATGGTTGAGGTCGACAAGGTCGGCTTGTGTCAGTCGGGCCATGATTCTGAATTCTGTACAAAACGGAAACGAATGACGTCGTGAAACGCGAATAGTTATCAAGAGCCAATTTTAACCTGCTGTCCGGCAATTGACAGGTCTAGAGGATAGTAATCATCCTGACCTTAAATCGAATTCTCGCCAATCGATTCGGTAATCATGGCATTGACGGCATTTGTGGAGCCGAAGGCGAACAGGCTGTCTCCGGCCTGAATGATGGCTGTTCCGGGGGGAGGCATCAAGCGTTCGCCATCGACACGCCGAATTCCGATCACCATCACGCCTCGGTCGCGTAGGTCGGTTTCCATCAATTGTTTGCCGATGAGTGTGCTTTTTTCGGAGATTTGCACGTCGGCCAGTTCCCAATCGGTTCCTCGGTTATCGGCGACTTCCAGGAAATCTTCGATGCTCGGGTTGATCATGAATCGAGCGATTTTGACAGCACCCGTACTGAATGGACTAATGACACGCGATGCGCCCGCACGTTCCATCTTCTCGACCGCCTTTTCATCACCGGCGCGGGCCACAATCTGCATTTTATCATTCAGTAATCGTGCTGAAAGTATCACATAGACATTGTCGGCATCGGTCGGCAACACGCTGGCGAGCGATTTGGCCCGGTCGATCCCTGCACTCTTCAGAATGTTGTCATCGGTCGCATCACCATGGATATAATTCCAGCCATCGCCGACACAAATTTCATGCAGTCTCGATTCATCGTTGTCAACGACGACAAATGGTTTGCCCCGCTGTTGCAGATACTCGCAGATGGTGTCTCCCATTCTGCCGAGCCCGCAGACAATGTAATGGTCTTTCAATTGATCGATGTGCTTTTGCATTTTCCGTCTTTCAAACATGCCGCGGAGTTCCGCGTTGACGACGACTGAACCAATCTGAAATGCGCTATAGCTGAAGACGCCCAAACCGAGTATCAGATAAACCATGACAAAGATTTTGCCATCGGAATCGAGTTCGGGAGGTTCGCGCGAGCCGACGGTCGTAAGTGTGATGACGGCAAGATAGAGACTGTCCAACCAATCGGTTTCGGACGTTAAATGAAACCCGATCGTTCCAAATGACGCCAGAAGCGTCAACAAGATGGCCAAGGCAACAAACCGTTTCATCGCGCAAAGATTACCGGTTCAGAACAAGCGATTGTGTATACATCTAATAGTCTACATGTCTGATCGCTTGAGGGACAGCTCTACCGAGCGATGTTTTACTGGAGTGATTCTGGCATCCAGGCAGGGAGATCGGCAATAGATTTCCGGGCAGCTTCACTTGTCGGTACCCCCCAAGCTTCAAAGAACGGCCCCAAGTTACGATTAACTTGCTTGGAGAAGCGAATCATCCATTGGTCTCGGCGTTCGAGATCTGTTTTTGGCTTTTGACTCGCTGGCATCTTTTGATAGTCGGCAAAGATGGTTTTGAAGGGTTCCCAACCGAATTCTCGTATCATTTGCTCATACATGGTAAGTGCCAAGAACGGCTTCGATTTCCAATCGTCAAACGGAGCACCACCCGCGATGTGGGCACGCGCTTCCTCATACCATTTGGTCATATCACTGAAGCGATGGTTGGCCTTGCCGTGATGGATGTTATCAAAGCAGTACAGCCCAAACAGATTACAGGTCACTTCGCCTGTGCCGTCAAACGTCCATTCTTTTTGCTGATGATTGTGACCCAGTTCGTGGTAATAACCCCAATCTCCTTGAGAAACCATTTCTTCATAGTTTCCCATTCGAGGAGAAGCTTTCATGTCGGCCACGATGGGATATCCCGAGTGGAGATAACCGGCAGATGGTTGCACGTCGGCAACAATTCGCTCGTGACGCGGACGATCTCGATTGATACTCGCCAGATCGGCACAGGCATCAAGAACTTTAATCCAATGATCCATCAGTTTGTCGGGGAAATCGAGAGTACGAATCATGTCTGAAGGTAGTGTCAGGATCATTTTGTCGGTTTCGAGTTCGGCCCACGGGCCGGGTGCATTTCGTAACGAAGACCGCCAATCAGCCGGCTCGGTGACACCATGTTTGTAGTAAGGTGCCGCAATCACATTATCAACTTGAATTTTTACGGAGTCGATTTTGCAGTTGCGAGGAACCTCAAGATAAATCAAACCGCCATAGGCATTGGCGACTTGAAATGAGGAGGCATGAGCCGGATAGACTCGGTCGACTTGCGGTGGTCGTTCCCATTTATCTTTATCCCAGAGTTTGTCGGAGTGAGCGCCGACTCGAATTTTAAATCCCGCTTTAACCGCTGCATCGGGTAACGTGACCGAAACGAGTTCTCCAGGGTATGCATAGGCACCAAAACCGTATCGTCCATGTTTTTGGGTTTCGATTGTCGTTGTGATTGTTTCACGTTTGCTTGCTTTTCGGCAACTCCCTAAAGAGGGAACCCCCAATTCAGAGGGCATCAGCTCTTCGGGAGGTGCTGAGGCCGCATAAACCGCATCGAGCAGGCAACCCAGATAAGCTTGGGTTTGCGTTTTGCTGATTGTTTTTTTCGTGGTTGGTGCGATTAACTGAGGCTGAAATTTTTTGAGTAGCGCTTTCAACCGAGGAATGACTGTCGAATCATTACTCGGGAGACTGCCACCGATTTGTAGTAATGCGGAAGCCACGGTCTCGGGGGAAACATTTTGAGCGGTTTTGGGATCTTCGATGGCATCAAGCAGGAACATCACATTGGTGTTCAGCAGCGAATCTTTGTTAGAAAGTCGGGCACGTTGATTGGGAAGCGAAACGGTACTCGTCGTCCAGACGATGCCCGCTTGCTGGTAGAGGTGATTTGCAGGACACTCATCCTTGAGGACGGCTCCTTTTTCTTTGGCAATGTAGGAAGACCAGGCCCATCCTGGAAATCCGCACAACAGTCCTCCACCCTCTTTGACGTATATTGCCAACTCATCCGCTTGCTCGTTTGTCATCGCTCCGACACTGGCAACAATCACATCGGATTCTGAAAGTGTTTTCTTCCAGTTTCCATCGTTCAAAGTGGATGAAGAAACGCCACGTTTTTTTAAGGCAGCCGTAAAACGTCCGTTTCCGTGTACGGCAATCTTGAGGTCAGTCAGTTGTGAGTCCTTACCGGATAACCACATCAGCAAGTTGGAGAGTAGTTTTTCGTTGGCATCGTACTTGTCCCCAAATGCCGACTCGTGACCAAAGGCCGCCAAGCGACCTTTCCCCAAGCGAGCTGCTGCCGCGATAGGGTAATTGATTTCGTTCTTCTGACCTTCTGCCAAGGTGACTGCATTTTCACCATAGACCAGTAAGGTTCCGACGGTTCCTCCCACTTCAATCGAGCTGACTCCTCGCAAGATTTCTTGTTGATCGGTGAGGGGACTTGCTTCGACAAGAGGAGTGAAGAGAACGAAGATCTGTAAGTTTATAATCAGACGGAGAAACATCGTGGATTCCCTTGATAATGAGACTGTATCCCTATCAGGCTAGTCGTTCTATCGGAGCAGATCAAATAC
>JAQWSQ010000061.1 GCA_029243145.1 Planctomycetaceae bacterium | reverse complement strand
CCCGGCTACCGACCGTCACAGCGACGGTTTGCCCCGGTTGAATCTGTGTCTCCAACTGGAGAGACTTTAATTCAGACAGCACCGTCTCTGCGATGTTTTCGACCACAGGGCGGTCAAAATGCTGTCGAACTTTTAACATTCGTGGAAATTCCATCGAAGAGCCTTTGACGAATTTTCGATACTGTTACAGTGATGTCAGAACTGTTTGCGACTATTGAAGATTTCAAGATTTTGTGAGTGTAATTTCTTATGGCTGAATCCAAACCCGACGACCTGGTTTACCGCAGCAAACTGCAGGTGTCTTCCACCATCAAGATTCCTCTCGCCGATCTCAACTTTCAGTTTGTCCGCAGCTCCGGTCCGGGTGGGCAACATGTCAACAAAACCAACTCAAAAGTTCAACTTTTCTGGAATGTGGCCGAGTCTGAAATCATCGGTCGTAATCTGAAACTTCGCTTCATGGACAAGTACGCGAATCAGATTTCCACAGCAGGCGTACTGCTCATCGAATCGCAAACCCACCGAGACCAACACCTCAACAAACGAGTGGCACTTCAGAAACTTCAAAAGATGATTCGTTCTGTGGCGCGCCCTCCGAAACCACGCAAACCGACCAAGCCGACCAAAGCATCAAAACGGAAACGACTGGAAAACAAATCCCAGCAAGCCGAAAAGAAAAAGAAGCGACAACCTCCCAATATGGAAGACAACTGATCGCCGTTAGTTTTCACTTTCCCAAAACTTTTGTTCGCAACTCTTCCAACAGACTCACGGCCTGCCCAACATCCGCTTTTTGTTTGACGGGGTCTTGAGGAATTTCTCGCTCAATGGTGAGCGGTCCTTTGTAACCAATTTCCTGCAAAGTCCGTAGATAGGTTTCAATTCCAACGTCTCCCTCACCGAGAGGGACTTCAGTTCCCCAGGACTTGCCCCGCTCTCCTTCGGGAGCCCACTTGCCATCCTTGCAGTGAATGCTGCGTACGTACTTACCAACTTTCTTGAGAGCTTCAATCGGATCGCCCGTTCCGTACAAAATCATATTAGCCGGATCAAAATTGATAAACAGATTATCTCGCTCAACTTCGCTAATAAAGTCGAGCAGATGATCGGCCGTTTCTTGACCCGTTTCCAGATTCAACTGCTGATCATTATCGGCGATATGATCGAGCAGATCACGTGTGCAGTCGATCAAGCCTTTATAACTTTCCGAATTTTTGTCTTGAGGGACAAACCCGATATGAAGCGCAACAGTGGCACAACCGAGTAATCGAGCGAAGTCAGAAATTTCTTTCATTTCCTGCACGCGTGCTGCACGGGTCTCTTCGGGAACGAGCCCCACCGTTTTCACAGTCGTCGGAATATCGGCGTAACTCTCTCCATCAAATCCACCAAAGACGGCCGTCACCGTGATGCCCGCATCGGCACACTTGGCGAGAAACGCTTTCGCGTTCTCCGGGTTCCGAGAATCCCCATGAGGTGCGTGAAGCTGCACGCTGGGAATATTTAACTCCTGAGCAACATCCAGATGAACGCCCAAACCAGCGTCAATTGATGCGAATACTCCAATAGGCCATTCTTGCATAGCGGATTCTTTCCCGTTTATTCAGTAGTCTGTCTTAGTAGTTCATCTCGTCAAAATCACGAGCTGGATTCAATATAACTGCCGGGAACTGGTCGTTCCAGTTGTCTCTTCAGGATTCGTTCACCCTTCCCCGTCTTTTTCGTTCACCATCAGATTCAGGCTGGGGTTCCCGTGGTAACTCCAGTAAGATTCCACTTCGTTAATCACTCTCCTGATAACATGCACCTGATGAACAATACTCTCAAAGAACTGTCCGCTTCGCCAAACTCCACATCTAGTCGTGTCACACGGGTCGGTCGGTGGTTGGGAATTGTACTCTTCTTGATAGTCTGGTTTCTACCGACTCCAGCAGGGCTTTCTCCGGCGGGGCAACGATTGTTGGCAACCACCTTGTTGATGGGCACGTATTGGCTCACATCGGCGATACCGATTTATGTGACCAGTCTCATCCCGCTCTCGCTCTTCCCAATTTTGGGGATACTTTCAGCAAAAGAGGTTGCGGCTTCTTATATTAGTCATACCGTCTTTCTCTATTTCGGCGGATTCGTGATCGCGTTGGGGATCGAGCGTTGGGGACTCCACCGACGCATCGCTTTACGAATTCTGACTTCTGTCGGCAGTAGCCCGCAGCGCGTTGTTTTGGGATTCATGTTGGCGACCGGCTTCTTGTCGATGTGGATCAGCAATACCGCAACCACTCTCTTGATGCTTCCCATAGCCTTATCGCTGACCACCTCACTCCGCGAGGTGTCTGGTGATCAGGAACAAAACCATTCCTATTTTGAAACAGCCTTGCTGTTGGGAATTGCCTATTCAGCCAGCATTGGGGGAATGTTGACACTCGTTGGCACTCCCACCAATGTCGCGTTTGTAGAAATCTTTCAACGCAATTTCCCAGAGGCTCCCGAAATTTCGATGGGAGCGTGGATCACTGCGTTTCTCCCGTTAGGATTGATCTTCTTTCTGATCGTTTGGTGGAAATTGTGTCGATCGATCGAAAGAACCACACCCGTCGGCAAGCATTTCTTTCGAGAACGATTGTCGGCACTGGGACCGGCCTCTCAGGGAGAAAAATGGATGCTGGCCGTTTTCGGAGTCACCGCAGCTCTTTGGATGTTCCGCAGCGATCTCGATTTTGGTCTCGGGTTTGTCATACCCGGTTGGAAGCATCTCGCCGCCCGCTGGTTGGTCTCGGGTCTTTCGATGGGACAGGGTGATCACCCGATTGACATCATGCAGGCAGCAGGATTTCTAAACGATTCAACCGTTGCCATGACGATGTGCATTCTCATGTTTCTGATCCCCGTCACCACCGGCTCACGAGAATCAAAACACAAAGTCCCCCTTATGGATTGGGAAACACTCAACAAGATGCCGTGGGGCATTTTACTGCTATTTGGCGGGGGGTTCGCTCTGGCCGATGCATTTACTTCTACCGGACTTTCCAACTGGATCGGATTTGCGGCCAGCGAACTGCTCGGCACTCAACCGACCTGGGTGATCGTCGCGGGTGTCTGCTTCGTCCTCACATTCATGACCGAATTTACCACCAATGTTGCGACCGTCTCTGCGCTGCTACCGGTCTTGGCAGCCTTATCGCTGAATCTTGGCATCGATCCACGCCTCATCATGATTCCCGCCACTCTTTCGACCAGTTGTGCGTTTATGCTGCCGATTGCCACGCCCCCCAACGCAATTGTGTTCGGCTCTGGGCGCATACGAACTCAAGACATGGCCAAACATGGCATCGTCCTGAACCTGATCGGCGTTGTCTTGATCACCGTGGTGACTTTCACATGGGCGCTGCCACGCTTGGGGATCGATGTCAACGGCCCCAAGCCAAGCTGGGCGGTGCCACTGAGTGAAGTGCATGAATAAGACTGTGTAGAAAATGGCAGTCTGAGAAAATATGAGTATTTCAGGATCTCTTTAAAACAATCGGTGACGAGATCTCATCAAGAGAGATATACATGGCGAATACCTTGGGGGTAATGCATCAACAATTACTGGGAACTTGGAAGTCAGATCGTCGCAAAACATTTCAAACCTGGTCAGGGTACGATCAATTTACGCTCAGCCAAAAACAGAAACTAGGAAAGATATTCGGTCATCTGAAGATTCGATACACAGACCAGTTTTTTGACTGGAAACAGAAGGGAGAGACAACACGCGACAAGTACAAAGTGATTGAAGAGGACTCCGACAGCCTCGTGATGCGAACGTATTCGCATCTCTACTGCGTAGATGTGTTGCACCACTTACACTTCGAGAATATACGGGGAAAGAGTTATTACTGGATCGGATTTAAAAACTATTCAGAGTGGTTTAGACAAATCGCATAACGTCAGTAATTCTGATTGTAACATTTCGCCAAACGCTCCAGAAAGAGTTGATGAAGTTCCTCGTTGGTCATTTCTGGAAAGCGTTTACGCAGGGCCTATTTGAGCAGTCGCTTGTTACGTTCACCAAGATCAAATGCGATACGTGCGCGTTTAGACGACGTCATCGAACGCAGCACTTCCAAATATTCGCGATGATTGTCTCGTTTCTTCATAACTTCGAGTGTACTGTCTCACAGATCGACCACCAAGCGGGCCCCCAATAATTCTCTTCAAACAGTGATGGTCGAACAATTTCTGCGGTCTATGAATTATCAACAATTCTGAGGAAGCGATATGACCGTATTCACCAAAGACGCCATTGAATTACCGACGATCAAGCCGCAAGCGGGGAAACCGGGCGAGTACACGCTCTCTTGCGAGTTGAAAGTCCCCTTCTCTCGCGAGCAGGTTTTCGAGTTCTTCGCCGACGCCCACGAACTCGAACGGATCACACCACCCTGGTTACATTTCAATGTACTGACACCCAAGCCACTTGAGATGTTTGCTGGTGCATTGATTGATTACAAACTTCGCCTGCACGGCATACCAATCCGCTGGAAAACGGAAATCACCGCGTGGGAACCACCTTTCCGTTTCGTCGATCAGCAACTTAAAGGGACTTACAAGTATTGGCATCACGAGCACACCTTCAAGGAAATCGAAGGCGGAACACTCGTAGTAGACCGTGTGAAATACGGAGTACCCGGTGGAAGACTCATTCATAAATTGTTTGTCGAAAAAGATCTGATCAAAATCTTTTCTCATCGACAGCACGCCATGTGGGACATCTTCGCGCAAGAAAAACAGCCGCTGGTGACAACATAATCACGCAGCGGCTGTGTGTGTGTTTGACAGTCTTTTCAGACATCGATCATTTTCCGACGTTACGTCCGTCCGGTGCCAAGACGTATCCAGAGAGTCGAACTTTCAAAGCTCCCGACACTCGTGCAGTGGCGGGTGTATTGATTTTCAAGAACAAAAAACCTGTTTCCTTAGGATTGATTTCTTTATCCGATCCAATATCGATCGGTTTGGGTCCGTCATCTTCACCCCCACCGTTTGCTGCTGGTCCTTGGCGA
>JAQWSQ010000047.1 GCA_029243145.1 Planctomycetaceae bacterium | reverse complement strand
TGTCCAGTTTGGTTGATCAGGTTGATACGGCTTGGCGATGGGCCAATGCAAAGAGGTGACACCCGGACCGAACACGGCCACCTCAATATGGACATCGTAATCGGGGACAGGAATTTTTAACGTCACATTTTCTAACTTATCAAATGATTCCTCATCCGAAGAGTGGTTCGAAATGAATTTCCCATTGAGGTAGATCTCATATCGATTGCACTCAATCCAATCGGGTGTATTCACGGTCAAATTGAGAGTTAACTCATCATCGGATTGCTTGGGGATCAGATCTCCCGGTCCATATTTTTGTTCAACAGTCACCATAGGAATTAAACCGCAACTAACCACCACGCGCCCATCACGAAAGCTCTTTGTCGCAGAAGCGATATCGATTTCTCCCAGCGACTCATCATTTCCCTGAATGTAGGTTCTCCCTTGACCGACAAAATGGCGAGAGACATCGTGAGAGTCGCTGCATCCAACAGGTGTCAGAAATTGCCCGCGATTGAGGCAGACCATCCAATCACGCTGAAGTTGCTTGATGTCGGATTGTTGTGCCCCCGAATTGATGATCTCCATCGCGTTCGCTTGCAGTTCCCAGCCTTCCAGGTGCCGCCCGGTTAAGCGGTGACGATTTTTGCGTCCGAATGGTCTGTAACCAGAATGCAAATCTTCCGCGTGATTGAGAATGATAACTTCAGGAGCCGTCTCTTCGATGTCTGTAAAAATCTGCTTCCACTCTTTCCCCTTATAGCCGGGTACTAACCCTCCTGCTTTTACCGGCCAGATATTGAAATGCCCCCACTTGGTGGTGACTTCATTCCCCGTCACGACTGTGTACCACTCGCCCAACCCCAACTGTGACTGTCGCCCAGCGTAGCTGATCTGTTTGTTGTGCTCGGTAATAATTGGAAGCTCAATCCCTTCACCGGCAATCGTAATGATTCGCTCATCCTCGGTGCTGTCGCCATGTCCTGAATGCGTTAATGTGTGAACGTGAGTGTCACAGGCGACCCATCCTTCTGTATTAACCACGCGGGACAGGGAAAGTTCTAATTGATCGATGTTCGCTTGACGCAAATCGACTTGCTGTTGGTCGATTTCATATTCGGGGCCACGACTGGCAATGACCGTGTATTGCCCCGGTGGCAAACTAATTTCAGCATTTCCGTGAGCAGCATAGATGACTCCCGGCCTCACCGCATATTTTTCAGAGGAGGTCAGGCCTGTCGTTTGCAGGGCGCCATCTTCATTGATGATGGTCAACCGACAGGGAACAGGCTGCCCTGATTCTTTGACCTGAACCTTTAAGACCCGTTGATTCAAATATGTCTCCAATGAATCCGGTACCAATACTGCTCGACCAATGCGAATATCGTCTGGAGTGTCCGAAGTTGTGTGTATCCGTAATTCGTTCAAACCGCGGGTCAATTGATCTGGCTGGACTTCATAAAACACGCGCATCGCGTTCTCATCGCGTATTAAGCGGCCAAGTGGGTCTCCATTGAGCGAGACAATCCACGTCTGTTTGACATCCTGTTGCTCAAAGCCTATGACAGCGCGACCAGATAAAGTCTGGCCCAATAGAAAATGACCACGGAACTCATCGGCATCCGCCTGGTCCGCAAAATTGCTCCACTCTCGATCCCCCGCCTGACGTACGTGAATCATGTTGGGTTCGATGTCGAGGATCGACTCTGCAAAGCCCCTCTGACTGCCCAACAGAATGAATGTGGTCGCGACCATCACGGCGAGAGCGTTGTATTTCATATTTGTCTCAGTTCACCAATTGATCAATGATTGCCAACAGTGGCGGCCCAAATAATAATACGCCGATAATCACAGAGATGACGGAGGCAATCAAGACCGCAGCAGCCGCAATATCTTTTGCCCGGCCAGCGAGAGGATGTTTTTCGGGCTCCACAAGATCAACCACCGATTCAATCGCGGAATCCAACGCTTCGGCCAAAAGTACAAGACTGGTGGCGATCAACAAAATGATCTAATTCAGAACGGAAAAACCCAGTCCCGCAGCACAAACACAGACACATGCCCCGAATAGCAGGTGTATCCTGAAATTTCGCTCTTCAACAATCAGCGCACGTAATCCACATCCCGCATTCCGCAGACTCTGCATGAACGACTGTCGTTCTTTCTGTGGGGAATGTTTCACGAGACATCCTCTTGATTTTGAGGTGCAGCAGTCGCACCACAGTTCCAGCACACATCGAAACTGCTCGGATTATCTTCGGCACATTGAGAACAGGACCACGAATCCAACTCACGCCCCGCTGCGTGACTCGATTCAAACTCAACAACCAGCGCACGTGCCCGCTCAATGTTTTCATCTGAGACCAGTACTGTTGGATTCGTCGATTCATTGGGCGGAAGATCACCGCGTGCTTGCCATAAGATTTCTCCATCGACTCGGGCTTCGATCCCATGAGCTTCCAGATATTGCCGACAGAGATGAGCCTCAGCAGGATGGCCAGCGGAATAGACGACAGGCATGATTGATTCCTTTCGAAATATCGACAATCGACAAGTTCATTTTTATAAATTGCAAAGACAGCGTTAATGAAACAGTGATTTCAATCATATGCACACTGACGAAACTTGTCTTCGCAAATGTTGATCCCTTAGTATTGTCATTATGACATCAACGTATCCAAACATCATGCTGTTTCCGTCGGGTTTACCACTCCCCTGATAATTCGATTATTCTGAGGGAACGACAGGAGTTTCTCGCGATCTTGCCAAACTCGACACTCTGTAAAATTCAGTCGTCAGTCAGCGGGACAGGGAGACAAAGACAAGAAAGACTACGAACTTCTGGCGAACAGTGAAGACGACGAAGAAGATGAGAAAATGGATGACGAGACCGTCTGACACGATTGATCACAATAGATCGTGATTATCTACGATGCTCAGCCCGTCGCGAGCTCGGAGAGAATCCACCCCGGACTCGTTTTCATTGAGTGGAGAACGATGAGACACTCATTTTACACAGGGAGTCTCCTGATGGCTCCTTGCTCTAAGAGCAGGCAATGACTCGCTAACTGTTCCACTTCGTGTCGATTGTGTGTGATGTGCAAAACCGTGTAATCACCTTTTAACGATTTTAACAATTCGATCATCTCATACCGAGTGTCGTCATCTAACGCACTCAACGGCTCATCCAGACACAATATTTCAGGTTCCGCACACAGCGCTCTAGCCAATGCAACTCGCTTCTGTTCACCACCTGAGAGTCCGAGCGCCTGGCGATCAAGAAGCCCGGCGATATTCATTTGTTCCGCAAGTCCCAGAACGCGAGACGCGATTTCATCTTTGTCTGATTTTCGGAGTTTCAGGGCAAATCCAATCTGGTCTCGAACCGTCATCGAGTCAAACAGTGCTGCATCTTGTGGGACAAATCCGATTCCACGCTCCGCTGGAGAACTGTGAGAGACATTATGTCCCTGCAACCAGATCTCTCCCTTACTGAGAGGACGCAGACCACAAATCCCTTCCATGAGGGTCGTTTTACCGCAGCCACTTTGTCCTGTGACAACGGCATACTCGCCAGTTTCAATGCAGAGAGAAAGATTCTCCAGATGGAACTCGCCCGACTGTAGACTCACATTTTTCAGTTCAATCACAGGACAAACAGCCTTCAGGTACAAAACGGCATAAAAATCAATACACATCGTACTATGGTCGAAAGCATATTGGGAGAATCAGAGAGACACCGGAAGTATTGTTAGACAACTGATTTCCGATAATTCCAATCATCCGTTGACCGCTGGAATTCGTAACGAATGGGAAGGATTCTAGGGATTATCGAAAAAAACACTCTTTCAGGAACAAACTCTATGTAAAACAAAGCTGAATTCCCTCACAACAGATGTTAGACTAAAGCAACATCGGGATGGAGTTCTTCCTAACCTGTGTAATAGTCATCTGTTATCTGCCCGTGATTTGTTTCGAAAAACACAGCATATCATATTGATCATACTTTTTGTCGTCCGATATTCCTTAGTTGATAGTTCGTAACCGGATGCGTGATTGTTCCTATACACAGTCAATCGAGCGCACCGAGAGCGAAGGAGAAAAGAAAATTGGATTCGCAGCCCACTGACAACAAACAATCCACCCAAGAAAATTCTGAAGTTTCATGCCCGAATTGTGGAGAACATGTTCGCGTGGGCGTGGTGCGATGTTGGAATTGCCAAGCATTTATGCGCGCCGATATTGAACAAAAATACCACGAGATGATCTCTCAAGATCGTCCTGTGATCTATTCGGACGCCAGAGCAGATGTTCAAGAGGACGCCAAAGAGGCTTCACGATCACGTGATCGGTCAACCGACCAAGAAGCCGACTTCGACTTGGACGATGATGTTGCTTTATATGCTGAAGATGGTGACTTTGAAGTGGCCGGCGATGATAAACCCGCCGCAAAGACAACCACTTCGATTGCCGAGACATTAGAACCATTAGCAGCGAGCGAGTCGGTTGAGAAGAAACAACCTACTCCTCCCGAACCCAAATCCGAGGAATCCCCTGACGACAGCTATGCAGTCGCGAAATCCGTAGAAAGTGAATCGAAGCCCTCGGACGACTCTCGCTCCGCTCCCACCGAATCCACGGGAGAAGACCATTCGATCGCCACGGGTGGTGAGGCACTTTGGGAAATCGCCCAAACAGAACAATCACGTAAATCTCAACAAAAACGAACTCAAAAGACTGTGAAAGTGCGTCCCGGCTCGGTGCTTGTCTATTGCCCGAATGGGCATCGCATCGAAGTCCAGGAACGACACCGTGGTCGAGTGGGACGGTGCCCAAAGTGCAAATCGGCATTTGCAGTTCCCGTGACAATATCAGGGAAGAAATCAGGAAATAATGAGTCCACCGAAGCTCAGACGACGATTGCCCCCGAGTCACATTTCGCAGACTTACATCTTCATAACGTCGATCCCGGAAAGCTGAAACTCAAGGAAGGAAGTCTGGCGAAAACATTCGAGACCTTTGATGTCTGCCTAGACGAAGAAGGGATGCTTTTGATCTCGTTGTCGAAAAAGGGAGGACTCTTCGGAGAAGCCACCAAACCGGAAGAACTTCGTAAAGAATTATTCGAATTTCTCTCGCTCGGTAAAGGTCTCAAGAAAGCTCCTGGAGAAAACAACCACCTCTTCAGCCTCGATGACTTGAAGCAATTACCCGTCGTTCATCCCACTGCCTATGCCCACGAATCAATTCTGGGAGGAGTCGATGTCTTCGGACCAGGCCTGATTGGAATTCGTGTCCCCAAACGAGAAGACGACAAACTTGAATTTCTGGCACTGACACTCACTCAGTTCCGCAAGCTTCGAGAACAATTACAAAAACAGTGTGGAATTGAACTTGAATTTGAAATCGACCAAGTACCATTACAGGACAAAACGACTCCTTCACTTTGTCATTACACGGACGAACCGATTAAATCTCTGAATCATATCGTGTTCTACGAAAACGATCCCGAACAGGAGATCGAACTCGTCGGGTGGAAATGTCAGGCTTGCGGGCTGACAGTCAGTGAGGATGGACGTAAAAAAGAAAATATTGGCGGAAAAACCGGTAAAGGAATCGCCAAAGCAAAATGTCCGAAATGTGAAAATGCATTCGGCAAAAACCCGCTATATGCATTGAAGCAAGAACCGCAACCGGTCGTAGAAGATGAAGCGACCAAAGAGTAAACTTGGATCTGTTATTCGCCAGCATCCCTATTCTTTCCGAATGGCATCTTCAACATGCCCCATAAGCGGTCGGCTGTTTTTTCGTCTCGGCACTCACTTAACCCAATTTGCATTTCTTCATGCCCGTCTCGGGGCTGCTCAATATAAGTGCGAAACAGCCGATCCCAGCAAGACAGGCTAAAACCGAAATTGCTGTTGGTCTCTTGCCTGTAGATGGAATGATGGACTCGGTGCATATCGGGCGTCACGATGAGCATCCTGAGAACAGCATCGAGCTTCAAGGGTAACTTCACATTACTATGGTTGAACATCGCTGTTGCATTGAGAATCACCTCGAACAGAATGACTCCCCGCGCTGAAGCCCCCAGCACGGCAACTGCTCCCATCTTGATCAACATCGACAACAGAATTTCGAGAGTGTGGAACCTCAATCCCGAGCTAACATCGAGATCCAGATCGGCATGGTGAATCTGATGGATTCGCCAAAACACCGGCATAATGTGAAAGAGCACATGCTGACTATAAATGGCAAAGTCGAGTAGCAAGATCGTTGCGACTAAATTCGCGGTATCCCCTAACTCAAAGAAGTAAAACAGACCGAATTCGCGTTGCTCACACACCAATGCGACAGCCATCGCAGAAAGTGGAGTCGCAATTCGCAATACTAATGTATTCAGTACCGCGAGTAGATAGTTTCCGCAGAGCCGTGGTGACTTTTGGGCCTTCCACTGGCGACGAGGCGCGAGCCACTCCCACAAGTTCATCATCAGAAGAACGGCAACGAAACTACCGAGTCGAATCCAACCCTCTTCCGCGACGATCATGCATTCCTCTCAACCCGGTTGGTTGTTAAGCGAGTTCGAGATGCCCATCTCCACAGTGATCTGGATTACCAAACTGTTCAATATGATGGCCAAACCCGTGAGCAAACGACATCAACAGCCTGTTGTGTGCTACATTTTTCAGTTTCAACGACCGACCCGTTTTGAAGTCACACCCACCACCAATCAGCACGAAAGGTATATCATTCAGAGTATGAGAATTTCCCTTACCGAGTTCATTGGTCCAGACAATTTGCGTATTGTCCAGCATCGTTCCAGGACCACCCGGTTCGGGAGTTTCGTCGAGCCGTTTGACAAGATAGGCCAATTGCTCGGCATACCAGGTGTTGATCTTCGTCAATTTCTCTTGAGCGTCGTTATTGTCGTCAGGTTCGTGTGAAAGCTGATGGTGTCCCTCTTCGACCCCCAACCATCTCATCCGGGCCTGACCAACCGAGTTGGTGTATTGTAAGGTCGCGATGCGTGAAAAATCAGCTTGAAAGCTATTGATCATCAGGTCAATTTGCATCTTGGAAATTTTAGGCATGTTGTCATTTGTGTCTTGTACACCCAACTCCAACTTAGGAACCGCATGACCGACCTCAGCAGGATTTTCATGCTGTAGCTCTCGTTCCATGTCCCGCACAAATGAGGCTTGTTCATCGAGTAGCTTACGATCTTCGACGCTGACCAGGTTGCGAATTTTCCCGAGGTCCGTCTGAAGTTCGTCGAGGATACTTTTTAAACTGTCACGGTCTTTCAACTGACCGTAAAGCTTCGAGAACATTTGATACGGGTCATCAATGGGAGCAATCGGCTTGTTCGGACCGCTATAAACCATGCGTGTCCAAGTGTCGGCTCGTTCGGGAACGACCACTCCAAATTCCAATGAACCGAAGCGTGTTTGTGATTCCTGTTTCCCTTGCAGATAGCGTTTGACCTCTTGATCGATTGAGTGTCCGCTCGCCCAACCCGCGGGAGTGTGCGAACCACCCTGAATGTTGCCGGGGAACAATTCTGTCCCCGTCAGTAGACACCCCATCCCCCGCATGTGGGAATCACCGTCCCCACGAATTTTGTCACTAAGGCCGTGCAAAATCAGCATTCGATCCTGATAAGCGGCCAACGGGTTCATGATCGATTTCAATTTGAAATCCGCGCCCTCTTCGTCCGGCCAGAAGTTCTTGGGGACAATCCCGTTAGGGCTGAACATCACCACAAGTCGTTGTTTTCGCTGAGTTGATTCTGCGAAGCCCAAACTCGGAAGATTCCCAAGAAACGGCAGTGATGCCGCTCCGATACCGAAATGCTTCAGGAATTCGCGACGCGAATGGTGATTCATGGGAGACCTGATTGTGGAAGGAATTCATGGGGTGGGAGCACGATGTGCTTAAACACCATTATAAACGAGCGTATTCGTGTCACAAGCGGAATATGGGTTGCGAATAAAGGATTATCTCTCTTTTTGTTTTCGGGCGACGATCACTGAGTCTATAGCGATATCTCCCATCAACTGACGAATATGAAACCCGTTGGCAACAAAGTCGGATCGTAGCTTTTGCAAGGTTTCTGTGCCAAATGCCTGAATCGGCTGCTTGTTGATAAACTGGAACATCTGTTCGACAAACGCATTGTGAGCCTCTTCACTGGAAATCAGATATTCGGACAGCCCTTTTGCTCCCTGAAACTCTGTCTTCTCCCCCTGTCGATTCAGGTACTGTCCCGCGACGTTGACGGGTTTCTCGAACTCTGTTTGACGATATTTACCGACTGCGTCAAAATGTTCGAGTGTGAATCCAAGCTCATTGATCATCCCGTGACATGCCATGCATGTCGCAGATGAGGTTTGTTTAGCAACTCGTTCCCGTGTCGTCATACCGGGATGCAAATCAACGGGAAGCGGAGCAACGGCAATCGGAGGCGGTTTCAAAAAACGCCCTAAGAGCGAACGCGACATAAACACACCGCGATGAATCGGAGAACTCGCATCGTCGTAAGCCAATCCCGTCAACAAGAACGGATGCGTCAGCAAACCAGCTCTCTGGTCTGGTTCGAGCGAGACGGTTTGAAACTCGGAATGCTCGGTCAGTGAAACACCGTAATACTCGGCCAAACGACTATTCAAAGGATATTGCGCAGACCGTAACAATTGTCGATAGTCGGAAGATTCGCTCCAAACGATTTCGTCCACAAAGAGATCCAATGACGTGCGTTGATCAGCAAGCAACTCCGCACT
Organism: Planctomycetaceae bacterium; assembly: GCA_029243145.1. Taxonomy (GTDB): domain Bacteria; phylum Planctomycetota; class Planctomycetia; order Planctomycetales; family Planctomycetaceae; genus JABURQ01. The sequence goes on along the minus strand of JAQWSQ010000047.1, from coordinate 15,629 downwards.
GAAGCCTGGGTACAACTCCTGAGCTTTGGAAAGATCGTGATAATGATCCACATTTAACCATTGATGGAAGAAGCTTCTCATTTTGGCTCGCGTTCGATCATCCTGCATCATCCGACGAACTTGGGCTTCAATCTCTTTTCGTTCCGATAAATCACCTGCTGCGGCGACTTGTAAGAGTCGAACATCGGGAAGCGAATCCCAGATCGCCAGCGATAACCATTCCGCAACTCGATAATCGTCGAATTCTGGATTAGCGGCACCTGGGAAGAGAAAGCGAGGAGACTTGAGCGTGAGCAGAATCACACGCTTCACAGCTACCAAGTCAGACTCTGCCTGTTCGAACTGACTGTCAATATAAAGAAACCGATCTTCCGCAGACAAAGGACGACGAAACGCACGTTCCGTAAAGGACTCACAAAACTGTTTCAACGTCTCGCCATGTTTCTCTTTTTGTTTAGGCAATTTGGCCAGACTCACAATCTTTTGCAGAATCTTATCGGCGACTTCCAACGCCGCAAAAGTGGTTGCACCGTCCCATTCTGGGGAGACAGATGTGCCACGTTCGTAGCCAACGCTTTTATCATCTGGAGGAAATGGCGTGTTGATGAGGATCGTCCACGACGAGGACTCAGGTGACAAGTATCGATTTGAGACAAGCTCTTCGGTATGGTGCGGACGGGTCCAGCGAAACTGGACTGATCCCTCCTGTTCGGTTTTGTTTTTGGAGTATTCGATACGAATGGGGTAAAGACGTCCTGCCTGAAGCATCACATTAGCCGTATAATCGGTCTGATCTCCCGACTTGACGCGGGCATCAATAAGCGGTTCTCGCTCATTGTTGAACCAAAGTTGACCGGAGTTCGACGTTTTGAAATTCAGTCGGTAAAGCCCCGTATCGGGAGCATGCAGACTTCCCTGCCAAGTAATTGAATACTCTTCCTGAACCGGAGGATTTTTTTTCTTGTCTTTTGTCTCCTTATTTTTTTCCTGTTTCGCATTCTCCTCGTCCTGCTTCTTAATGAGGTCTAAGAGAAACTGCGGCTCATCTCCAAAATTAAACTCCACACGCTCATCGACTCGCTCCACGACACGATTTTCCTTCGAGCGTCTACGTGACTTAAAATACTCCGCTCGAAGTCCTCGTTTTTCTCCGAGAGAGCGACGCCACGTAAAACTTTGCACGAGATCGATCACACTGTTCCGATACTGATCAACTGTCAGACGGGATAAATCGATTCGCACCTGCTGATTTCGGGCTTGTGCTGTCACTGAATAGAACGACTCATGAATGTAGCGAGCTACGGATGCGGCTTCAGCACCGACACATTGCTCAGGCTCACCTTCCGGCATTGTCTTTTCGACATAGGCAGTCAGCTCTTTCACAGAGAGATCACCAACCAAAGGTTGTGGATAGACAGATTCCACTCCCCCTCCCTGCTTCCCATGACAGTCGACACACATTTTGTTGTAAATCACTTGCCCCGGAGGAATCGCTTCTTCAGCTCGGACAAGACCGGGAACGAACGTGACCAGTATTGTTAACAGCTTGAGGGAATTCCGATTCAACATCGCGCAGGCAAAACTCGCGTTCATCATGATCGATCCACTAGGAAGGTGAATTGAAAAAAAGGCGGGAAACTTCAAGGAGGGTAAAACAGCAATTCAGCGGATATGCATTATACGAAGCATTCGTAAGCCAGGTCAAATCGGGGAGGTCACATTTTTCGCGCATAAAAAATCGACCGACCCGTATCTAAACGAGTCGGTCGATCATCTCATAATTAAAAACCCTTCAGCAAACGATCACTCAGGCAATTTGCCATCTTTGATCATCTCGCCGAAAGTTTTTCCGCCACTGCTCTTAACGCCTTCTGCTTTTTTCAGTGCGGCACCAATGGCATCGGCAACCTTCTCATTTTTCTTCGTGAGACCCGAGGCAACAGCCTTACCGTAGTCGAGGCGCATCTTCTTGTCTTTCGGGTGACACAATCCACACTTCTTCATTTTGGCACCATCCGCGAGATCGGGATAGGCGGTGATGAAGCCCTTCAGGTACTGTGGACGAGCTTGTGCTTCGGGTGCCATCATTGCGGCCCCGACAATTGCCAAAGCTCCAACAGCAGTGAAGAGTCGTTTTGAAATCGTACGCATTCAACTTTCTCCTTCGTTAGTGGTGACGGATAGTCCCGGAGACGAAAATCATCGCCTCCCATAATTTACCCAGTTCTAGACATCCTAAAAGAGAGGCTATCCATCGTGAGTAGTGTTCTACCAGTGCGCGAGAATGAAGTCAAATTGTAATTTTTTGACAATTCAAGATTTCCGCGCCATCAAATCGAGAAACCTTCAAGACAAACACGTGCAATTCGCATTCCAAGTAGACCCTCATCGTATATTTCAGTGACTAAATGGTCAAAACCACTCACTAAGGGTCTACACTGCGGGTCTATTCGTTAATCTGCTTTTCAGAGATGAATGGACAGATCTTTCAAAAGAATTGTAGGAATTACCGAAATATATGCAATTCAACAGGTTACAACTTCACTTTTGGAGGGACGGAGCCTGAAATAACTCGTCTTCTTCAAGCTGTCGGGTGAGTTCGAGAACACGCGCACTGAAAGATTCAAAGTCTGCCAGCAGGCCAGCAGGGTTTTCTGAGTAATTGAGTCTTCTCGCGAGAAATTCATATTCGTCCGAATCGACAGGAGGAATGGCCAAATCGCGAGCATTTCCCCGCACCATCCGAAGCGCATCGATCAATTTTCGCAAAAACTGGTAAGCCTCGATCAAATCTTCAGATTGCTGTTGAGTCAGAATTCGAGCATCGCAAAGTTTTTCCAGAGCTTTCATCGTATGAGGCACTCGAATCGATGCCATCTTTTCACCATGCGCGATCTGCAACCCTTGTACGAGATACTCGATATCGACGAGACCACCGGGACTTAATTTGGCGTTAATCCCTCCACCACTCACCAACTGCATGATTTGTTTTTCCCGCATACCGTGCATCGCAGTAATATCAAACGATTGACCGCAGTAAATATCCTGATCCCTCAACGCGAGTACTTTGTGCGACAGCGACTTGTGACCGGCAATAGGTCTTAGTTTCACCAATGCTTGACGTTCAAAAGGCCATGCGGGGCCACCCGGTGCAAAATAGCTTTTAAAGGCTTCCACCGAGACGGCCAGTGATCCGGCCGAGCCGTACGGGCGAAGGCGAAAATCGAGTTCAAAGATCCCTTCGCGTCTTGCCACGATCAGATCTCGAAACTGTGTGATCAATCTCTCGAAGTAATAGGTTTCTCGAATGACGCGCGGCCCTAGAGTTTTTCCTTGCCCCTCGAAGAGAAACATTAACTCGATATCAGAGGCAAAACCGAGTTCTCGTCCCCCGCACTTACCTAATGCCATGATCGCAAAGGGACAAGGCTGTCCGGTGTTCTCATCAATCGGATACCCATAACTGATGTCCATCTGCGATTGTGCAATCTGTAATGCGCTTTGGAGAACCACTTCACAAATACGGGTTAACTCTTCCGAAAACTGACCAAACTCCGGGATATACCCCAGGATGTGTCGCATGTCTGTTCGGAATGTTTCACGGTCCTTAAATCGATTAAGCTGCTCTTTTCGCTCCTCGTACGTTGTCCCCTTCGACAACATTTCGCTAAGTTCCTGCCTAAGATCAACAATCGACTTCTCTGTGGAGAGTTGTTCGACGTTTTGAACGAATGGCAAGACACTATCGTGATGAAGGCGTAAGAAGTCCTGCCACAGATGGTGACTAACACCCAATATTCGGGTCAGCGATTCCACACGTTCTGGTTTTTCCAGATCACCAATTTGCTCGTACCAATGTGATTGTTGGAAGAGCTGATCCAGGAATTCGCGAAGATGGAGCCAGGCATTTTCGGGATTGGGGGCAGCCGGTAACAGATGCATACAATGTTTGACCAGAAGCACAGTCGTCGTTAGCTCACGAAGCTGATGATTATCTTTCAGTTTGTTTCCATCTCGATCCGTGATGAACATCGTATCCTGCACCAGTTCACTTTCGGATCCAATAATCATCCGCACAATATTGACGTTGGAAAGCGTTAATGCATTTGCGAGTTCGTACAAGAATCCGGGCGTATCTTCCGATTGAATGTGCAGGATTGTACGTTGAGGATCGGTCACATTATCGAGTTGATATCGGACAGGCTGCAACGCACCCAGAGACTCCTTCGGTGTCACGCGCCCCACCCGCAGAGCGGATTGGCGAGCGACGGCAGCGTGCGCCTCCTTCTCTTCATTACCTTTGAGCCGCAAGACCTGTTTGATCAGTTCGGTTTCATAGGACTCCCAGTCTTTCAGAATTCTCCCTTCGCTGAATGACTGTTGTCGCACTTTGAAGAAATTCAGAAACAAAGGAAATTGTGCTGATTCTGGTTCATTGTCGTCGCTTGTTACCAAAACATCCTCATCCGTGAAGACACGCCCTTCCAAAATGTTCCAGTCTCCGGCAAACAGCAAGCCACAGATCAGTGCCAGAATGCCTCGGCCGTCATGTCCCACGACAGTCAGTTGCCACGTTTGCTCATTTTCAAGCTGCCGAGTGGAAATTGCGATTGGTTTTTCTTCGCTGAGTTCGGACAGTAATTTGAGATGCTGAACCCGTTCCTCGGCATTAAATACTGAAGGATAGTCAGGTTCAGATAAGGCTAAATTCGCGAGAAGTCGATCAGCCGAGCGGCTTTCCATCAGCAGTTCTTCACTCTCTTCATCGCCGAGATACGTTTGAAAGATTTTTCGGATTGATGCTGAATGAGAATCGTACTGCTGTGTAAATTGCTCATGAGAAGGAAAGTCGAGCCTCAAGGCAATCGCCAGCAATGCGTCTTCCTCTCGCGGCAACTGATGAAGCTGTTTGTTGTGCATCAATTGTAAGGCATGTTCGACATTTCTCAGGAATAAATAGCCCGTGGAAAGCTGCCGATATTCATCCGAACGAATGAACCCGTAATCTGCCAACCGTATCAGTCCCTCCGCTGTATTAAACGTCCTGAGTTCTGGTCGATCACCGGCATGCTTGAGTTGAAGGTATTGCGTGATAAATTCAACATCACGGATCGACCCCACTCCTGACTTGACCTCTCCCCAAGCACTTCCCTTTTCAGAAAGTTTGGATTCAATTTCCTGTTTGGTAAAACGAATCAAATCTTGTAGATTTTCGGGAGGTCGTTGATAGATGAGTTGATCGATCCGTTTGAGAAAACTCGCACCAACTCGCTGATCTCCAGCGATCACACGAGCTTTCAATAACGCTTGACGCTCCCATTGACGTGCTACGGTGTCCAGATACTCGACATGCGCGTCGACCGAATTCACTAAGGTGCCCGATGCCCCCCAAGGACGCAGTCGTATATCAACGCGATACAGAAACCCTTCCGCAGTTGCGTTACTGAGAGCTTGAATCAATTTCTGACCGACTGGCCAAAACACAGTCGGATCACCATCAGATAAAAACAACAAATCGATATCGGAGCTATAATTGAGTTCTTCCCCTCCCAGTTTCCCGCAGGCGAACACCACAAATCCCTCAAGCGAGATTCCTAACTGTTGGCTAATCAAAAACAAGCAAGCCTGAACAAGACCATCCGCGAGCAATGACAATTGCACAGTGACCGTTCTCAAATCCATGAGGCCAAAGGCATCACAAGTCCCCAATCGCAATATTTGCTCATGTTGATAGCGACGAAATGCATTCAGTTGGTCTTGGTATGTTGACTCGCTTGTTGAAGCATTCACTGCTTCGTCCCGAAACTGCTCTCGACTCTTAAGTTCCACCAAATGTTCACGAACGGTGAACTGGTAAATCGAATCGGGAATTCGGAACAGAATTTGACTCAGATATTGGCTGTTCAGAAATATTCGAACCAATATTTCGACGGCCCGAGGACGGTCATTCAAAAACTTGATCAGGCGACCTCGATCTTGAGAGGCAGTCATGAATCGATCAAATTGCGAGAGACATAAATCAGGATGGCCAGTTTGTTCAACGGCCTTAACAAGTTTGGGTAAAAACTCGAAGACGACTTCTTGCTGCGGACTCATGGAAATGATTGATCTGACGCAGCGCGCAGCCACTTCGGGATGCTGAAACGCAATTCCCTGAAGAAGAGTCGACTCCACAACGAATGGTTGTGGCTCAGAATCTGAAAAATGGTTATTCATTGAAATGTATGGACCAGTGGTGGTAGATACTCAAACCAATTATACTCACCAGTCCCTCGAAACTCCTCTGATATGAGAGGATTCATCCAAAATGGTCTTCGAGTTGCCCTTTCTTCCTGTGCAGGAAGCCTCGCAGGTATTTTCTTCTTTTCATTCTTTGAAATAGTTCTGTTTGACTGTGTGATTTTCCGATATACTCAAAGTCTGATATTTTGGGAGACACCAATCCCACGAGATGAATTCTACAGATTCACTACACACATATACATTGAGGATTCCGCGAATGACACAGCAGACAACACGTCGTGATTTCATGAAAACCACAGGTGCTGCCGCGAGTGCAGCATGGTTTGTTTCTGGCTCTCAAGAACAAACGATTGCCAAATCGTCGCTCGAAAAAATCAACTTCGCCTGTATTGGCGTCGGTGGTAAGGGACGCGTCGACACTACCAATGCAGGCCGACTCGGAAACATTGTCGGACTTTGCGACATCGACCAAAGGCATCTCGATGCCATGGCGAAAAACTACAGCACAGCAGAAACATTCAACGATTATCGTAAAATGTTCGACGCCATTGCTGATAAAGTTGATGCCGTGACGGTTGTCGTTCCCGATCACTCACATGCCGCAGCCAGTGTCATGGCAATGCGAATGAAAAAGCATGTCTACTGCCAGAAGCCTCTTACTTGGTCAGTTCACGAAGCCCGAACCATGCGAGAACTTGCAGCCGAGTACGGTGTAAAAACTCAAATGGGTAATCAGGGGACTTCTCATGATGGCCTGCGTGAGGCTGCTGAGATTGTTCGCTCGGGAGATCTCGGAAAAGTCACCGACGTGCATGTCTGGACGAATCGCCCTGTGTGGGCACAAGGAACTGGACGACCGGAACCAGAAAAGAAACCAGACCATGTGAACTGGGATCTCTTCCTCGGTCCCGCACCGGAACGTCCTTATTCCTCAAAGTATCATCCATTTGCCTGGCGCGGATGGGTTGATTTCGGAACGGGCGCACTGGGAGACATGGCATGCCACACTGCGAATATGGCAGTGATGGCATTAAACCTGTTTGACCCGACAACGGTCTCTGCAGAAAGCTCGGGAATCGTCGAAGGGGAATCGTTCCCGAAAAACTCACAGATTGTCTTTGATTTCCCAGCGACTCCTGATCGCGGTCCCGTCAAACTGCATTGGTATGACGGTGGAAAACTTCCCGATCCCGCATTGATTCACGGCGAAAAAATAAGCAGCAGTGGGTCATGCATCATCGGCGACAAAGGGACTCTCTATTCGCCCAATGATTACGGAGCCGAATACATACTCTTGCCTAAAGAGCGGTATGAAGGCTATGAAAAACCCGAACAGTCCATTCCTCGTTGCCAGGTCAAAGGAAACCCTGACTACAAACAGATGGGTGAACTCGTCAACGCCATAGGTGGTGGACCCGACGCAATGTCGAATTTCGACTACGCGGGTCGCTTGACGGAAACCATCCTCCTCGGAAATGTCGCCATGCGGGCTGGCAAACCCATCGAATGGGATGCCAAAAACATGAAGGTCACAAACATGCCCGAGGCGAATCAGTTTCTTGGCCGTGAGTACCGCAGTGGCTGGACTCTCTAGTTTTCTCAACATTTCATTGCACGAAAAAGCGGACGATCATTGATTTGGTCGCCCGCTTTTTTATTATTTATTGCTAAAAACTACAACAATATTAGCAGTTCTCTTTCAGTTCTCTTCAGATTCATCAAGTTTGATAAGGCTGGTAAGATTCAACGTTCTTAAAGTTCAGGTGGCGTCACGCACGTCGTTGAACAATCAGTCTCTCATGGCTTGATCGACGGGCTTTGAGAATGCCAAACGCACTCGCGACAACTTTTGGATGTAGCTTGCGGACTGTTTTACATCACAGTTTTCAGATCGGGCTGCTAGGGCAGAATCCTTAAATAACTGCACCAGTTGTTCGACCGGAACATTCATACGTCTGGCAATTGGCTCCAACACTGCACGTTCGCGTCCACGGTGTTTTTTGAGTCCTAACTCTTGTACGAGCTGTCGTAGGTATAGCTTCAGTGAATAACTCCCTTCGCGACTGAGAAACAACAAATTGCCCATCATGTCAGTATGATCAACGATATTTCGACGAGCGACTGTACTTTCGGGGAGAAATGGACCAAAGCGATGTGATTGCTTCCAAAAGTATAAACAAATGACGGCGATCAACATCAACGTCATTGGACGTATGGGCATCTGAATTAAAATTTGAACCATCTTGGGAGTCCCCGAGTCGTTCAGATATTCATCGATGATCAGTTCACCGTCACCACCGGCCGCTTCAATGATACGCCAAGCTAAGAGTGAGTTCTGCTCAAACGCAAGATATTGATTCGTGAAAATGGAATCTCCTGAGATCACAACGACCGTGCCGTCCCCCCAATATCGACGTGCCACTTGCACAGACCCAGAGTAAGACAGCAACGGCTCGATTTGTTCTCCGGCAATCTCCCACTCTTCTCGCCATGCATACTCTTCATCAGACGAGAACAACTCCGTTGCCACATCTGGCATCTCTACGATAGAACTCTCGGGAGATAATTCCCCTGACTTTTTCTCGACAGTCGAAATCGCTAATTGAGGAATCACATAAGGTACTGAGCCAGCAGCCGTCGCGTAAACCAATCGGCCGCCATAAGAAACCCAATCCAGTAGTCGGTTCCATTCTTGATCAGAAGGATTCCGCGTCGGCCCCAGAATACACAAAACGGGCTCTGCGATCCCCCAATCATAATCCCATTCAATCTGCCCAATCAGTGACTCCAATGAGTCATGATTGCGGCGAATATTTCCCGACTGTTGCGCGGCTAATAGGTAGAAGGCTCGTTTACCCCGTGCCGTATTACTCCAAGTATCAGTGGAAAGTCCCGCTCCAGTATCGGGGAACCAGAATTGCGCAGCAAGCAGCACCAAGATTCCAAACAGCCAAACGGCATCGAGTTTATGAAATTGTCTGCGTCTCACGGAACCCCGCCTCCAAAGACTGAAAAGCCCGTTGATAATGTGACAACTCAGCAGGGCGACGGCCAAACGCCAGTGGTTCGTAAATTTTGAGGATCTTGAGGTACTCCTGACTTTGTTCGGGATAACGACGAATCGCTCGATAGTAATCGCGATGTGTCAAACCGATGCGATGAGTCACCAGCCCCCGTGCGGTAATTTCGGCCATCGCGGCCAGCAAGAGATACGCTACAGCTTCTCGGTATTCCTGACGATCTGCCATCTGCCGAGCACGATCCAGATATTCCTCCATTGATCGCTGCTCTCTCGACACGCCATCTGCCTCATCCGTCAGAGACATCAATAAGTCCCCCTGAGTCGTATCTTTCAGCTTCCGATCAACATTGAGCAGGGCAGGAATAATGAGCCAGAGAATTAAACCCACCATGCATACCAGCGCCACAATACCGAGAATTTTAAACAACCCGGCCATTCCCGCACCAAAATCGCCAAACGAACCGCCACGATAGGAATCGCTGTTGGAGTCACGCTGCTCACGGCTGGACATCTCGGGCGTAGGATCTTTCCCATTTCCATTCGACTCACCTTCATTCGAAGTCGCACCCTCGGAGCCGTCCCCTCGTTCATTCCCGGTTCCCTCTCCTGGTTCTTCACTTCCACCTCTTCCAGAATTTCCGCTGCTATTTGGTTCTCCAAACGGATTATCAATTTCTGAGGGTTTGCGGTTTTTATAGCGTTGAAATTCAGGCCGACTGAAGATGTCATTTGCATCTTCCAGTACCGAATCGGGCGGGGTCTGTGCCGAAACCTGAGACACCTGTCGGCTGATACTTGAACCACAGACCAACAGCGACAAAACAATTGCAAATGAAATATATTTTTTCATCCCGTCGCCTCCCGCAATTGTTCAACTTCTTTTTGAAAGCGGAGTTCCAGATCCCAAAAGTCGCCGCGAACTCTCAGGTCAATGTAACTGAAGTACCAGGCAAACCGACCAATGGGATAAACCAGTAGCAGAACCGAGCTAATCAAGGTCACAATCACCGGGTCATTTCCAACAAGTTGCACCCATTCTCCCAGCACCCCGTATTCTGAATCCGAGTACCCATAAAACAGGTCTTCGTTGAAGACTTTGTTCCAAAAGATCGATTGATTGAACAAGTTTTCAACCAGAAAATCGAACGTCAGAAAAATGCAGACCCCATATAGCACGGTGTAGCACCATATTCCAAAACTACGACTCAAAAGAGAGCCCATTTCTTGCTTCACCAATCTCCCTGTGCCGCGATCTTGAGAATCTCCCCTCCAATGCGAAAGCCCGTGTTTCTCAATGAAAAAAGATGCCCTGACGGCGATCAGCCACCCCGGAATGATTAACAGAATACTTGCGAGTACCGTGAGAACACGAATCCCCACCGCTTTCAGCATGAGCACAAACAATGACCTCAACTCTGCAGTATTTTTGGGGTACGACGAAAATCCTTCGCCGAACGATGTCTGGACAGATTTTTGTACCAACAGAACACTCCATGGACCTGTCACAAGAAACACCAAAAGCAGCGCATGGCCGAGATGAGCCAAACCAAAATAGACTGCGGGATAGATCAGTAAGGCGGTCGGTGCCGTGACCCAGAACCACAGCTTGAGAATTTGGAGTAAATGACGACCATAAAACTTGACGCCCAGATCGAGGCAATCACACATGGATCGGGGAATTAAAGGAACTCGTAACTCTTCGAGTTTCATGCGGGAACCCTCCCTCGCCCTGCCAAGAACATCCATGCATACACAAACACCCAACTCGTGATTCCCACGACGTACTTGATTGTATGATCGATCGGGGCCGGAGACCAAAACGCTTCAATGAAGGCAGCCACCACGAGCATCACTCCTGCACCGAGTGCAATTTTGATGGCATCAAGTCCTCGCACTTTCTGAGATTCGAAGAGAGTGCGGTTTCTTCGATGGATTATCGCATCGCCGAGCATCAACCCCGCCCCGCCAGAAATGGCAATGGCAGTCAGTTCAAAGGAACCGTGAGTCACGGCAAAACTCAACAAATTGTCTCCATGCCCAACGGCCAGCGTGTAACCAAAGGAAGCACCGAGAACCAGTCCATTATACAGCAGGACATAGCAGGTACCGATCCCCAACAAGATCCCGATGGCGAAACTACGTAATGCGATCCCCACATTATTATTGATGTAAAAGCCTGCCATCGTTGATCTCTCATCGAGATACCCATCGGCAACCATTTGATCTTCCTGGCTCACCGCTGAATCAGACGGCTCGTCTTCCGAACTCTCTGAATCCAACGCTTCTTCATCGTCTCCAACCTGATCACCCCCATAAAGCGGCGTTTCATACATTTGTTCCATTTGCTCAAGGTGTTCTGCCGGCAAAATGCGGACTGCGAGCGACGAATCTGTTTGGATGACGCCCCAAGAGACAATGAAGGGAATAAAAAACAAACACCAACCAGCCAACATAAACGGCCAATTCTTGCGCATCAGAACGGGAAACCCGAAAATAATAAACTGCACAAATTTACGAACATTTCCGGGAGGAGACGTGTAGTAGTTGTTGTAACCTCGGGTCACAAGCGAATTGAGATAGTCGGCCAGTTCTCGGCCCCATTCACGAGCCCGAACAATCGCCAAGTCGTTCGAAACTTCACGCAACAACCGGGAGTAATCTGCCAGATCGACTGGCGACATTCTTTTCCGTTCTCGACGAGACTCGGCCCGATCAATCAAATCCCGAAATTGCCGCCAAGACGAACGACGCTGTTGCACGTATTTCCTTTTGTTCATCGCGAAGCTCCCTGCAAACCAAACGGAGCAACTTCCGATTTTGTTTGTTCGGCGTCAGGTAAGTCTCCGCTTTGAAACGTGACATAAACACGGGCCAAAAACGCCATCGAGTAATCAGAGACTTGATCGAAATCACCCTGATAATTCAGTTTCTCGCTCAACGTCTTTGCTAATTCACGGGCCAAGCTATGACCTCGATAGTGGGGAATCCTCTCACGAGAATTCATCCGGCGACTCAACAACTCATCAATCAGACTCAATGTTCGTTCTGAGGGAACAAAGTGATTGCAGTGTTCTCGATTGAGAGGCTTGATCGTCTCCAAAATGACTGGTTCTCTCGGCAAACGCACCGGATGCTCGTGAACCACGACAGTTCCGGCCACCAAATCTCCCAATCGTTGAAAGCGACTCGTCATCAACATACTGACGAATCCAATCCCATAAAACATAAGACAATCAGCCGTACGCAAAAAGTTTCTTACGAGTGCAGACCACCACGAGAGCGGATACCCATACTGCTCAATGGTTCGAATTCCCATGACTCGCTTACCAATGGTGCGTCCATTAAAGACGGCTTCACTAATCGCGAAATAGAACCATTCGACCACAAACCATGACACCAGAAACACACCCATCGAAACACCTTGTGCGATGACACCCGAGCACGACACAATCATCGCAACCGCAATTAGAATCCCCACTCTGACGGCGGTATCAAGCAAGTACGCTCCTACTCGAGACGCTGGGCCCGCGACACGATAGGTCATCAACACGCATTCGGGAGTTTCTACGGGAATCTCAAGGCTAATCACATCAAGATTGTCACCATCAAGATTGTCACCATCACCGGCAGGCATTCGTTGAGAAGGAATGACCGTAGAAGACATGAGGTATTGCTATCGATGGATGAATATGAGAGAGAAGGTATCGCAGAATTCCTGCTGTCAGAGTAACCCCATTATATGATAGACACCAGATCGATTCACGGATTATGTCACCTCGTAATCATTCCCGAGAGTTGCAGTCACTCCACGTTCTGGAGATGATAGAAACCTTCGTTGATCGAGAGAGCATCTGGAATGAGTATTCAGAACAATTTGTCCCCCGAATTCTGGACAATCATCGCCATTCTCTCGGGCCTGACACTATTGGCGAGTGCGGTGATCACTCCCTGGCTCCTGTCGATGATTCCTCAAGACTACTTTCTCACTCACGAGGAATATCTCGGCAAATGGAAAACAACGCGTCCGTTGTTACGTGGAACCGTGCTACTCATACGAAATCTTATCGGTCTCGCATTATGCTTACTGGGACTCATCATGTTAGTCACACCGGGCCAAGGTATGGTCATGATTCTCCTCGGATTGGCCTGTTCCACATTTCCCGGCAAGAGAACACTCGAATTGAAAATTCTCAATCAAAGAGGGGTACTGAGTTCAGTCAACTGGTTACGAAAGAAGATGAACCGGCAACCGCTGCTGCTTCCCGAGCCAGCAAATGAAAACCGTACCCAATCAAGAGAATCTTAGCCGAGAATATTTAGCACGAATTTCACCGGCCTCTTGTGTTGGCAATCTTATTCAGAGGAGTCGGCTCGAACACCTTCCCACTCTCATCCGTTCGATATACCAGATTCGTCTCTACTTCGAGACACGTCAAAGGATGACCACGATAAGTTCCGGTATCGAGGCAAACCCATCCGTCCCAGATCAATGGCTTCCCTGACTTTTGTTGGGTATGGCCGCAAAGAATGCGTCGTCCAGATTCGTGAGGGTATTCCATTCCTGTTAAATGTTCCCACCTCAACCAACTCGGGGGCTGTTCCGAAAGAGCGACTCCCGGTTCCAGATTGGCGTGAATGAATATTTCCGTGTCGGACTCGTGATAGTCGACACAATTCCCCAGCAGTTCCCGATGGCTATTGGGGATATTCTTCATTTTTCGGTCGTAGGAATCCATGGCTTCACGCCCCCCAATCGACAACCAACGATGAAAATCATCCTTGGAACGAAAGGCGTCCAACATGGCCTCTTCGTGATTCCCCATGATGTAAATCAACTGACAGCTTTTTTGAACTTCCAACAGAGTATCCAAGGCACCACGAGTATCATCACCGCGATCAACAACATCGCCCAGAGAGATGAAGGTATCATCAGCCGTCAAAGAGAGACTTTCACACAGCGCATGTAGTGCAATGCGACAACCGTGTATATCCCCTACTACAAATGTTCTTCCAGCCATAATTGCCAACGGTTTCCTAGGGAATTTTGATTGATCAATCACTCTATGCCGTCGTTTGAATCATTGAGAAGGATTTCACCTCTACCAGATCATTGACGGAAACTACTGTCAACCATCAACTTGGAGTGACCAATATTCGACGGAATGACCTCTCAAAATGAGTGAACAGTGTTTTACCTGATTATTGGTCTCATTCACAAGTCCGCTCTTCCTTACGATTGAGGAAATGGCACCAGATCGATTTAATAGGGATATTGCTCAAGTATTTCCTTTAAGAATCAGGCCTGATTATCGAGTCAAGAGCTTTCGTTTTGTGAAAGATGACTCGATTCACGCCATTGACGCAGGCGGGCATTCAATGTCAGAGAATTACAACATCACGACTGACGCATCTCTGCAAGACAATGAACTCCGTTGCTCTTTGAAGACTTTCTTGAAGATCGCTGATCAATTGGGTAATTTCGAGTTCAAAGTAATTCTCGATGATCGAATTCCCTTGTCGCACGTTTCTCTCTCAGCCTGTTTGTTGGCAGAAATCGAAAGAGACTTGGGGATTGCTTACGCTCCGACAGAACACATCACTTAAAGTTTCAGTTTGATGTACGCCGACGTTTTTTCTCCAGCTTGATACGACATCCAATGGCAGGAGTTTCCGTAACTTTGGGAATCTCTCCCTGTATCAACGCGTCCAACGCATCCATGAGATAATGATGCTTCACAAATTTATCGGCAGAGGTGTCGTCGTATCCTCCCATGTAGACGACTTTACGCTCTGAGTTCAGAATGAAGAATTCAGGAGTCCAGATCGCACCATATTTGCGTGCAATCACCTGCGTTTCGTCAAAAAGATATGCAAAGTTGAAGCCGTGCTCTTTCGCTCGTGTCTTCATCGCGGGGAGTCGATCTTCTTCTTCCTTGCTGACATTGATGGCGACGACGGAAACCGTTTCATTCTTGCCACCATATTTTGCGGTAATTTTCTGAATTCGTACTTCATAGACTTCTGCGACATCACAACTATTACTGAAGAACACCACCACAATATAAGGCGTTTGTTTCAAATCCGAGAGTGAGTGCATTTTACCGTCAACTCCTGGCAAATCACTCCAGGCGGGCCCGACATCACCGATTGAAAGGACCGGATTGTATTTTCCCGCGTGTATCTCGGAGGTGGCAATCCCCAGCACAGAAATCATCAAGAACACTCCAATTTGCCAACAATTCAACATGCCCCATCCTTCTCCAACAGAAACTGGTCAATAAGACGCTTGAATTCAGCATAAGAATGCAGAACAAAACATTCCATGTGATTTCTCCAGAAAGACGTTGAGACCGACAACTCACTG
>JAQWSQ010000043.1 GCA_029243145.1 Planctomycetaceae bacterium | reverse complement strand
ATGCCACAACGACTCCAGCAATTTCTTTTCGTTTGGTGAACGATCTTCCTGTACTGTCCTGAAGTGTACTTCACCAAACCCTGAGAGCAATCCGCAACAACAAACCCAACATTCTCCATGTACATTGCAGTGTACTTCACCAAACCCTGAGAGCAATCCGCAACTGTGTCACTCAACAAGATCAATGGTATTATAGTGTACTTCACCAAACCCTGAGAGCAATCCGCAACGTATATCAAGAAGAATCTTCCGCGATGTGTTGCAAGGCAAGGATCGCCAACACGCGACGACGGTGGCTTTCCAAAACACTGAATGAACATTTCTGAAGAGGCTAGCCTCTGACGGGATAACAGGCTGCTGCGTCCGGCCAGTGCGTCGCCTGCCAGATTGCTGAGAATCATCGCCTGAAAGACCTTGGGCGAAATTTGACGCAAACGCTCAGTTCTGCTGGCTTGGCATGATTTCGGGATAGACGCCTCCCCTCTTCCCTGGCACCTTACAGGTTTTCCAGGGATTCGGTATCTGCAGAGTTGAGTGTCTGTTGCGTCTCTCCTGTTGTGCCAGGACCGGGGTGACAGGGTTCGTCAGAGCCCGGATTCTGTTTATGATGTCAAATTCGCTAGCTGGGCTTGAATGTTCCCGCTTCATAGAGCGGGATTGAATCGGTTGGTTCTGCCAGCAATTCTGCCAAGGTCGATGCTGAGAGCGTTTTTTCCACCTCGGCCATGGCGTTGTCCACTCTACGGTGTAATGGGCATAAATGAACGCCGTGAGACTTCAATCCCAAAGGACAAGTTTGAATACGTTCTATAGGATCAACACTACTTATAATGTCCAGAATATTGACTTCTTCAGGTTTCTTCGCCAAACGGAACCCTCCGTGCAAGCCGCGTTGCGAAATGACCAATCCCCCCTTCGACATGGACTGCAAGACTTTGCTGAGATAGGCGGGAGGGACTTTCGTCACTTTCGCGATCTCTTCTGTGGGCTGAGGTTTTCCAGAACTTTGAGCCAGATAAATCATCGCTCTCAATGCATATTCGACAGTTTGTGAAAACATTCTGGCTCCCCCACGATAACCTGGACCTTAACGTCCTATTTTCGGTCTTGTACTTTACAGGATAGCTGCATTTCCTGCAGGAAAGAAGACCAAAGACGCTCTGAACAAGGCAATTACAACATTGTCCAACGAATTGAAAATCATTGACGAACCACGGTTGGAAGCCAATTTAGGCTATCGTTTCGAGTACCTCACCGATTTCATGGGGTTCTCTTCGGAAGATATTGAGACCATTCATGGTGCGGCAGGGCCACTTGCCCCTTTGGTCCCTTCACTGGTCGATGCGGTTTACGACAAACTTTTCCAATATGACGCCACCAAACGTCATTTCGTTTCTCGTCAATCTGGCTATGAGGGCGAAGTCCCCGAGAACCTGAATGATTTAGAACTCGATCATGAGCAGATCAAATTTCGTAAGGAACATCTTACCAATTATCTGGTCAAGCTCGTCACGGCGCCTTATGACGCCAAGTTGGTCCAATATCTCGATCTGGTCGGCAAGATTCATACTCCGGGACAAGGCAGCCCGAAGATCAACGTCCCGCTCGTTCAGATGAATGTTTTGATGGGTTTTGTGGCAGATGCTTTCAACGCCACCATCTTTTCGCTGGGTTTGCCTGCCGCAGATTGCGAGAAAGCCATTCGAGCATTCTCAAAATTGCTCTGGCTACAAAACGATTTGATCAATCGACATTATTGTCAGATCAAGTAACGAGGTAGGCTCCCGGATTCACTCCTTGTGACCGTCAGCAGTGGAACCCGTTTTCAATGAACTCAGGTACTCCACCAAATCACGAATATCAGAGAGTGACAATTGTTTCACGATGTCGTCTGGCATGCCTGAACGGCCGGGAGCCCGCTCTTCGACTTCGAGTTTATTGACATTGACCAAGGTTCCATCCTTCAGCATCACCTTGATCGCGTTCGCCGTTTCGTTTTTGATAATACCGGTAATGACTTTACCTGTGTCCATAACAAGAATGGCCGTTTCAAAGCCTTTGGCAATTTTCGTATTGGGATTCACGATTGATTCAAGCAGGTACTTGCGATCTTTCTCAAGGCCGATTTTAGAAAGGTCCGGGCCGACTTCGCCTCCCGAGCCGCTCACTTTGTGACATCTCCGACAAGAAGCATCAGTGCGACCAAAAAAGATATCGTAACCCCGCTGAATGTTTCCCCCGTGTAATGTAAGCTGATACTTTCTGTACGGGTCATTCGATTCCGAAAGTTGTTGTTCGTATTGCGATACAATTTTTTGAAATTGCGGTTGTTTCCGCTGACGAGCCGCCAGCAAAACATCAAGCTGAACCTCGACTGCCAAAGAGCCGTCGATCAACTTGTCAGCCAATCTCTCCATAATTTGATCGGCCGCCTCGGATTTCAGTCCACTGATCGCGGTAATGGCTGCTTGCTTCTCGACTGACTCTCCGTGCTCGATCGCTTTTTCGAGTTCTGAAAGAGCGGCATCCGGGTCGTGTTCCAACAGTAAATTTCGCGCTGAGGCTCGCAATTCAGGATGCGAAGATGCTAAAGAGAGTTCGATGGCTTCACTAAGCCTCTCTGTTTTTAGTGCCGCCAAAGCTTCCAATGCCGATACACGGTTCGAGACGGATTCCGCTTCCCCTTCATAGATAGCCCACAACAGCGGGTTCACGTCTCGGATTCCGTACATTGAGGCCAGGCGAATCCCCAGTGTTCTCAGTTTCTCATCGGCAGAGAGTATCCCAGCCAGAGATGGCTTGATGGCCTTCTTCAATTCGACAACAGAGTCCCGTTCGAGTGGACGCCACGAACCAACCACTCGATCCAAAGGACCGGGTTCATTCCATTCGCTTAACAACTCGGCAGCAAAGATTCGCACAGAATCCGAAACGGAATCATCAGCAGCAATTTCAGCCACAGTCGCAGCGTACTCGACTTTCCCAACCCGGAAAGCCGCGTGAATAATGCGACGCATCAAAGGATCAATCGTTCGTAATTGCCGTTGATTGATTAGTTCTGCCAACTGGTCAGTGAGTTCTTCCATCGGTTCATCATGGATGGCTCGTGCTGCCGAAAGGATAATCTCAGGATCAGGATCTTTCAAAAAGTTTGCGACATCAGGAGATTGAAGACGACGTAGCGCCAACAGTAAACCGAGTCGTTCTGCATCTCCAGCATCTTTCGACGAAGCAATCAACCATTGAGGATTGAGTTGACCAATTCCAACCAGAGCCATGACAACGGAGTGACGCAGGACCGGGTCGTCGTCACCAACTTCTCGCAACACAGTCAGTAATTGATTGATATCAGTCGCAGCGGTATCTCCCGCACGATCTCCATGATGATAGACGCGTCCGTAACTCAACGCTGCGAGATGACGAACACGAGAAGAATTGTCCTCGGCGACCAAGCCTCTCAAAAGGTCTAGCGCCCCCGCATCATTCATATCACCCAGAACTCTTGCCACCTGTGCTCGAATTTCTTCATCTTGATCGTTAATGAGATCATCCAGTGATTTCAACAGAGGGGCGATTTGATAATTTGTTCTCAAGAGTTGACCCATTGCCCAGATGGCATGAATACGAGCCATTTGTGGCTGATCAGGAGTGATCGCAAGCGTCAATAAGTCAATCGACGCCTTTGAGTTCCGAATTCGTTTCACCAATTCCATTTGTGAAGCCTGGCGCACTCTTCGATCCTGATGCGAGAGTGATTCTGTCAGTGCCTGCGTGGTTAATTGATCAAATCCCTCTCGAAACATTGAGGCGACCTGACTTCGCACAGCAGTATCTTCCTCGGAACTGAAGCGATACAGACGGCCTTTCCCGGGTCCATCCCAACCATTGACCCAGTCGGTGAGATACAGACTTCCGTCGTACCCAAAGTCGATATCGGTCGCCAAAATTGACCAGAGAAATTCATGAGAGTCCGTCAATTCAAATGACGCCCCTTTCGGGGAGACAGCGAATGATCGAATGCCACTATTGGGACTCGAACCACGGAAATCAGCCATAAAGAAATGGTCCTGATAACGCTCTGGCAATCCTACTCCTGGATAGAAAGTGAGACCGGACGGGCCATCGCCCAGATTCGCGATGGGTGGAACGATGTAGGCGGGTTGTTTCTGTTGTGTCTCAGGATCGGCATGATGCGGATACCACATACGCTCTCGGTTCCACGGTCCTCGATCAGGCAGGTATTGATAATACATTCGCCAACCCGTGTCACCACTCTCGACAACGTAGACCCACCGTGCCTGATCACCGCTGTCCGAGTTATTGTCTCCGGTAAACAGATTCCCCAAATTATCGAACGCCAACTCCTGTGGATTCCGCAGGCCATAGGCGAAGACCTCCAAATGTGACCCATCCAATTCGCAACGAAAGACGGCACCAGTGTCAGGTTTTTTCAGACGAATACCCTCAGCCGTCAACACATTATATCCTCGATCTCCGATACTGAAGTAGATTCTCCCATCAGGACCAAGAGTCAGTCCGTGCATATCGTGTCCGCGAAAAGCGACTCTCACGCCGTAACCATCATGTAACGCTTCACGCACGTCAGCTCGGCCATCGCCATCGTTGTCTCGTAATCGATACAATTTGGGAATACACGTATAAAAAACATCGCCGTCATGAGCGAGGAGCCCTGCTCCCGTCCCATCTTCAATCGCATCAAAGCCATCAGCGAAGACCGTGACACGATCAACAACACCATCGCCATCCATATCCTCGAGCAAACGTATGCGATCCTGTTCTTTGCCGTAGTCACTTACCTTTTCTCCGAGGTGCTTCTTGAAATACGCGACTCGATCCGCAACAGACTGAGCCGCCAAG
>JAQWSQ010000042.1 GCA_029243145.1 Planctomycetaceae bacterium | reverse complement strand
CCTTCATTTCGCGGAACATTTCTGTCGCCTCGTTCAAATCCACTCCAGTCGCATCATCTTCCTCCTCCAATGATTCAAGACCCTCGCCACGATTGTCGTAGATCGAATACATCGCTTTCTCGTTCAGTTGTTCACCAGGATCGAGAATGGCTGCATCTTCACCGATACTCTCATGGATCTCACGAATCCTGTTTTCGAGTGTCTCCCGTAAACCAAGCTGTTCTTCGATTCCCGTCTCGGGAAGAAAATTAAAACCGTGAACCGCATCATGCACGCTACCAATGCGATCAATTCTTCCAAACCGCTGAATCAATCGGACCGGATTCCAATGCAGGTCGTAATTGATGATGCGATTGGCGTCCTGCAGATTCAGGCCTTCCGAGAGCGCATCCGTGGCAACCAGGATGTTCAACTCGGAAAACTTCGTTCTCCGACGTGCTTCAGGGTTTGCAACCGGTGCGAATCGGCCGATGGTTTGCATCCGATTACTGTCACCACTGCATACCGCTTCAATATCTTCCCGCCGGGTAAATGAAATCAGGTTCTCACACAGATATTTTGCGGTATCGGCATACTGCGTGAATATCAAACATTTTCCTTCCTGAAACTCATCTGAGCATAGACGCGAGAGGAGAGTCTGAAGCTTCGCATCAGCTTCGGGTGTAATTGGATTGACGACTCGAAGAATCTCCTGAAGGACACTGATATCGTGTTCAACATCATCAGTCAGGCGTTGCTCGTCAAAGTCGCTCACAAGGAACCTTCCTGACACCGCTCGCAAACTTTCCATCAGGTCACGCTCCTCCCCATCTCCGGAGTCGTTCAAAAACTGCTGCGCGTCTTCACCGGCTGCAACAAAGCCCTGACTCAAAGCGAGGAGAAACCGCTCGTGACTTTGCACCAAACGCGTCACGGTCTGCCGGAAGGCGTGCACACTGGATTCAAATCTCTTAAACAGCAACACACGCATCAAACCCCGCAGACTTATCCCAGAGCGAGCAAGTCCAGCGTACCTGTCATCATTTTTCATCGAAGGTTTAACATAATGCCAAAGCCCATAGCGGACATATTTTAGACAGCGGTCTGTGCCGCCACCGTCCGTGCCCCCTCCTCCCAGACTTTCGCGAATTTTGTGATAGAGACCTTGGTAAGCCTCATCAATACTGTATTCAATCGTCTCAAGATTCCGCCTTGGAAAAAACTGACGCCGATCAGCAACCCGTACGTAAGCACGACGTTTCCCTGCACTGTATTCGTCGATTCGCGCAGGGTCCAAACGCTCGTCAGTCTCAGCGTCATAGCCGAACCACTTCAAAATGTCTCGTCGGGTACGCCGTATCAACACATTCGCCAACAAGTCATGGAGTCGATGAGTGCCACGATCAATTCCTTTGAAATACTCATGCAAAACCGGTGGATTGATTGGGATATCCGTTCGCTCATTCTGGTGAAACAACTTGAGTTGATGATAGACATCCCAGGCACTCTTGTTACGCGGCGTTGCGGTTAAAAAACAGCAGCGTTTCCCATCACCCAGGTACTCTTCCAGCACCCGGTAACGCTGCGTACCGGGATGTCGAAAATTGTGACTTTCATCTACCAGTACAAAATCGCGAGACCGATACAGGTCATCTTCAAGCAGTGGATTTCCCTGATCATCGCC
>JAQWSQ010000016.1 GCA_029243145.1 Planctomycetaceae bacterium | reverse complement strand
TCGTCACTGCACGGTTCGGGTTCGGGAGCAAACTTGGCGTGCCAATCGCGGAAGGTTTTGTAGCCGACATTGACGGCCCTTGCGGCGTCAGCCAACGAGTAGCCTTCATTGACGACGAGATTGACGGCATCTAGTTTGAACTCGTCAGAGAAGGTGCGTCTGGGGCGTTTTGGCTTCTCGGATGAGTGGGAATGGTTGGCAGAATTATTTGACATAGGTTTCCTCCAAATGGATGATAAAGGTTCCATTTGTTCTCCGCCATTGTTGGTCTACCGCAGAATTCAATGCGGATGCTTTGCAAGAAGAAACAGAGAGCATATACAAGAACACTCTCAATAGTGCAGCACTCAACTATTTTCAAACACATTTTTCACAGGCAGACGTCTTATTTTCCGAGCGTCAATATACTGATTCACTGGCAGAGATCCAAGCAACTCTACTGCCGATAATCAATTAAGACTTAGCCTTGAGCACACGAGGTGATGAGCTACACGGTGAGGTCAAGGACGTCGTTGGAAATTTGTATGTAGCAATGGCTGTCTGCTACCTAAGTAAAGAAAATCCAGAAATTGATAAGGCAGAATTATCAATAAAGACGTGTCAAGAATTTCAGCCTAAGTTAAGTTGCCCAGCAGATGATATTCGGGAGTTGTTGTATCTCAAAAAAGCTGAAGAATTACTTCGTCATAAAGACTTCAAGTCTGCAAAAGCTCTACTAGATAAATGCAGAACATCAAAGCTCACAAGATATTTTGGCAAGAATGTAAACATGCCTTCTCTTTATGATCTTGAGAAATCTAATGCATCAAGAACATACCATGAAAAGATAGTTGAAATGATGCCATGAACGAATGACGGCGTAGTCTGAGCTGTGGTTTCCGGAAGACAATCCAATATCTGACCCTGCACTCATGAGCTTACAGATCGAAACCTTTGCTGGGGATTACATTGTAAACGCAGGGTGGCCCAGCCAGTTTGGCTGGGTGACGAAGTCACAAGACGACTCGTCATGATCGTTCAGTGACGTGAGTCATGTGCCTCACCTAATTCCACCCGGACGATGGAGCATCTTGTCGCTTCGCGACCCGCGCGATTCAGGACGGGCCACCCGGGTAAAGTGTTTCGAGGTTTGCCTGCTTTGATGCTTCAAAATCGGGAACGCTGATTGACGCTAATCTTCACTGATCAGGTCATTGCAGCTCATTATCGTTTATCAGTGGAGATCAGTGTTCTATAATTTTCCTCTGCGTCGCTGCGCCTCTGCGTGAGTATTATTTCGTATTGAATCTCTGGAGTGTTCCGACTTGGCGGAGCTTTATTTCTCCTTCGGAGTGTAGAGTCGCCCCGCTGGGGCTGTTGAAAATAAAATCGTCACTCAAGCCCAGGGCGTTGCCCTGGGCTGACATATTGCAGGGCCGTTGGCCCTGTTTCGTCTCCGCGTTCTCAGCGAACTCTGCGGTTTCCCTCTTGCTCAAAACATCTCTTTTTCCTCTGCGTCGCCGCGCCGCTGCGCGAGGCCAATTCTCACACTGGCGGCGGTCAAGACGACCAGTGCCACCCGAGAACTGAATGAAGCTCTTTGCGTTTCTTATGCCTCTCGGCGTCTTTGCCTCAAATAATTCAAACCCTCAAAACTCATATTGCCAACTTGTCTCTACCAGAGTTAGCGTTCGTAGTTCGTCGACTCGATCTTTGGCAATTTGAAAAAAGCGTTCGGCAATCAAGCATCCGCTCTCTGAATGGTCTGTTGTGAGTTGCTGCCTTAGCCAATGCACAAACTCCTGATTCCTCTCATTCACTGTTTGAGAATGCGAGGGGAATCACTTCTTTTGAGGACTGTGAAACCAGAATGTCGCAAACGCAATCACATCAACGGTTTGCTCAAGAGTATTCAAGGATATCGTCAAGAGTATGAGAAGAGTGTGTGTCTGTCCCATACTCTTGGAGACTCTTCAAAGTCGCCGAGACTCAACACGTTAGGGCGAATTCAAGAGTATCGGGTTTCAGACTCTTGAGCTCTTGAAACGGATTTCAGTGTTCGGAAATCCGCAGGCGAATTAACCCCGCAAGAATTCTTCAAAGGCATCGAGTCCCGCAGTAATGGTTTCCATATCGGTTGCGAACGACAATCGTACAAAGCCGTGAGCACCGAAGGCATCACCCGTCACGAGAGCCACATGAGCATTTTCGAGGAGTGCCGTGCAGAAGTCGGTGGCGTTGTCGACGGTCACGCCGTTTTGAAGCGTCTTGCCGAAATAGCGACTTACGTTAATGAACGCATAGAACGCACCGCCCGGCGTGGGGACGGAAAGATCGGGAATCGCGTTCAATCGTTCGAGAACATATTTGCGACGTTCGACGAACGAGACCAGCATTTCGTCAACACATTCCTGTGGTCCCGAGACAGCGGCTTTCGCCGCCAACTGGCTGATACTCGACGGGCAAGAAGTCTCCTGACTTTGGAGTTTCTCCATCGCCTTGGCGACTTCGGGAGAACTGAGTGTCCAGCCGATTCGCCAACCCGTCATCGCGTAGGCTTTACTCACGCCGTTAACGGTGATCGTGTTCTGACGAATGTCATCGCCAAATGTGGCGACCGATTTGAATTCGGAGCCTTCGTAAATCAAGCGTTCGTAAATTTCATCGGAAAGAATATGAACGCCTTTGTCGGTGGCGATGCGAGCCAACTGATGCAGCAACTCGGGGGGATACGAAGTCCCTGTCGGGTTGCAGGGGGAGTTGAGCATGATCAACTTCGTCTTATCGTTGATGGCGGCTTCCAGGTCTTCCGGTTGCAAACAGAAGTTGTCTTCTTCTTTGGTCGAGAGGATGACGGCTTTCGCACCGGTCAGTTCGACAAGGTCGCTGTAACTGACCCAGAAGGGAGCCGGGATGATCACTTCATCGCCCGGATTGCAAAGTGCCATCAAGGCGTTATGGATGGAGTGCTTGGCTCCGTTGGAAATGACGACTTCTTTGGCAGTGTACTTCAGGCCGTGAGTTTTCTCGTAGGCGTCGGCAATCGCTTGTCGCACATCCATGAGACCACCGGCTGGCGTGTAGTGAGTTTTGCCAGCGTCCATCGCATCTTTGGCGGCTTGGCAGATGTGAGCGGGCGTGGTGTAGTCGGGTTCTCCCAGAGTGAACTCCAGGACGGCGACTCCCTGAGCCTTCAGTTCTTTGGCTTTGGTGGCGGCGGCAATGGTCGCGGACGGTTTGATATTTTGGACGACTTGGGAGATTTCCATGGATCACGCTTTCTGGAGGAGTCTGCCGGCGAATGGTTTTCGAGAAATCTCAATCTCGACACCGAACACGCAGGCTGGGTTCGATGTCGATTGTTTGTTGGTCGATGCCGGAATTCAAGCGTCCCAAGTGGTCGAAGATCGTGGGATTCTGGAAATTGTGTCATTCTCACCGCTTGCAGAAATCATTCGGGATCGAGACGATGGAGCAAATACGAGTTTCGCGACGCGACGGGATGCAGCCATGACAGACAAGATGGAGACCACTTCTGATCGGTTCACCGAGGAAGAACTCTCTTTTTTTCAGGAAAATGGCTTTCTGGTCGTCAAGCAATTGATCGATGAACCAACCCGTCAGGCCATGAAACGGCGGACTTTGACCGATCTTGAAAACCTCACCGAACCCATCGAGTATGAGGCCGAGCTGCAATACCCCGGTGCTCCCGAGTCGATTCAAGCGGAAGGCGGAAAGACTCCGCGTCGTCTGAAAACGGCTCATGAACGCGATCCAATATTCTTGGAGACCTTAAAACGTCCTGAATTTCTGAATCGACTGCAACAATTGCTGGGTCCGACGGTCATCATGCCGACCGTCCATCACAACTGCATCATGACGAAGGAACCCGATTACAGTAGTGATACCGGCTGGCATCAAGATATTCGTTATTGGCGATATGAGAAACGAGAGTTGGTCACAGTCTGGATGGCTTTGGGAGATGAGTACCCGGAAAACGGTTCTTTGAAAGTGATTCCCGGATCGCACCAGCGAATCTATTCACCAGACCAGTTTGACGACGAACTGTTTCTGCGAAACGATTTACCGGAAAACGAAGACCTGCTCGTGAATGTCGAGCACCTCACGCTTTCTGCAGGAGACGTGCTCTTTTTTCACTGCCGAACATTCCATGCAGCATCTCGTAATTACACCGCAGAGCCGAAATACTCGGCAGTCTTCACTTTTCGAGGCAGTGAGAATGACCCGGTCGCGGGGAGTCGATCCGCGTCACTCCCCGAGATGATGATCTCAGAAGGATGAGGATTTCTCATGTGTGGACGACTGACTCTTCGCTTGCCGTCACAGAAGCTGCAAGCGTTCTTTGATCTGATGCGAGTCGAGAATTACCAGCCGCGATACAACATCGCTCCGACGCAAGACATCGTGGCGATTCGACAGAGAGACGAAGGACGCGTTGGTTCCATGATGCATTGGGGGCTGATTCCGCCCTGGTCGAAGGATCGCAAATTGGCCGCGCGAATGATCAATGCCAGAGCTGAGACGGTGTCCCAGAAACCGAGTTTTCGAGACTCTTTCCAGAGACAGCGATGTTTGATCCCTGCGGACGGCTTTTACGAGTGGAAGGATGTGGGTGAGAAGTATAAGCAGCCGTATCATATCACGCTCACAGACGAGCAGCCGATTGCGATGGCCGGGTTGTGGTCGGAGTGGACTGATCCTGTATCCCATGAAACCATCGAGTCTTGTACGGTAATCACCACGGCTGCGAACTCATTGATGCGGGAACTACACGAACGAATGCCGGTAATTCTGTCTCGTGAGTCGTGGGATGTCTGGCTCGATCCCAATTTGTCCGAAGATGAGTCGTCGAGAGCCGCGTTGGAATCACTCTTGATACCGTTTTCGGCGGCAGAAATGCAATATCGTCCCGTTTCACGCTTGGTCAGCAGCGCCCGAAATGAGACGGCGGATTGTCTGAAAGCACCTTCAGAACGAGGTGAAAACCGCTTGTTTTAGTGATCTTCATAGGGGCTTTGCTGATAGTGGTGTAGATCTCTGCATAATGTTATTGACAGATGAAGAGTGTCCTACGCATAATGTACATATTAATTCTGTGTGTCGACTGGGTGGTATTCGCGGGCAACGTATTTATCTAACCCTGACACACTGAGAACCCTTTGAGAAGTTCGCTTCTCGAAGGGTTTTTTCGTGCGTGGATATTTTGTTGTGTTGAATTTTCAAGATTCGTGATCTGGAGACTCAACTTCGTGAGTCTCCAGAATTGATGCGGAATCTGTGGGGCTTGGGCGGGATGAATAGCGTTCGGATTCTTGAATCGGGATAGACCGAAATAGCCTGAGAAGAATCAACAGCAGGACAAATGCAACGCCAGCTCCCCCGACCACACCGATGATCGAAGGTGGATGTCCAAAGACATATCGCAGTGGAGTCCACAATTGATTCCATCCACACAGAACCAAATAACTTGCCAATGCCAGGAATGGTCCGTAGGGAACGTATGCTTTTCCTCCCAAGAGTCTTTGTAGAATACTGATCAAGACGCCCGTCAACGGTGCCAGCGCGAAGACGAAGAGAACTGGTTGCCAACCGAGGAAACTGCCAATCATTGCCATGAGCGTCACGTCGCCCATACCCATCGTTTCCTGCCCCAGCAATTTCGAGGAAATCGCTCGTACCAGCCAAGTGATGCCTGCTCCTGTAAGCATCCCAGTGAGTCCTACGGCCAGTCCATGAAGGTGACGATACTGGTCGATCCACTGGGGAAAGTCGGGGCCTTTGATTCCCACCTGCTCAGCATTCCAGTCAATCCAGAGATGCTGCATTTGAAGCTCTCCCGAGAGGCATTGTCCACTCAGGCCAATTGCGAGACCGACGAGAATCATTCGGTCCATCACCGCGTAATCCCACAAATCAGTGATTGTGATGGCAACCAAAAGGGAGATCAGGCTGAGTTGGAAGATGAGTTGGCAAAATCGGCCAAATTCGGAAGGTTGCACTTCGGGAATGCTTTGAGTTTGTAGCCCGCAAACCAACCAGAGATAGCATCCAAACAAAAGGGCGGTTCCTAACGACGCCAAGAGTCGGGTCTTTCGTTGTCCTTTGGGGCTCCATTCGGGGAGTTGCTTGAGTAGGAGTGATTCCGACCAGATCGAAACGATCCATCCAGCGACCAGTCCGGCGAAAATGAATCCGCAGAGTGTTGGTAGACAGAATGTCTCGATCCAGGGAAAGTTCATGTTGATGAGAGAGCCGATTCGGTAACAGGTACGGTTTTGGGCATGGTGTGTGCTTATCTTCATATTTCAAGATATGAAGCTACATTGAGATTCGACGAACGTCCATCATCAGACTGGTTACACACAAACTTCTTCTGTTGAGGATTTGGCCGGGTAACGGCGAAATCACGTTCTCTGGAATCTTACGTAGAAACTATGTATTACGGCTGGAACAAGATCCTGTTTTTGCTGTAACTCCCATTTTCGTCTGCCTTTAGTGCTCAAAGGAGAATGAAATGCGAAGGATCACTGCGCTGGTGATGTGCACGCTGTTTGCGTGTCTCTCAACCAACTTGCTCATTGCTGGGGAAGCTGACTCAACTGTCTCGGAGGCTCCCGAAATTGCCCCCGTGAGGGCGGAGTTGAACGGAGCTGATACCACCTGGATGCTCGTGTCTTCGGCACTCGTGCTTATGATGACAGCACCCGGCTTGGCTTTGTTCTATGGAGGTTTGGTCCGAAAGAAAAATATTTTAGGCGTCATGATGCAGTGCATCTTCCTGATGGGCATCATGTCGGTTGCTTGGGCCTTGTGGGGATTTAGCTTGGCATTCGGGTCTGATGTTCTCGGTGGCTTTGTTGGTGGAGGAGATTATCTCCTCATGAACGGCTTACTTTTGGAGTTATTGGAAGGTGAAGTTGTGGCTCCGATGTGGGGTGATTCCGGGCTACCGGCGATGGTTTTCATGGTCTTTCAAGGAATGTTTTTCATCATCACGCCTGCTTTGATTTGTGGGGCCTATGCGGAACGGATGAAATTTTCCTCGATGGTGTTGTTTTCAATCCTTTGGGGCACGGTTGTGTATTGTCCCTTAGCGCATTGGGTTTGGTCTGATAATGGCTGGCTTTTCACGGGAAAATACGAAGCGTATGACTTCGCTGGTGGAACAGTCGTGCATATCAGCTCGGGCGTTTCTGCTCTGCTGTGTGCGATTATGCTGGGTTCACGTCGCGGGTTTCGAACAGAGCCAATGCCTCCACACAACCTGACTTATACTTGTATCGGTACTGCTCTTCTGTGGGTGGGCTGGTTTGGATTCAATGCAGGTTCTGCCGGTGGTGCGAATGCTGCTGCCGCAAACGCCTTTGTGGCCACTCATTTGGCCGCCGCAGCGGGTGTGATCGCTTGGGCGTGCATGGAATGGGTAACACGAGGCAAGCCGAGTATTCTCGGAGCGTGTTCGGGGGCGGTTGCTGGATTGGTTTGCATTACTCCCGCCTGCGGTGTGGTGAACCCTCTCTCGGGCATGATACTTGGATTTTCAGCAGGAGTTTTCTGCTTTTATGCCTGCACAACTCTCAAGTCAAAATTCGGTTACGACGATTCCTTGGATGCTTTCGGAGTTCATGGCATGGGAGGTGCACTAGGTGCTCTTCTGACTGGCGTCTTTGCTTCTTCCGCAGTGGGAGGGCCCGAAGTCAGTGGATTGATTGATGGAAACGTCAGCCAGTTTATCAATCAGGTGATTAGTGTCGTCGCTGCCGGAGTTTGGGCTTTGGTCGGCTCGTTTATTCTCCTGAAAATTGTGGATGCTTTGCTCGGCTTGCGAGTCAGCGAAGAAGCTGAAATTAAAGGGTTGGATTTGAGCCAACACGGAGAAGAAGGTTATATCTTCCTCTGAGCTAGTTCGATTCGATAATTGAAAACTACCAAACGGGAGTGTGAGACAAGTTTGCCCGCGGAAGTTGCGAAACTCCTCGGGTGACTGTCTCGCAATCTGTGATTATAGCGGTCATAATATTAGCTGATGAAACCAGTCAATTCCTAACTCCAATGCGCTGCTCGGAGACGATTACCGATGAAAAAAATCGAAGCGATTATTCGTCATTTCAAACTCGAAGAAGTGAAGTCTGCACTGACAGAGGCAGGTGTGTTAGGAATGACAATCACAGAGGTACGAGGATTTGGTCGGCAAAAAGGTCATAAAGAGCAATACCGAGGTGCAGAATACACCGTTGACTTTCTGCCGAAAGCCAAAATGGAAATCGTGGTCGCCGATGATCAACTTGATTCCATTGTGAAGGTGATTGTCGACAATGCACGTACCGGACAAGTTGGAGACGGTAAAATTTTTATCACCGACTTGGCCGATGTTTTACGAATTCGCACCGGAGAGTCTGGTGCCGAAGCCCTTTAAGCGCTCGGACGAGCTACAGGCTCGTCAAATGATATTGTACTACCCATCCGCGACAGAGATTTGAAGGAAATGAGCCAGCAATGAAAAAGCTCGAGGCAATTATCAGGCACTTTAAGCTTGAAGATGTTAAAAATGGATTATCTGAAGCCGGTATTCAGGGAATGACTGTGAGTGAGGTCCGAGGTTTCGGGCGTCAAAAAGGTCATAAAGAAACCTATCGTGGTGCTGAGTACACGGTCGATTTCCTACCGAAAGTCAAAATCGAAGTCGTCGTCGCCGACGATCTTGTCGACAAAGTTGTCGAAATTATCACCAACAGTGCTCGCACCGGTCAAATTGGAGATGGAAAAATCTTCATCACGGCTTTGGCCGATGTGGTACGAATTCGTACCGGCGAGACTGGCGCTGAAGCCATCTAAGTCATAAAGATGCTAACGCGATTTGCCACGGTCCTCCCTACGGAAATGCGTTTTCGCATCACCATGGGGTGGGCCGCACTGGCTTTTCGTCACTGACCTGGATTTTTCAATGAAAAAGTCTGGTAAAGACGAGCGGTGAGAGTTCGGTTTCGCTACAGTCAGCGAACCGATTCCCTCATCACTCTTATTTTACTTTCCAGGTCAGGTGGGACCGCACTCACATGTCCTCCAATCAATTTGAAGTCAGCTTTTCGCCACAAAGACTCGACCGCTTGCGTCGTCGTGTGAAGGCGATCAATAGGCAGGCGAACGAACTCTTCGTTCAGACTGCGGCTGCCTTTAGGATTTCTGAGTCAATTGCTCGGGAAACTGATCGCTTCCTTTTGGAAACGCTCCAAGAATCTGTCGAGTTGCTCCCCGCCGATGTTCGTGGTGATTTAAAGAACCACTTCACGTTGGTCGCTGTGGGAGGATCAGGTCGTCGAGATCCTGCGCCTTTTTCCGATGTCGATCTTCTCTTTTTAGTGAGCGACTCAGCCCCTCCGATTCTTACTGACTGGATTTCGCAGATCGTTCGCGATTATTGGGACGCTGGTTTAAAGCTCGGCCATTCTGTTCGAACTGTCAGCGATTGTATTTCGGCCGCTCTAGAAGATAACCAGGTTGCGACTTCTCTTTTGGAAATGCGATTTCTTTGGGGGAGCCAAGAACAGCTCGACTTGCTCGAAGAGCGATTTCGGAAAAAAGTCGTTGAATCTCGCAAGAGAATCTTTTGCGAAGAAAGCATCGCGAATCGAGAAGAAGAACAAAATAAACATGGCGGTGCTGTTCTTGCACTCGTGCCGGATGTGAAAAGGTCGCGTGGGGGATTACGAGACTGGCATTTTCTTCGCTGGATGACATACGCCGAATGTGGTTCTCCCGATCCACAAAAATTGGTGGAGGCCGGATTGATGACCGAGGAGGACTTGATGCAATTACGGCATTCGGTGGAATTCCTTTCTCGCATTCGGATGGATTTGCATTTTCAAGCGAAGAAAGCTCAAGACGTGTTAACACGCGAAGAGCAACTTCGACTGGCCGGAAAATATGGATTTCAGGCGACGATGGGTGAGCGTCCAGTCGAGCGTTTAATGAGGCATTACTTTCGGTATGCCCAAGCGATTTCCAGAATCACCAAAAGGCTGCAATCACGTTACGAGCGAAAACCACTCGCGAAGCGTCTGGTGGGTCTTGCCGGAAATCACCAAGAATCAGACGGCTTCATCGTGACTTGGGATGGGCTGGATGTGAAGCCTGCGATGATGTCCTCGGTGGTTACGGACTCTGATCAATTGATTCGTTTGTTTTATTTGTCGGCTCAGTACGGTCAATTGCCGAAGCCGGAGTTTATCGATCAGATTCGTCGTTCGATATCCAGTCTGCGTTTTGAACTGACTGAAACAGGTGCTAGTAGATTTCGTGATATTCTGCGATGTGGGCCAATTCTCGGGTCGATTCTTCGCAGTATGGATGAGGCCGGTTTGCTGGAATTGATCATCCCCGATTTTGCGAATGTTCACTGTCTGTTGCAGTTTAATCAATACCATGCATACACCGTCGACGAACATACGTTTCGGGCCGTCGAAGAACTGACCAAGTTGAAAAATGACGAAGGAACTCTGGGGCAGGTTTATCGAAGCATCAAGCACCCGGAAGTCGTCCATTTAGCGATGATTTTACATGACTTGGGAAAAGGGTTCGATCAAGATCATTCGGAAGTCGGCACTCGGATTGCCGAACGAATTGCACCTCGATTGGGGTTTGGTGAATCGCAGCGGGATCAGATGATGCTGCTGGTCAAAATTCATCTGTTGATGGCAAATACCGCTTTTTGGAGAGATACCACCGATCCGAAAGTTCTTATCGATTTCTCTCGTGAAGTCGGAAGTCTGGAAAACCTCAAAATGCTATTTGTCCTCACAAAAGCGGATGTGACAGCGGTGGGGCCAGAGGTCTGGACGGATTGGAAATCGGAGTTACTCATCGGACTCTACGAGCGGACCGCCGAGTCATTTACCAGTGAAGGAGGACCGCTCCAGGAAAAAGAAATTCGCGAACAAAAACGCGATGAAATTCTCGATTCATTGCTGAGAGATACTTCGATTGATCCAGAACGCGAAGAGGAGTGGTTATCTCGCGAGTTCGAAACATTGCCGCTACATTATCTCGTCGAAACATCTGCGCGGCAAATTGCACTCGACCTGGAGAACGTCACTCGCTTGAAACCTGAAACCACGCATGTTGAAGGTTCTTGGGAGGAAGAAACCGGCTTAGTTGAATATCGCATGTACGTCTCTCCCGAGTTGTCTTCAGGATGTTTTCATCGAATTGCGGGAGCGTTAACCGGCTTGCGAATGAACATCATGACGGCTCATTTATGTACAACATCGAGGGGTTGGGTGATTGATAGTTTCCTAGTCGAGGATAATAACTTTCAGGGGGTCGTTCCCTACGATCGAATTCTTGATGTCTCTCGAACATTGGAAAAAGTGATTCTGGGAGAGCAGTCCGTCTTACCGATGTTGAGCGGCGGTGGCCGATTTCAGAAAATGCAAGAGACCACTCCCTACGCTCAACAACCCACTCGTCTCGTGATCGATAATGAATCTTCAGATCGGTGTACCGTGATCGATGTGTTTGCCATTGATCGTCCTGGGTTACTTTATGCGTTGACCAGAATAATATTTCAATGCGGTTACTCTGTGGACTTGGCTAAAATTGGTACGCATTTGGAGCAGATCGTCGATGTGTTTTATATCACGACGGCTGGTGGAGATAAGCTTGAGGATACTGATAGTCTCAATCATCTGCGAAGTGAGCTTCAGCAAGTGATTGACTCTCTGGAAGAATCGCAAGGTGCTTCCGAAATATTCCCCGAAGAATAAGGTTGGTCAATCTTACGGCCGGCAATCAATTTCCAACCAAACCGCTTTACCGCTGGGGGTCAACATGACATCAGGGCTCGACGCGGGGATCAAAATTGTATCCCCTTTCTGCAAAATCTGTGTGGTGTCTTCATTCGTCTCGTACGCCCCCTGCCCTTCGATCATCATCACAATCCGAAATCGTCCTCTCGGTGGAATCAAAGACGCGATTGAAGATGTGTGACGCTCGATGCCGAAATAGTGGCAGCGCACCAGTTCCTCGACGAGTTGGCCATTCTTGGAAAGAGTTTTGGGAGTGATGGCATTCAGTGGGCCTCTCTGATAGTCGGTACAGTTAAGAGATTGTTGGATATGAATGGGGCGAGGTTTTCCGTCGGTTCCCATGCGTCCCCAGTCATGGAGTCGAAACGTCATGTCACTCGACTGTTGGACTTCGGCTAACAGGATTCCTTCACCAATTGCGTGTACTGTGCCGGCAGGTACAAAAAAACAATCCCCCGGTTGAGGAACAATGGTATGGACGACATCTTCAATCTTGTGATCGTGAATTGCTTCAGATAATTGTTCGCGCTGGACGCCCTCTTTCAGCCCCAGCCAGATCAGGCTTTCTGGCGTCGTGTCGAGAATGACCCACGCTTCCGTTTTTTCATTTTGAGTGGGATCATAAGTTTTTGCTTGTTGATTGTTGGGATGAACTTGTAGAGAGAGTCGATCATGGGCGTCCAGAAATTTAATCAGTAACGGAAACTGCGTGAAAGAGTTTTTCCCAAAAAGATCCTGGGTGCGATTTTGTACGAGTTCCGACAGCGTGGCGCCGGTTTCAGGACCATTGATGATCACACTTTGATCTTCCGCATGGTCGACGATTTCCCAGCTCTCGGCAACATCTTGGTGGTCTTGGAGTTGTTTTCCCAGAACTGTTCCAAGTCTTGTCCCGCCCCAGCGAATACGTTTCAAAAGAGGTTTGAGTTGAAGGGGGCCGAGTTTGTCCATCCGTTTGCTCGCGAAGTGATCAGGCAATATATTGAACGTTGTTATTTTAATTTAAAGTAGGAGAATCACGAAATAATGCAAGCCGGAATTTTCGTGCTTGATAGAAATTCAGGGACGTAAGCCAGATCCCCGTCGTGACTTCGAACATAACTCTGAAAAAGGCTTGAATTGCCTTTGATCCACTTTGAAAGGATTGATATGTTTCAACAGCTTATCATAAATGATTTGTGTGAAAATATCGCTATTCAAAATGTTCATTATTTTTAGGGCCGAGAATTGGCCTCGTCCTTTCTATCAGGAATTCAGAGAAACGGAGACATTCTGTGTTCGAGATTGAGCTGGAAGTGGGGAGCGTCCTGATGATTGGTGAGACGGCCCTGACAATTGTTGATATTGAAGGGGATGATGTCACCTTCAATATTGATTCGACAGATGGTGATGAGAATTTGATGGTGACTATTTCTCAAGAATCACTCCAAAACAATAACTCTTCCTCATCGTTTCCTGCGTTGCCCCGTTAACTTGTCTTTTGGTCGATCTGTCGCGCTGATTCGCTATTTCGTATCAAACCGATATAGTTGTTGATAACTCAATAACTTTATTTCAGGTGCGCCCGTGAGTCGAATCTTTTCTTCATTGTGTGTGGTCTCGACCATCTTATTGATTGTCGCTCTGGTTCTTGGATTAAATATTGATGATGCCAAAGAACTTTCCAGCCGAGGGGCCGTGTCGAATCACATGCTGATGGCATTGGCTGCTTTGGTGTTTGCATTGCTCGTGCATGCGATTTTGCTCACCTATTTCATGGGGACGGGCCGCTGGCTTGAAGAAACTTCTAACGCTTATAAGTTGTCTCCGGATTATTGTGAACGCAGTGCTAAACTGAAATATTCAACAATCCCCTTGATGACTGGGGCTTTATTCTTATTGATTGTGACTGGAGCTTTTGGTGCAGCGTCGGATCCCTTGAGCCGAGTTCAATTTCAAGGTTGGTTGGGACTCTCGGCAGCCCAAATTCATTATTTAATCGCGTGCTTGACCGTTGGTACTAACGTGGTTGTGAATCTTCTGGAATATTTGGCGATCCACCAAAATGGCCAATTGATTAAAGAGGTTCTCGGCGAGGTTCGGCGAATTCGACAGGAACATGGATTGCCCGTTTGAATGACGGATGCAAACGTACTCACTCGATCGAAAGACGATAATGACGGATTGGGATAGTTTTGAGAACACCTTGCGAGTCATCGAACTGGGGGCTGAAAAGAAACTCCATCGTGGAATTCAGATTTATGTTTCTCATAATGGAGAGACACTTCTCGATACTGCATGGGGTGATCAGGGAGATGCTGACACGTTATCGAGCGAGCATGTCATGTTGTGGTTGTCATCAGGCAAGCCGCTGACGGCTGTCGCCTTGGGAGTGCTGAAGGATCGCGGTCTCATTCGCTGGGATGATTCTCTCAGCCAGTTTATACCCGAGTGGGCGATGTTTAGTCAGCCAGAAGCCACTTTGTCACAACTGCTCACACACACGGCGGGGTTCGAAAATCGTGATTTGGGTTGGCCAGAAAATCAGTGGGAGTCCATTGTCTCCGAAGTGATGCAGAGACCTTTGCCAAGTGATTGGCCTGTGGGAGAGAAGGCCGGTTATGTCGTGGCGGCAAGTTGGTTTTTACTGGGGGAAGTCATCTGCCGTCTGACCTTGCAAGACTTTCCAACCACCTTAAGGCAACTGGTCCTCGATCCGTTAGGAATGAAGAACTCCTTTTGTGGCCTGTCGCAGGACGAAATGTCTCTTGTCGAACCGAAGCTGGGACGGATGTTTGGTCGCACTCCGCACGGGCTGGAAGATTTGAATTGGAATCAGGGTGGCCGTGTGATGAATCCGGCACCGGGTGGTAATTGCCGAGGGCCCATTCGAGAATTGGGAAAATTTTATGAATCATTGTTGCCGAATTCCGCGACGAACCTCTTGAGCAACGAGACTGCCAATCAATTGACAACTCGGCAACGTGTGGGAATGTATGATCAAACCTTTCGTCACAAAATTGATTGGGGCTATGGGTTTATTGTGAACTCAAATTGCTATGGTGGGGACTCCGTGCCTTACGGCTTCGGTCGATACTCCGGAGAATCGACGTTCGGTCACGGTGGATCACAATCATCGATCGGGTTTGCTGATCCCGAACATGGTGTGGTGGTGGCTTGGGTGGCGAACGGTCGCGTGGGAGAGCCGCGTCATCACGAACGTAATCTTGCAATCAACGACGCGATTTATCTCGACCTGGGGCTTGCGGCAAAAAATGTCGGTTGAACGAAGATGCTCAGGGAGCCGCTTACGGAGCAATCGCACCAATATAATCTTTGGTGATTGAGGGCTCGTTCCCTCTCTTTGGCGGGAACTTGGCATCTTTCGGTTTCAGGAAACCTTCGGCTTTCCGTTCTGTGGAAACAAAGTTCAGATCGAGTTTTCCCTGCCGACCACTTGCACGAAACAGACTCAATTCTCCTTCTTTGGGGGCGGAGCCTTCAGTATCCGACCAGTTGTGGGCAGGCTTGACCATGAAGTACATTCCCTTTGAGTAAAAACCTTGGTCGACTTTGAGAGGGTCGGAACCCGCTTTCAGGAAGAGGTTCCGCATCACGGACATGTCGGTGCCGATGGTTCCTGGCATCTGTTCAAAATGGAGCGGAGTTTTGGTTTGATAAAAAGTGTTATTTGCGATTTTGAATCCAAACATTTTTGCAGATTCACCTGCAAACTCGATTCCATAGGGTAATCCGAGGAACAGGCATTCGGAGATACTCACGTTATCGGTGGGGCCATTAATGGTGATTCCCGACTGCATTTTTCCCGAACAGGTCAGCTTGTGAAGATGTAGTACCGATGTTGACATTTTGCCTGATGTCAGCAGGACTCCTGTCGCCTGCGAGTTGGCAGATTCCAAAGTAAGCTGGCTGAACCGAGCGAGTCGTGCATCTCCTGAGTAGGCTTGCAGGTCGTGAGTGCGTATGCCCGCTTCAGTGAAACCTTGAATTGTGCAGTTTTCGATGCGCACGCCTTCCAACGATCCATGCAGGTCGATGGCAATCGGAATCTTGTCTGCGTTGATCTGAAATCCTTTGATTTGAATCCGCTGGCCACGCCGAATTTCAAAAATTGGATTCTTGCCAGAAGGCTTCAAGATGACGGAGCCGCCTTCTGCCGCCACGATGTGGATGTTCTCCAGAAATTTTTTGTTTTTCTCTTCGATCAAAATATGTTCTGAATAACTTCCCGGCTGGACGGTGATTGTCAGTACGTCACTCGGGCCGCTACTATCGAAGGAAGCATAAGCTTGCGCGATGGCCGTTGCGATGTTTTTGAAATCTCCCGATGATCCAACCGTGACTTCTCGCGGCATCGGTAATGACGGATCCATGGGCAAGTTGATTGTGCCATCGTTATTTGCTGCGTCACGACCGTGATCGTCACCTCTGAAAAAGTAAAACAGAGCCGCGATCACAAGTACGCCAGCAGTCACACCACCTATCATCAAAGGGTTCAATTTTTTGCTGCTGTCATCTGTGACAGAAATTTGGCTTTCCTCAGAAATCGAACTCGCTGGTTGTTCATTCAGCTCAGGGTTTTCAATTGGCTGATCGATATTGATTGCAGATTCAACCGGCGATGAAGTGTCGATGATCGGAAAGCCTGCCGCGAACGGGTTGTCAGCCGAGATTTGTGGTGGGGGAGATGCCGATTGAACGTGCGTATCGACATTTGGTTTTGGTGGTGATGTCTCTGAGGTTGCTGCTTTATCGGTAGATGGTGTTTTAGGCTTCGCTTTGGCAATCGCTTTTTTCGGCGCGGCAGACGCTGATTTTGTTTCCACTTTTTTGGCAGCAACAGGTTTGGCTTTGACGGGCTGTGCTTTCACAGGCTTGGATTTTGCCGGTGCTGGTTTGTCCTTCGTCGCATTGACAGGGCTTGCAGGCTTCGGTTTCTCGATTCTTGACGAAGAATTCGAACCAGAATCGTTCAGGTTCGACAGAAAGGCGTTGAGATTTTCGTCAGGAGGTGCGCTAGGTAAGGGGGCCGCTTCGACGGCGGCTGCCGGGATTTGTCCCGATGCTGCATCCGGATGTGCTTCCTTCCAAGAAGGAGTAGCGTGAATGCGTAACCAGTCTGCCAAGGTGTCGGCGAGTTCTTGAGCCGATTTGTAACGGTTTTCCGGATCTTTCATCATCATTTTTTTGATGATGTTATGGAGACTTTCTGGCACGTCCGGTCGATCATTTGTGATCGGTGGCGGAACTTTTGTCTGATGGCTCATCAAGCGTTGAGCGAGGGTCCCGTCTACAAAAGGTGCATGTCCTGTCAGTAAGAAGTAGATTGTACATCCGAGACTGTAGAGGTCCGCGCGGGCATCAACTTGATGACTGTCGAGGGCTTGCTCAGGCGCCAGGTAGTCGGCGGTTCCAAGGACTTTTTCATCATGAGCGACGGTGAGAGACTCAGTATCTCCTTCGTCGAAGAAGCGAGCCAATCCTAAGTCGAGCAGTTTGATTACACCGTTTTTATCGGCCAGCAGATTGCCTGGTTTGATGTCTCGGTGAACCATGCCAGCGACGTGAGCGTGTTCGAGGCCCAGCGCTGTTTGGCGAGAGTATTCAACGGCATCTTCAAGGCTCAGAGTCCCGTGATCACGAATCAGTTCCTGTAGCGATTGCCCTTCCACATACTCCATGACCAGAAAGTGAATTTCGGTGTCTTTGGTGACTTCTTGGTCGACATCATAGGCGCGGACGATGTTGGGGTGATCCAGCGATGCAACCGCTTGAGCCTCGCGATGAAATCGTCCGAGATAGGACGAATCGTGTACTCGTTTGGCGGGTAGGACTTTGATCGCACATCTGCGACGCATCAAAACATGTTCGGCCAGATAAACTGAACTCATTCCCCCCTTACCCAAGAGTGAGAGCAGCCGATATTTTCCGAGGAAGAATCCTTTGTGTTTGCCTTGAAGAAGTTTGTTAACTTGCCAGCGTGTGACAAGATTGGCGTCCACCAAACCATCGGCAATGGAATCCGCTTTGCTGGTATCTTTTCCCGCCTCTTCGAGAGCGTTGACCACTTTGGAGATTTGGTCTGCTTTGAGGAGTTCGCTTTGCGTGACGACCCGCAGAAATGCATCCTTACTAAGTTTGCTGGCCATGAACTCGAACCCGCGTGTCGCCGATGATTTGATCTGGGAACCGTTTCACGTCGTATTCGCAAGAATTGCAAGGTCGTCGAGTGAATCGATGGAAATGTCATTGAGAACTTCTACTTTAAAACCTTACTCCATTATACCAGTGTTGTGGTGAAATTCCACTATTTACTGCCTCATCTCGGGCAGAGAATTATTGTAATATTTGATATAACCCTGAGAGTCGTAATGTTTAGGCAGAGGGGCTGTTTTCTCCAAATCTCGTAGAAGTGAGATAAGTCAACAGAATTCAGGGGCGGGGGCGAATTGTGAATCACGAAGATCAGGATCAAGCCGACTCGCAGACGAGAGAATTGCCTGAGTTTTTGGGCTCATTTCTGTTCGTGGGTGGAGTTGCCTTACTCATCTTTGCTTTGTTCGCAAAATCCTCGAATTTTTCAATCCCATTACCCGGTTTCTGGTATCGGAACGAAGGTCTGTGGCCTTTTGTGGGAATTGGGTTAAGCGTGGCGGGTTATTTTCTCCAACAGAGCCAGGTCACAATTTCTCCTTCCTGGACACCGAGTTTGCCCGGACAACGGTTCCAGCGTGTTGTGATTTACACCAAAGAAGAATGTCATCTCTGCGACGTAGCCAAAGATACGCTGCATCGTTTCGCCGAATGGCTACCTGACATTGAAGAGATCGATATCGTAGATTCTGGAGAATTATCAGATCAATATGCGGATGCGATTCCGGTGATTGAAATTGACGGAATCGAGCGGTTTCGAGGGGCTGTGAACGAATTGCTTCTGAAACGCTTGATTGAAGGGGCTCCTCCTCTTTCAGAGTCCGATCTTGCCACTAAATAGCTTATCTGGTGAGAATGACCCGTTCAAATGAGTCCAATTTCAGATAGATTGAGCGGTTGCGAAAAAAAATGTCTTGAGTCGTCATGATTCGCTACAATATTGACTGCGTTTATCTGCATTCGATCAAGGATTCTCAATGTCCACATCGTCGCTCTCTGAAATGCCTGCCGGTCTCGAAGCTTCGTTTTCGCGGCTCACGACTCGTTTGTTTATGCTCACGTTGTTTCGTGGTTTGGGGCGTTGGCTGACCGGAATGGTCATCATGCTGTCAGTCCTGTTGATCTCGGACTGGATGTTCGATTGGAGTGCCGAAGTACGGGGTGTATTGATCTGGTCATTGCCGGTTGTCGGTTTGGGGCTTTTCTGGATGTATTTGGTAAGGCCGCTATCTTTCAGCCTCAGCGCTACCGAGAAAGCGGCCTTGATCGATCTGCACTATCCTGACCTCAGAGAACGATTGACATCGACTGTCGAGTTCTGTGATCCGGACCTACCCGAAGAATATAAAGGTTCGGCTGTGATGCGGGATCTCGTGGTGAGCGAAACAATCAGTCGATTACCAAAGCTCGACGCTGCGAAATCATTACCGGCAGACCGGATGCAGAAAGCCTTGCTGTGGGGCGTCATGGCTGTTGCATTTCTGTTGCTGCCGTTTGTGATCCGTCCTGGTCATTATCAATTATTGTGGTCGCGATTACTTTCTCCGGCAGGAAACTATGCCACGGCATCAAACCTGTTCTTTGAAATTGTTAATGCAGAACGAATCGTCGCCCGAGGGACAAGCGTTGAATTTACTGCCATCCCTCAATGGCGTTTGTACGAAACCGACCTCCCTGAATCCGTATGGATCAACCGTGTTGATTCGGAAGGACGGATTGATCGCAGCCGAATGGATTGGGTCGAGGAAGTAGGACTTTATCAGTTCACATTGCCGGCAGTGCTTCAGGATTTTGATTATTTTCTCTCAGCCGATTCGGCGCAAACGAGGGAATATCATATCCAGGTCGAAGATGCTCCAGAGATTGCAGCGGTCACTTTGGAAGTAGAGCCTCCCGCTTATACCGGACGTCCCGTGGAAACATTCTCGACAATCTCCGGCCGATTGGCGGTGTTTGAACGCAGCCATTTGACCATGAATCTGCAGTTCACCAAACCGGTTGAATCCGTCAATTTTCAGTGGCACGAAACGGCCATCTCGATTGACCAAGAGGCTGCTATCGGAGAATTGATACCGCTATCCCAGCCGACTGTTCGGTTCAGCAAAGACCGTACTTCCGCAGTGGTGGAGTTTATTGCCGAGGTCAACGGATCCTATGATCTCACACTCACCGATGAATTCAGTCTGCACAATCTGGAAGATGCCCCCCATTCTCTCAGCATCATTCGTGATCAATCGCCAGAACTACATTTGATATCCGCTCTTGATGAGCGACTCGAAGCTCGTTCGAGCGATAATGTCAAAGTCCTCGTGGAAGCGTCTGATGATATCGCGATTGGTGAGCTTGAAATGCACTTAAAACTCCCCAATGATCGTGAAGAAATTGTCTATGCGACAGTCGATTCGCTTGGAGTTCCCATCGTCAATCATCAGTTCGCCGTCGATTTGTCTCCTTTCGGATTGCAGGAGGGAGACCGGATTACGTGGCGAATTAAGGCTGCCGATGAACGTCCTGTTCCCGAATCAAATGTTGTTTGGACTTCTCCCCGAATCTTATCTATCTCGGAAGAAGCGGCTCCATTGGCGCGAGCTGATGTCGAACAACGTCAAGACCGTTGGAAACAACAGCTCCATAATATCCGTGAACAGTTAGAAGCGAACTCCGGTCTCGTCAAAGAACTTGAGAAAGATGCGAGAGACAGCCAGGAGCAAAAGAAACCGTTCGAGCGGAGTAAAGAAGTCCCCTCACTCGCTGACCAGCAATGGGATCTGTCGGGACGATTAGAAACGATGTCGCTCGAGCTCTCCAATCATCAGCTCTATCGCGAGATGACTGAAGTTTTACAACAAATCTCTCGGGAAGACTTGTCTCCTTTGGCAGAGGAGTTAAAGACATTTCCAGATCAAGAAGCCAGCCAGCAACCTGATCAGCTTCGAGATAATTCACAAGGTGTCAAACAGGTTGCCGACAATCTGAAACAGTTGGAGGGAGTGCT
Organism: Planctomycetaceae bacterium; assembly: GCA_029243145.1. GTDB lineage: Bacteria > Planctomycetota > Planctomycetia > Planctomycetales > Planctomycetaceae > JABURQ01. The sequence continues at coordinate 14,598 of JAQWSQ010000016.1, read as the reverse complement.
GGAAACACTCGCAGAAATCGAGAAAGATTTGTTAGAGTTAGAGCGACTGGGAGATGACACCGAGAAACTGGCTGATTCAGCCGTCGCTCTGGATCAAGCGCAAAAAGAACTTTCCGAAGAATTGGCTGCTAATCCAGATCTGAAAGAGAATTCTGAGTTCCTCGAAAAATCGGATCAGGTTGAACAGAATTATGATGCACTGGCCGAGGATCAACAAAAACTTACCGATGCTTTGCAGAACCTCTTGGAGAAACGTCCAGAGTTAGTCGATGCGGCTCGGAAAATGGAAATTGATCGACTCAAGAAACTCGCCCAAGACGCACGAGATCTGGCGAAACCGCAGGAAGAACTCGCCAAACAACTGGAGCAGGAAGCCGAACAATTGGCCAATGAATCAGGGGAAGAGCGAGGCGAACAAGAGAAAGTTCTTCGAGACGAACAGCAACTTCTTGCGGAAGCCGACCGACAATCCAATCAAGCAGCCGTTCCCCCTCTTGATCGCAGTGATCAGTTACAAGCTGATCGAGACTTTCAGGCCGGGAATCTCTCTGAGGCGGCAGAGGCTCAGCAGGAGTTCGCCGGGGAACTGAACCGTCTCGCTAATGATTTGCAGAAGAATCAAGCGTTGTCCGCAAATCCAAAACAAGCCGTTGAACAATTAGCTCAGCGTGAACAAGAACTGGCCAACGAGATCAAGCAGTCCAAAGATAATGCCGCGACAACACCTGAAGAAGCCGCCAAACGTGATCGAGAGATGGCGAAAACTCAAGAGGCGATTGCTCAGGCTCTGGAAAAATTGCAGGTTCCTAAAGAACAACAGCAACAGCAGAATCAGGCATCATCCGCTGCGAAAGAAGCAGGAGAGAATTTACAGTCTGTGAAATCCGACCAAGCTCAACAGAAAGCTCAGCAAGCGGCTGACCAATTGAAGCAACTCGCACAACAATTACCCGATGATCTACCAACGCAGGATTTCGCCAAACCTACGTCGAATCCCGAAAGTGTTGCCCGGGAAGCTCAACGATTGTCAAAGGAACTTGAAAAAGTACAGCGAGAGACTGAACGGTTTGCCGCCAATCCTCCCCAGATAAATCCCGACCAACAGCGCCAACAGCTTCAGCAAAAGCAGCAGAAGATTGCTCAACAAGTGGAAAACTTGCCAAAAGATATTGGTCGATTCCCTCAACAAGAAGCCGAGCAAAGCCTGAAACTCGCAGATCAGCAATTGAAGGAGAATCAAGTTCAACAAGCTGCCGCCAACCAGCAACAAGCGAAGAAGTCCTTGGATGAAATTGCCAAGAAAGCGCAGGAGATGGCGAATGCCGCAAAAAAACCGTCAGAAGCAATGACTGCCGAGCAAGTTGCCGATCAATTACGGCAATTGGCTGCGAAACAACAGCAGTTGGCGCAGCAATCTCAAGAGGCTGCCGAACAGGAATCGGGAACCCCGGAATCGCAAACAGAATCTCAGCAACAAGTGGCCAAGTTGCAAGAACGTCAAAATCAATTGGCCGAAAAATCTGCGAAAATTGCTTTGGAATCTGTTCGTAACGAAGGCCCGGAGGCAGAATCATCGAAGCAGGCGATTCAGGCAGCGCGAGAATCTGATCGAGCCGCTCAACAACTTGAAGCCGGCTTGCTTCAACAGGCCGCTCAAGCGGGAGAGAAATCGGCCGCGGCTTCCGAAAAGTTCGCAGAGTCTACCAGCGAACAGCCTCAAGGTGAGCAACTGGCAGCAGAAGCTAAGGATCTTGCCACGCAACAAGAGACGCTCTCTCAAGAACTCAAAGAATTGGCTCAAAGTCCCACGTCAAGGCAGGCTGCGCAGCAACAGGCTCAGCAACGAATGGCGGCAGAAGCCCAGAAACTCTCTGAGAAGTTTGATCTCTCGGCTGAGAAGTTGCAGTCCGATCCATTCCAGCTTCGGCAGGAATCTGATCAGGCTCAAGCAGCGGGGCAATCTTCTTCGCAGGCATCGCAACAAATGCAACAGGCGGAAAAAAATCAGCAATCGGCCAATCCCGGACAAGCCAGTCAGCAATCACGACAGGCCGCGCAGAATCTGAAAGCCGCTGCCTCTTCGGTTGATCCTCAAGCGATTGCCGAGTCTCCCGTTCCTCAAGAAGTAGGAGAACAGGTGGCCGATGCCTTCCAGAATTTGAAAAAAGCCCAAGAAATGATGCAGCAGGCGGGGCAGTCGCAAGCAGGACAATCAACTCCTCCTCCCACCCCCGACGCCTCGCAGCAATCGCAAGCTCAGCAGAAATCATCGCAAGGTGATCAACCGGGACAATCCGATGGGTCCAATCAATCTCCACAGAAGCCAGATGGAATGCAGCCCTCACCGTTGCAGCAAACGGCCCAGCAATTGAAGCAGGCGGCACAACAATTACAGCAAGCAGCGAATCAGTTACAACCCAATGCGTCCCCCGAAGGTGAGCAGCAGGGTGATCCTGATTCACAGCCTTCCACTGAAGGGGCCGCCAGTCAGCAGCAGATTGCCAAGCCGGGAGCCAGCACCGATCTCGAACGTATTGAGACCGAATTGCAGCGTCTCAAGAAACGGAACTGGGGCCAATTGCCGGGGAAACTCCAAACAGAAATTATGCAAAGTCGTCAGAAGAATCCGAATGGAGAATACGGTCCTTTAATCAAACGATATTTTGAATCAATTGCCCGTGAACAATCTGCTGTTCAGAAGACGCTAACTCCACAACCTCAAGACAATTGATCTGATTGCATTCAATGAGACAATCCATGGACCACTCACTCTTCTCTCACTCTCTTCAAAAAATAGTGGTGACAGTTCTGTTGTTTATGTGCGTCTTTTCGAGTGGTCCGCTCTCTGCAACCGCTCAAGATCGATCACAAGAAGAAAAGGAAGTCGATGAAGCCATCGTGCGGGCGCTGAAATTTCTGTCAAATCAACAGCGGGAAAATGGGTCGTGGGTCGTTCAGGCTTATGGAGAATCGACGGCAGCCACTTCTCTCGCGGTGATGTCATTTCTGGCCGCCGGACATGTGCCGGGAGAAGGCCCTTACGGCGATCAAATTATTCAGGGTATTCGTTGGGTGATGGAGCAACAGCAACAAAATGGTTTGCTGATTCGCAAGAAAAGTCACGGCCCCATGTACAGTCATGGAATTAGCGCGTTGATGTTGGCGGAAGTCATCGGAATGCTTGATAAGGAAGACGCGATCCAATGCCGAGAGGTCTTGACGAAGTCTATTGCCTTGATTCTCGCGGCTCAAAATGTCCCGAAAGGGAGTCGGCATGCAGGTGGCTGGAGATACGAACCGTCTAGTCGGGATGCTGATTTATCGGTGACTGGTTGGCAGTTGTTGGCACTGCGAGCGGCAAAGAATATTGGTATGGATGTCCCCGCAGAGAATATTGATCAAGCCGTTCAGTATGTGAAAAATTGTGCAACCGGAGGTCGTGGAGGGTTTGGGTATCAGCCGAGTAATGGACCCACCCCGACAAGAACCGGAACAGGGATTCTATGTCTTGAAATCTGCGGTCGCCATAAAGCAGAAGAAACTCTTGCCGGAGCCGACTATCTACTCAATAATCCGTTACGTCCTCATTCCAACTACTATTTCTACGGCGTTTATTACTGTTCCGTCGGAATGTTCAAAGTGGGCGGGAAACATTGGGAGCAAACTCGCGATACCATTGTAGAGCAATTGGTGGACTCGCAAAATCTCGATGGAAGTTGGGATTCCAGTTTCGGTAGCGAACGGAATATGGGGAAAATCTATTGTACGAGCATGGCGGTGCTCGGATTGGCGGTCGAATATCAGTTTTTGCCAATCTATCAACGATAACAATCGCTGGAGATGCCTTGAATTCAGGCGTCAAATTGTCGAGAATGTGACACAAGTCGAGCGTCGACTTGGACTTTCCTGATTTTCGCACCCTCCCACAAGGTATTTGCGTGATGATGTTGATCGAACGTGCAGAGCAACTCAAACGAGAACTCACAGATCAGTGGGTCGTCGTCAAAAATGATGTTCCCGAATTACGTCGATTCGAGGGACTCACCGGGAAAGTCAAAACAGTCAATATGAACTGCCGAGTTTTGGTACAGTTCGATAATCCCGTTGATATTTCGTGGTACGATATCGATCCCGATTACTTAACAGTCGTTGATGAACCGCTGCCCAAAAAAGAACCAGAAAAAACAGAGAAGAAAGCAGTCCCTGCTGCCAGTGCGGCTCCGAAAAAAGCGGCTGCTGGTATGAGTCCACTGGAAGCCGCTCGGGCTCAAGGTGCTGGGAACGCGGATGCCAACCCAGCTCCCCAGAAAGCGGCTGGGTTGTCTCCTTTAGAGTTGGCTCGACAACAAGGGGCAAGCGGAGAGTCCAAAAAATCGGAACCTGCCGCTGGGGATAAAAAACTTTCTCCACTAGAACTTGCTCGTCAGCAAGGTTCGAGTGCGGCTCCTGCCAAAGAATCTGAGAAAGATGGAGAGACGACCCCCAAGGAAACGGCTGTCTCCGAACCTGCTCCCGAAGCAAAATCAGTCGCAGACACATCCGGTCTCTCTCCGATTGAAATAGCTCGTCAGCAAGGTGCCTTTAAGGGCTGAGTTGGCGCTCACTCGGTCGTTTTTTGACGACATTCCGCGAACATTATTTCCTGCTTTGTTTGACCACGTTTCTCCAAACGAGGGGATTACGTCATGATTGTTGCCTACCTCGACTGTGCAACCGGTATCTCTGGTGATATGACACTGGCGGCTCTCATTGATGCGGGAGTCGATCCGCAAAAAATTCAGGAAGCTATCGCCTCCTTGGGAATTGATGGAGTCGAACTGCGTGTCCAGCCGGCCAATAAATCCGGTTTCAGAACAACCCAGGTATTTATCGATCACCCTCCCCAACACGCTCATCGTCATCTTTCTGATATCCGCAAGATGATCGAAGCCTCGGAAGTGATCACTCCCGCACAAAAAGAGACGGCACTTGCGATATTTCAGGCCATCGGAGTTGCCGAAGCTCACGTCCACGGCATGACGCTGGAAGACGTTCACTTTCACGAAGTGGGTGCCATTGATTCCATTGCCGACATCGTGGGAGCGGCGGTTGGTTTTTCTTTGTTGGGTGTGGAAAGAGTGATTTGCAGTCCTGTTCCTACGGGACATGGAAAAATCAAAATCGCTCATGGGATTTGTACGGTTCCCGCACCTGCCACTGCCGAGATTCTCAAAGGGATTCCGCTCGCCGAAGTCGATGTGGAATCCGAATTAACGACACCCACCGGCGCGGCCATTGTGAAGGTTATGGTTGACGAATTTCGTCCCGGTTTACCGCCAATGATGATTGAGAAAATTGGATACGGGGCCGGTAGCCGAACTCTTCCCGGACGTGCCAACATGCTGCGATTGTTGATCGGTGAATTAACACCTGAAAAAGAACTCGATGAAGTCACTCTCCTGGAAACAAACCTGGATGACGTTTCGGGAGAGATTCTGGGGTATGCACGCAAAAAACTGATGGATGCCGGGGCACTCGATGTTTACACAACATCAATCCAAATGAAGAAAGATCGTCCGGGAGTGATGATGTCGGTCATTGCGAATCCGTCCGATGTGGACGATCTGGAAGGTGTTCTGTTTCAGGAAACAGGGACTCTCGGAGTTCGACGCCGCACGATACATCGTTCTGTTCGTAGACGTGAAGAATTTACTGTCCGCACTCCCTGGGGAGACGTTCTCGGGAAACTCGGCTGGCGCGATGCAGAGGCGGCACGGTTTACTCCCGAATTTGATTCCTGTGCAGAACTTGCAGAAAAATCTGGTGTTTCGTTACTTGATGTTTATCGAGCCGCTGAGGCCGCGTTCCTGTTTGACGGTGACTCCGATGTGGAAGAGTCAGATACACCGGAAGTTACTCGCGATCATGATCACAGTCACGATCACAGCCATGACCACGATCACGGTGATGGACATCATCACGATCATGGATAGTTCCCGGCTAGCGTGGTGATTTCCAATAAAATGAAATTCCGACGTTCTTCGATCAAGATGTTGAGGACAGCATGCTCAAGAATATTTCTCCCCTGCTCTCACCCGAACTTCTCCAGACACTCGCGGCAATGGGGCATGGAGATGAAATTGTCCTCGCGGATTCTAATTTTCCAGCAGCCTCACACGCATCGCGATTGGTGAGGGCCGATGGTCACAAAATCCCGGAACTACTTGCCGCCATCTTGCAGTTGTTTCCGCTTGACACGTTTGTAGACAACCCTGCCGCCGTAATGCAACCGGTGGATGATAGTGCGAGTGAACCTGCTGTCTGGAGTGACTATCGCCGCGTGATGGATGCAGCCGAACAACGTGAGATCTCTCTTTCTCTCGTAGAACGCTATCAATTCTATGATCGGGCGAGAACTGCCTACGCGATTGTTGCGACGGGGGAAACCGCTTTGTACGGTAACTTGATCCTCAAAAAAGGTGTCATTACCGAATCTTGAAATTCTGAAGACAGGATCTCTTATGCGATCTTTTTCTCTGACGCTGTTGCTATTGATCACCTCCTTTGCATCTTTGAGAGCGGAGGACAAGCCGAATGTTCTGTTTATCACGGTTGATGACTTGAACTGTGATCTCTCGTGTTATGGCCATTCACTGGTGAAGTCACCAAACATCGATCGCTTGGCAAATAGAGGGGTCCGCTTTGACAAAGCCTACTGTCAGTATCCTGTCTGCAATCCTTCCAGATCGTCTTTTTTGACCGGATTGTATCCCGATCAAACGGGTGTGCTTTCCAACGGAGACAGCTTTCGTAAAACTGTCCCCGATGTTGTCACCTTGCCACAACACTTCAAGCAGAACGGATATTATGTCGCTCGGGTTGGCAAGATATTCCATTACGGTGTACCGACTCAGATAGGGACTCCCGGTGACGATGACCCGATTTCCTGGCAGCATGTGGTGAATCCCAGTGGAATTGACAAGAGAGTAGAAATGGAGGGCAAGATTCATTCTCTCAAACCGGGGAGTTATGGTGGAACGTTGAGTTGGTTGAAGGTCGAAAGTGAGGACTCTGAGCATACCGACGGAATCGGCACTGCGGCAATGGTCGACCTGCTCAAGCAACATCATCCCGAAAAAACCGGGAAACCATTCTTTTTGGCGATGGGGTTTTATCGTCCTCATACGCCTTATGTCGCTCCCTCTCCTTATTTTGCAAAATACCCACTGGAAGCGATTGATCCCGTTTTGGAAAAACCCGGTGATCGTGATGACATTCCTTTGGCGGCTTTGCACGACCGACCGAAGCAGCGCGAGTTAACCGTTCCCGAACGCAAAGAAATTATTCAGGCCTATTACGCCTCAATTTCTTTGATGGACACACTGGTCGGACAGTTACTCGACTCACTGACACGACTCAAACTGGATTCAAATACCATCATTGTGTTTGTCTCCGATCATGGATATCACTTGGGCGCTCATGGGTTGTGGCAAAAAGGAGATCTGTTCGAGGGATCGTGTCGAGTGCCGATGATTATTTCTCGACCCGGCATGAAGGCAGCCGGAAAAACTGCGGCTCATGTGGCAGAAATGATCGACCTGTATCCAACTCTGACTGAACTGGCTGGTTTGTCTACGCCCAAGCATGTGATGGGTGTGAGCTTGGTTCCCGTCCTGAAAAATCCACTGCAATCTGTCCGAGATGCTGCATTTACGGTGACTGTCAGCCGTGGTCCAGAATTCCGTCAAAAATATAAAGTGAAAGCCAAGGGTTACACACTCAGGACGGATCGTTATCGCTACACGGAATGGGGAGAATATGGGAAATACGGTCGAGAACTTTACGACTACGAGAATGATCCCGAGGAATTCACGAACCTGTCCGATTCCCAAAAGCATGAGTCGATTGTCACTCAGTTGTCTCAACAATTACACAAACGTCAATCTGAACAGAAATAATCCTGCTGTTCACGCTGATTGATCGAGATCCTCGATGTTGAGATGAGTCAATCTGGCAATTTCCGCAGCATCGTAACCTCCCGCATTGAGGAGATTCAGCATGTCGTAATCAGTTTCTGAGAGCTGTGTTGAGCTGATGATATTCATCCGCCCAAGCTGCTCTTGCATACGAATGATCTCCCGGTCTGATTTCTCAATCATTTCATCCAGCATGGCCAACCGATTGTGAAGCTGGAGTTTCTGTTCTTCTAGAGATTGCAAGGCTTGGTGACACTCGCTGGCGGTTTCTAGCAAGGAGGGCATTTCAATGTCATGTTCCGTTGAAGAATCATTCCCAACACTGCATTGTTTGTCAAAACAAGGTGCGCCGAGCAAAACCACGACGATCCAGATTGCGCCGCCGAGAAGTGTCAAAATGAACACCCAGAACATTTGCGACTCCTTTCAGTATGACTTTGTATGAAATCTGCAAGCTTGTCGCCAGAGGAATATTTCGTCGGTAGTTTTCTCCCTCTTTTTGTGGAGCACCTGCAAGGCATCCTTGCCAATGATTGCTTATCGACTGGGCGAATGTGGAAATCATTGACTCATCAATGATTGTTCCTCCGTCGTTCACAAAATCTTTATGATTCGGGGCTGCGATTCTGCCTAGATGAAGTGCAGATAAAAAACGCCAATTATCGTGTGAATGCAGTGGTGCATATTGTTCGTGCAGGGAAAGAGCCTGCGAGGACATTTATTATTTTCGAAAGCACTCTCGCATTCTTACTTGGCACGCATGTTGCCTTTCGATGACGTAACCAAGTTACCCACCTGGTAATAAAGCACGATCACTTAATCCTACCTCGATCAACTCGCCCGCTTTGTTGCATGCGTTCGGAAAAGAATCCGGGCGGATTCATTTCTAATCTGAAAGGGATCAGATGTTATTTCATAGAAGTATTACGAAGACAGACGGAAAACAAACTTCAGGAGAATTTGTACTTCTTAAACCACTTTTCGTCGTGGCCATCGGGGCTATTTTATTCGAGATTATGCCGATAGATTTTCAGCATTTCATTGCCCCCGGTTTAGTCTCTTATGATGAAGTATTCTATGCCTCACGGAATGGTGATGATTTCACGTTAAAGCGTGATGATTCGATGCAAGGCCGTCTGGTCGTCAGGCAAGATGAAACTGTGATGACCATTTCAATCAACTGAAAAATGTACAAGCGGCTGTGTCGTCGGTCAGGGAGTCGTTGATAATCCCGGAGCGGCTTTCCATTCCTTAAGAACCTTCGCTTCATTTTCGTCCCAGATGCGGATTGTCCCGTCGTATGCACCGGTCGCAATTCGTTTTGAGTCAGCATGTCGTGCCAGAGCATAGACCCAATCGGCGTGTCCCGAATAGGCTTTGACGGCTTTTCCATCGGCGATCGTGTGTCGACGGGCATTCTTGTCGGCAGAGACGCTGAAGACATCCCCTTCTGCCGTCACACTGATGCCGAAAACTTCGTCGGCGAATCCTCCGATGTTTCTGGCCTGTTTGGCGTCTGCCACATTCCAAATACGCAATTGGCGATCTGCGCCGCTGGAAACGATTTGCGTTCCGTCTGGCGTGAATGCCACGGCATATACGGTGTTGTTATGTGTGTTGAATGTGATGAGAGAATCACCAGACTGGGCGTTGAAAATTTTGGCGGTTTTATCGCGGGATGCGGAGACCAGTTTTGATCCGTCGGGGGCCCAGGCAATATCATGGACCCAGTCGGCATGATCTTCGACCAGCAATTGTTCCGCGTAACTGTTGGCATCATAGACACGGATCGAGCGATCAGCACATCCAATCGCCAATCTCTGACCATCGGGGCTGAACGCGACCGCAAAGACGGCATCTCCTGTCCGAACAAGATCAGCCAGCACGTTACCGCTGTTTGTGTCAAAGATTTTGGCTTCGCCGATTTGTGCCGGAGTGCCGGCAGCCACTGCCAACTTTGTCCCATCGGGACTGTAATTCAAATCGTAGATGCGTTCGGCAATATTGGAAATCCGTTTGAGAAGTCCACCCGTCTCAGCATTCCAGATCAACACTTCGTGATATCCTGAACTTGCGATCTGTTTTCCATCGGGCGAAAACGCGAGTGCAGTGACCGGTAAAGTGACACGATATGATTCGGGGGGAGTCGGCTGTGGCTCTTTGGGAATGACCGTTATCAACTCGGCTGAGTTAGAAATTCCCGCGTCAAGAATCGCTCCCGTATCAATCCATTTTTTGATCGTTGCGATTTCTTCGGCGGTTAGTGGGTCTGCATCTTTAGGCATCGAGCCGTCTTCGCACAAGATGAAGAGTGTTGAAAGGTCTCCTTCTCCCGGATCAACGACGACACCCGATTCGCCACCTTTCATAATGGCCGCATAGGTTTCCATGTTGTAACGCCCTTTTGCGGTCCTGGCGTTATGACACGCCAAGCAGCGTTTCGCAAAAATGGGGGCCGCTCCGTGTGTGAACGAAACCAGCTTCCCTTGATTGATCAGTGCGGATTGATATTTCTTGCGAACATCAACTTCCTGAGCCGTCAAACTTTCGAGTTGTTGATTGGATTGTTGGATCTCTTGTTGAATACCGGCAACCAATTTTTTGGCCGCTGCAATTTTTTGTTTCAATGGATCGATACTGGCTTTCGCATCAGCAATACTTTTTTCTCTCCCCGACACTGCGGCTTGTGCGTCGGCCAGTTTTTTCTTGGCAGCGTCTTCAGCGGCGATTGCCTTCGTGGCGGCATCGGCGGTCGCTTTTTCCTGATCCGTACCCTTAGCCGCCTCAGCAGCCTCCTTGGCTTTGGTGGCTGCCTCTGTGAGTGGTTTGAGTTCAGTATCGGCTTTTGCGACGGCCTCTTTCAACGGCTTCAATGTCTCGTCTGCCTTTGCGATGGTTTCTTCCGCAGTCTTCAACGATCTTTTGTGTTCTGTGAATTCACGCTGAGATGTCAGCAGTTGTTCCTGCTTCTGCGTGATCGTCTTTTGCTGGGCTTCAGCTTTTACAAAGAATTGATCGGCTTCAGTTTTCCAACTTGCGATCTGTTCGTCTGTAGGAGCTTCTTGTCCCGTGACGATTTGCGGAATCATTGCAATGATTGACAGAGCAATCTTGAGAGAGATCGAAATGCCACTGCGGTGAGGATGAAACATGGAGGTGTCCTGCTGTCTCGAAGATGGTTTCACCGGGGAGGATTGGTGAGCCGTTCGTGGGAATCAAGGTGGGATCAAATGCGAATTTCGCAAACGTTATCTCTCCAGCATCCGGCTTACGCATCGGGAAGTCAAGATGCGTTTGGCCGCATCACTGGAAAGTCAGGAATCCTGCTTGTTTTGATCGTCTTCGGAGTCGTTGAGGTGTGACGATAATCGCTGTTCGGGATCGTCCGAGAAAATGACCGGTTTACAGAGCTTCCATTTCCAGCAGCGATAGGTCAGGGATGTTTTTAAGACTCCCAGGCCATAGGTGACCGAACGGCCAAAACTGATGGAACTCGCTTCGGGGAAGTATTTGGTGGGACAACTGATCTCACCCATGCTGAAATCAAACGCTTGGCATTGGGTGAGCATTTGATTGTCGAAGACAAAATCGTCAGAGTTCGCCAGGAGAGGTAGTGTATCCAGAACCTTTCGACTAAACGCACGGTAGCCAGTATGGAATTCTGAGAGCTTTGATCCCAACAGCATGTTCTGAGAGGCGGTTAACAGTCGATTGAAAATGTACTTGTACTTGGGCATCCCGCCGTGCAATGCCCGAGCATCCAGAATTCTCGAACCAAGGACAGCATCGTAAATCCCCGATGCGATCATAGCCGCCATTGCCGTAACAAGCCGCGGGTCATACTGATAATCGGGGTGAAGCATAACGACAATGTCGGCCCCCAATCGCAGTGCTTCGGTGTAGCAGGTCTTTTGATTCCCGCCGTACCCACGATTTTCGGGATGGACAAAAACCTTTAAGCCGAGTTTCTGTGCAACTTCCACCGTATTGTCATTGCTGTGGTCATCGACCAGCAGGATTTCGTCAACCGTATCTTTGGGTATCTCTGCAACGGTTTTCTCCAGAGTTTTTCCTGCTTTGTAGGCAGGCAGCACGACAACAATTTTTTGTCCATGGAGCATGTTGTCAAATTATCTCTGGTGAGTTGGTTCTGTCGATTCGAAACTTCGTCGAAGCTTACTTCTTGAGTGCCCGTTGTACTGCGGCACCCATGTCTGCGGGGCTTTCAGCCACTTCAACGCCGGCTGCTTCCAACGCGGCCACTTTCTCGGCTGCCGTCCCTTTACCACCGGCTATGATGGCTCCTGCGTGTCCCATGCGTTTTCCGGGAGGGGCTGTTTTACCAGCAATGAATGCGGCGACAGGTTTGGTGACATGCTCTTTGATGTAGTTGGCGGCTTCGATTTCTGCGTTTCCGCCGATCTCGCCAATCATCAACATCGCTTCAGTGTCAGGGTCATTCTCGAACATCTCCAGCAAGTCGATGAAGGTTGTGCCAATGATGGGGTCACCACCAATGCCGACGGCCGTCGATTGCCCCAATCCCACATTGCCTAATTGCCAAGCGGCTTCGTAGGTCAACGTTCCACTTTTCGAGATCAGTCCGATTGATCCGGGTGTGTGAATATAGCCCGGCATAATCCCGATTTTGGCGACACCGGGAGTGATGATTCCCGGACAGTTTGGCCCAATAAGGCGTGACTTCTTTCCTTGCAGGTAATTCTTCGCTTTGACCATGTCGAGGACAGGGACACCTTCTGTGATGGCCACGATCAATTCGATACCCGCATCGGCGGCTTCCATGATCGCATCTGCACAGAATGGTGGAGGCACGAAGATCAACGAGACATTAGCGCCCGTTTTTTCACGTGCTTCTGCAACAGTATTGAAAACCGGGAACCCATCAACTTCGGTTCCCCCTTTGCCGGGAGTCACACCACCAACGAACACATCTTCAGAGCGTCCACATTCATCGCGAGCGTACTCACGTGATTTTTGGGAATGAAACAGGCCCGCATTACCGGTGATGCCTTGAGTGATGATCCGAGTATTGCTATCGACGAGGATGCTCATGGTAGGATTAGTTTTTAGAAATTAGAAATTAGTTAGATTTTCGGTCGGCAGTCATATTCAGCCCAAAGTCGCCACGACCTTTTGTGCGGCGTCGGTCAGGTCTGTTGCCGTGATAATGTCTCGGCCGCTGTTACCCAACATTTCGCGAGCTTTTTCGACATTCGTGCCTTCCAGCCGCACGACTAAAGGCACTGTGATGCCGATTTTATCGTAGGCTTCCAGAAGTGCTTCCACAATCGTATCGCACTTCATGATGCCGCCGAAAATGTTGACCAAAACCGCTTTCACGTTGTGATCAGCCAAGATGATACGGAAGGCTTCGGTCACTTGATCGACATTCGCGCCGCCGCCCACATCGAGGAAGTTGGCCGGCTCGCCTCCGTGCAGTTTGATCAGGTCCATCGTGGACATCGCCAAACCGGCTCCGTTGACGAGGCAGCCGATGTTGCCTTCCAGTTTGACGTAACTGAGGCCCGCTTCTTGAGCTCGAACTTCGGTTGGCTCTTCTTCTTGCAAATCACGCAGATCAGAAAAGTTTTTGTGACGGAACAAGGCATTGCTGTCGAACGAGATTTTTGAATCCAATGGCATGATGTCGCCCGACTTGGTCACAACCAATGGATTGATCTCAGCCATGTCGCAATCGTTCTTCAGGAAGAAATCGCAGAACTTGGGCAGGAACTTCGCCGCGCTGCGAATGGCCGGTCCTTCGAGACCCAGTTTGAAGGCCAGTTTGACGGCTTGGAATGTATGGAGCCCGTATCCTGCGTCGAAGGGTTCGTGCAGGATTTTTTCGGGAGTGTTCTCGGCCACTTCTTCAATGTCCATTCCCCCTTCGGAGGAGATGATGAGCATTGGTGATCCAATCTCGCGATCAATCACAACGGCCAGGTACAACTCGTTTTCAATTTCGAGACCTTCTTCGAGATACAGCGTCCCGACCTTCTTGCCTTCATCTCCGGTCTGAATGGTGACCAGTGTGTTGCCGAGCATCTTTTTGGCGTTTTGTGAGGCTTCATCAGCCGACCGCACCAGCACAACGCCGGCCTGATCCTGATCTTCTTTGAAGCGACCTTTTCCGCGACCACCGGCGTGAATTTGTGATTTCAGGACGGCCAAGTCACTTCCGAGAGTTTTGTAGGCGACGGAGGCTTCATCGTCGCTTTTGACGACGATTCCTCGTGGAACTGAGACGCCAAAGTCTTTCAGGAGTTGTTTGCCCTGATATTCGTGAATTTTCATGATGTCGGTCGCGGTTTTGTAGCCAACAGACGTGTTCTGCTGGCGAAAGTTGTTTCGTAGCCAATAGTTGACGAGATAATATCATACCGGCTTGGAATGGCCCGGTAAACCATGTAGCCCCGGCTTTACGGATGACAAATTTGTCAGTAATTCTGTGATTATGGGCTGCTTGACTAAGCAAGCGGCGTCGCTTACAAACCACGAATTTCACCAATTCAACGAATGAATCTATTCCGAGAGTTTGTGCAGGTAGTATTACGACTTGGCATTTCCCGAACACTCAACACTCGTTTCAAGAGTTCAAGAGTATGGGACACAGACACACTCT
>JAQWSQ010000180.1 GCA_029243145.1 Planctomycetaceae bacterium | reverse complement strand
GATCAAAAGTGCGCAGGAACGGACTGTGGAAGGGTTATGGGATGCCTGCGGAAAATTGGTGGATCGGATCACAGAATCGGAATGTCGGAACTACCTGAAGCACTGCGGCTACCGCTACAGTTAAACTTCACGAGCTCTAATCTCCCCCTTGGAAAGAGGAGAGGCATTTTGCGGTTTTTCGATGCGATCAATTTGAACCACGAATTACACGTATGGCACGAATCAAAACAGAACACAAACTGATACCAAATCAGATGCTGTTATATGCACTCCGGTTGATAGCGTCGAAGACCTGTTGCGAAAGCCTGTGGCAACAATAGGTCAGTTTGAGAATCATCTTTGAGTCTCAGCATTACAACTGAGGTTTTGGTGGTTTGATCGCCGCTTTCCAGGGAGTGACTCCGGTTGCATTCACCTTGCGGCGATAAACTTTCCCCCCACAGGTCACATACAGAATGTCTCGAATATTACCGGCAAACACGACATTCGACAGCCATGCATCCTGTGGCTTACGAATGATGACATGAACGCGACCCAATTGATCCAGTACCTGTAATCCCACGCGCGTGGTCACATAGGTACGACCTTCGGTATCGACGGCCATCCCATCCGCGCCGCTTTGTCCCGTTTCTTCCGGCAGATGCAAATGGCCGTAGACTTGTTTGTGTTTCAAAGTCCCATCTGGCTGAATTTGATACGAGAATGTAAATCGCCCTCGTGTATCCGAGACGGTTAATAAACTCTGATCGGGAGAGGCGATCACGCCATTGGGAAATTCGATGCCTGAATCGACTTCGCGTTTCTCTCCGTCGAACGTAAACATCCATACTTTTTGGTTTTTGGGGTCTGTGAAATAACCAAATTCAGGCAGAACCAAAATGTCATTCGAGGAAACCCCTTCGACCACGATCTCTTCATTGCCGTCGGCATCATAGCGGACAATTCTCTGGCGACCATTTTGACAAGCATACAACTTGCCATCAGCTCCAAACATCAAGCCGTTGACTCCCGGACTTTTCTCTTTGAACACGGAGACGGTGCCATCGTTGGCAACCTTATGAATTGTACTATTTGGAATGTCGGTGAAGAAGACTTCTCCCTCTTCGTTGACCGCGGGGCCTTCCGTAAATTTGTGACCTTCGCTGACCAGTTCCCAGTCTTCTCCGGGAATCAACAATTGCGTGCGCCGATTAGGAGGCGTTCCTGCCGTGATCGGTTTGGGATAGTCGTGCCATAACCAGCGAAGTGCATCCGGTAAAATGGCTGTCGAATGCTTGCCGTTATGCCCGCCTTCTCCCCAAACGTGGTTTACACCATAACCAGAATACTTCAGAGCCGATAACATTTGCAGATTGGAATGCCACCAACTTCCGCCATATATGTCGAGATCGTTCGAGCCATCCTGCAAGAAGACACGGATCGGCTTGGTCTCGTGCTTGCGGACCAGAATTGGAAATTCATTCCCGCCCCTCAACCCTACAAAAGTCCCGACAGAAGAGAACACACGACGGAAGTGATCGGGGCGTTCCCACGCCGCATTGAAGGCGGCTATCGCACCAGAACTGGAGCCTGCGAGGAGATAATCATTCGGATTATCACTAAGATTATAGTCTTTTTTGACAGCGGGAAGAATTTCGTCGATCAGAAACCGGGCGTAGCGATCTCCCACGCCATCGTATTCAAAGCTGCGATTGAATCGTGGTTGAGCATCTGCATTTGGAGCCGGAACAACTCCCGGAGAGATAAAGATTCCGATCTGCACAGGCACAGCGCCTTCGTGAATCAGATTGTCCAAAATGGTGGGGACCTTCCAGCCTTTTGCTTTTCCCAATCCATCTTGCACGATCATCACACACGCTTCTTTGGTGGAATCGTATTGACTCGGCACATAGACCCAATAATCTCGGACAGTGCCGGGAAAGATCTTTGATTTCCATGAGAAAGGCCCGGTCACTTTTCCTTGAGGAACGCCAGGCTTGACTTTGGAATCGGGATGGACTGGATAACTTTCCTTCGGTGGTTGCGCAAATATTTCTGAAGAGACGACAGCCAAACAGCAACAGAGAACCACAGGGCATACGAGAAAACGCATGATATCTTCCTTCCGAGAGAGTATTCACAAACGAGCCAGAGCAGAGAAACAGTTATTTTTTCAAAGCGCTGCGGAGATGCTTCACCACTTCCGAAGCCAATTGCTGAGATCCTTCTGGTGAGAAATGAACGTTCGCGGGACGCTGAATCTCTTTCAGTCGAGGTAACGCAAACGAATACAAGTCGTTGATTGTGCCGCTATGTTCGGCCACAATTTTTTTGGCAACCTCATTGTATCTCGCGGCATCTTCAGGGGCTCGATGCGGTTTCACTCCTGCGGGATAAGGTGTGGTGGTGGCGAAAATCAGTTTCGCTCCGGTCGCGTGTAGTTTTTTCGTAATTTCTCGCAACTGCTTTTCGTAGGTTGCCAAGTCGGCCTGCTGAGGATCTTTGGGATCGTTCGAGTTCTGTCCCGAATCGGCTTTAATACGCTTGAGGTCATGCAGGCCAAAATTGAAATGGATAATGTCCCAATTTCCACCATCTTTTTTCAGCCAACGATCAATGTTCTTGACACCATTGTTGGTTCCGGCACAGTTCTCTGCACGCACCTGTTTCGTTTTAGGGTTGGGTTTTCCGGTCGGGCGAATGACAACTGCCTCCCCTTTCATCATCTCTTGAACATAGGGGGTGTATCCGATGGAGATTGAGTCGCCCAAGATGAGGACACGTGGCTTTTCCTCGGCATCGCCGTGTGAACCATTGCAAAGTGCAATCAGAAGCAAAAGAGTCACCAAGAGAGAAGAACGCGTCATAACGGTGCCTTATCCATAATGTGTGGGTGTCATTGATCTTTACACCACAATAGAAAGGCAGCGAAGGTGAAGTCAATCAGCGGTTGGAGAATCTGTCGAATAGACTTCCGTCTCTGGATGAAAGGCATACCAGGCAAACCAGAAAGAGTAAGCCCAACTGACGCCATCCTCAGCAGACTCGACTCGTAGTGATTGGGCTTCGGGATTCCAGAGCAGAGTGAATTTCTTTCCCTGGAATGACTCCTTTAACGTGGTTGGCTTCCAGACATTGGCAAACTCTTGATTCACACGGTGCGAGTCTTCCCGTTCACGCTGATTGCCAGAACCATCGACTTATTGGGATATTGCGGATCAGACTCGTAGACCGGAAACATTAATTTGTCGTTGGAAAAATAGTCTTCATACGCGGGGGAGAGATAGTCGCGAACAAATCCCGTTTCCAGACTCAATACTTCGGTCTTGGGAAAGCGAGCCTGCCAGTCTTTCCATGTGGTCAGTTCGACTGGCAATGTTTTCAACGAGACATTCTTTAAGCGTTGAGTGATACCTTGCCCGCTCAGTTGTGAGAACAAGCCGGGACTGCTGTTATCGGTTTTGTCGTAAAACAAAACATTACTGCTATAAAGAAAACCGGAGACTCCCAACTGAATGCGTCCAAAGTCTGTCGAACGATCAAATGCAATGACCGATTTACACAATGGGCAATAGGTGATGGCGTAAGGGATCCCGGCCATTTGGTCATTAACGGCTTCATGCCACGCCATAATCTTCAACGGATAGGCACGAGATTTCCCATCTTCCACGTAACCGATGACCTCGTCCTGATCCTCCATGAACTTTGCGGCTTCGGCTGAAACGTACTTTGGTTCTGTCAAAGAAGGAATGGAATCTTTGAACGGATTGCCAATGACGATACGCTCACGCGGTAAAGTGCTGTCTGTCAACTTGAAGGCTTCGACTGCCGGGATTCGTCCCGAAGCTGATGCCGGATTGTTGGTTTCTGAGTCTGCTGGAGATACTACTGAGTCAATCTGCATCATTGAATAGACGGCCAATCCCATTCCCACGACGCAAACCAATGTGGCGACAACGTGATACCGACGGATATACCGGTCGGCTGAGATCGAATCATCACTGGGGGGTTCGGATGAATATTTCATGATCACTTTCGATGGCGAGTGAAAATCTCTCAACTCACGATGCGGGTCGGCATTCCACGCAAACGCCTTTGATCAGAATTTCTTTGATGTCGCCGACTCGCGATGTCGCACGTCGGCTGGGAGCATCAAAATCCAAATCCGACAAACAGGTCACGGCACCACAATCCAGGCAAACAAAATGGGGGTGTTGCTCGTTCTCTGCGGAACCCTCAAGTCGCACTTCAAACCGCCAGACATGATCGCCCAGCTCTGTCCGGGAGAGGATTTCCGCGTCAACCAGGTCCACTAAATTACGGAAGACCGTGGCTTTATCGATTCCCCGGTCGATCAAGAGATCAGCCACCTCCGCATGAGTGAGCGGAGATTTGGCATTCGATAAAACCAACAAAACAGCCAAACGTGCGGCGGTACAACGTAAACTAGCATCGCGAATGCGGGCTTTCAATCGTTCCACATGACTAGACTGGGATGGTGAAGAGTTCATTTTCGGGTGGGTTAGATGAGGGATCATAAAGTGCTCATCGATTATAACAACTCAATTCGTTAAACGGCACCCGATTGCCCAAGTTGAATTTTCACAGGAGCTATTGAACGGCAGAACGTGTCACCTGCCTGATAATATCGGGGTGTTGATCGCTGGGGAGGAGGAAAACGCGGGGGCTGGCCAGAGTCGCCGCAAAGCGGCCTGAATTCAGCTTCGAAATCGTGTTTCATGGAGTCATGGCGAAGAAGGTCTGCGCCGGGCCCCATGCAAACCGTAGAAATTGACGTTCATCCGCCCCGCGAACTTCATTCGTGATGGCGAACCGGAAATCTTCGCACAAATTTCATCCACCAAAACAGCACCATCCTCCTCACACCCCTCTTTCAGGACACGCACTAACTACAGGCCGCCGAGCGATCAGCGAGGAGTCAGACCAAGGGCGCAAGTAAAACCGCTTCGTTCCTTCGGCAGGAGAATGAGTTTAAACCGCAGAGTTCGCTGAGGACGCGGAGAAAGGACAACTTATATTGCTGGGCTCTCAGTAAGTGTGGAAAGAATGCTGAATTTTACAATTACCAAGCAGGCTTTGAGTTTCCAAACGCAAGCATAGCCCCAGATAAAAGATTTTAACTCGCGCTGCGTCGCGGCGACGCCGAGGTAAGGGGAGAACGCTCATCTTGGCTCATCCGTTGAAATTGCTCTGATCAGTGAAGATTAGCGTCAATCAGCGTTCCCGATTTATGCAACACAAAGGACGAAAGAGATTATCAATGAACCGGGCGGGCGACGTTCCCGCGGAGCCATTATTTATGGAGCCGTCTTAGTGGCGTTGTTGAAAATTGTGATTCGACAGGAGTCTCAACCTCCCTCGTTCTTCAATTTGCTGGATAAACCAAAAGAATTGATTTTAGCCGCCGATGTGCCACCGAGCGATCAGTGAGTAGTCAGGCCAAAGGCGCAAGAAATAACGCGGTATTCCTTCGGCCAGGAAACCCACTTTGATGCTGAAACTCATTCACTGATAGAACTGCCCGGAAAAATCGAATGGTGGATCTCGTAGAGAACGCTGATCAGATTGAAGAGGAGAAATCAACTGGTCGTTACAAACGTGGCTAAATCCCGTGGCTCTACGGCCTATTAGTCTCATTTTCTTGCAGGATTGTTGTGAGCGGGCCTTTTCAGTATCCCTAG
>JAQWSQ010000006.1 GCA_029243145.1 Planctomycetaceae bacterium | reverse complement strand
GGCCGTTTGATTGAGAAACCAATCTTCCGACAAAACACAGGCATTTTCGATCTGTGTCACTCGTTGGTTTTGAATCGTGGCGGTCAAATCATCGCACACACAACCACAATGCGTACAAACAGCCGGTTTTTGCACGACGGTTTCTGCCATCGTCAAATTGTCTTTGTCTGGTCCGGTCATGATATTGCCAGTGTGAGCGATTCACGAAAAATGGTCCAGTCTGTCGGTTTTCTTTTCGTCGAGAAGGCCGAGCGATTAGACTGAAACCACGAATTCAACATCAGGAGAATATTATGAATATCTGCATTGCGGTCATGACGGCTCTTTTATTAGCGGATTGTGCCACGCCCACACAGAACGAGACGTTGACCTTAGAACCGGCCATCCAACAAAAATGTCTCAAAGTGCTGCGTGAGGGCCTACATTCGGACCAGTTTTGGCCGTCTATCCACGCGGCGGAAGGTCTGACTCTGGGTGGCTACGGGGACGAAGTCATCGCGTATCTGGAACCGATGCTTCCGCTCGAAAAAGACGATCAGCAAAAATGTGGGCTCACTCGGGAATTAGTACGAGCCGGGCAACGAAAGCAATCCACAATCATGCTCAAGATTCTGGCCGGCGATAATGATTACGGACACATACACGCTGCCGAAAGCTTGTATAAGGTGAATGAAATCGGAGACGGTAAAGCCATGCGTCGTGCTTTTGAGCAAACGGACAATTTACGGCTGAGGTTAATGTCAGCCGCCGCACTGGGGCGAAAAGGAGACAAGCAAGCGATGAACTTCCTGCGTGAGACCCTCGCTCACGAAGATGCCGAGATCAGTCGGACTGTCGGCTGGGTTCTGGGACGCATCGGCGACGAGAGCGACATACCACGGATCAAAAAACTGATCCCGATGGCTCCCGACGATCTGACCAAGGCGTATTACCAGCATTCGCTCGCTTCATTGGGAGATTCCGACGGGCTCGCAGCTCTGGCGAAAAACCTCAAACACGAAGACGGAAGTATCCGCACTTATGCCGCAACATTCGCCGGTGATGCACGTGCCGTCTCACTGAAAGTAGATCTGATCAAATTGCTCGACGACTCCCACGTAGACGCGCAGATTCGGGCGGCTCAAACCCTGCTGTTTCTCTCGCGCCCCGTAAAGTAACCATCCTGCCCTATTGAGCGCCGGTCTTCTCAGATTCGACGCCCGATTGATTAACGGTTGTGACCGAGATCTCGTCGGTTGAACCGTTGATTGTATATGCCTTTTCGGGGAACTCTGTTCCCTTGAGTGGTTGGTCAGAATAATTCCAGGCATGGTAATGACCGTGCGGGTTCCAGCGTTTATCGACAGTTCCTCGTACTTCTCCCAGCATTTTGTCTCCTCGATAGATTCGGAAAGAGCCGATTCCACTTTCAATGTCGGCTTCTGCATTCCACGTAAGCTTCCAACCCCCATCAGTTTTCTTGAATGTCGCATCGGTCGGAGCAGGTGGAGGCGAACCATCGGCAATCGATCCACGTTCTGAGAGGTCTTGCCAAGCCCGAGCCGCATGAATGTTGGGAAACCATGCCATGGCTGATGTGTCACCCTGATATTCATTCTCACGGAAGATTTTCAGTGTTTTGACGTTGGCCACGTAACTCTTTTCGTCGTTCAGTGGGATCGGCTTGATCGGTTGCTTCGGATTATCGACTGTTTCCGGCAGTCGATATTTCATGACGGCGTCAAAAAAACGAATGGCCAGCAATCGGCTGTTGCTGTTCTCGTGATTCGATCCGGGATGGACGGCAATCGACCAGAGTGCTCCCTGTTGACGACCGTGTTCAAAGAGGTTGCGCGCCGCCGAAACTCCACTGAAAAATCGAGTGTCGGGAATTTCTTCGGTCTCCCCAAAACAAAAGAGCATGGGGACTTCATAAGCGCGTGGAGAGCTGTCAAATTTCTGTGGTTGTGAGCGGGTAAATTCACGTCCCACAGGAGCCAGTCCCCCCGAACGCGCAAATGTTGCGATGACTCGTTCCGGGTAAAGATATGTCATGTTAGAAACCCACATCGCACCACCCGAATGTCCCCACAAACACCAGGGGATATGCTGAATTTCTGGATGATTGGTGGTGTCGGAAAAATGCTTGATGGCCCGAAAGAACGTAGCAGCCGATCCGTCCTGCGGAATCGTCCAGGTACTGCAATCCTCCTGGGGAGCCCACAATTGCGAGCCGAGCAAAGCACAGTCCCACTTTTTCGCGAGTGCCTGCCATTGTGGATCGTCGGCGTGTTCGAGTCCCAACTTGCGTGCCCCTTCACCACAACCGTGTTGACGGACGATGATCCCGCGTAATGTCTCGACATTCTCGGGAATCCAGAGACGATAATGGGCTGTTCCGTTGGCGCCTTTTTCACGCGGTTCAATCGTGACATTAAATGTCTCCGCATGAACGTGAGATGAAACAGCCAACAAACTAAAGAGAATGAACGCTCGTAACATAGGTGATGAATCCTGTGAATGATTTCGTGATTTGTCTTTGAGTTATGCATCCCAAGTTTCGCCATCCCAGGCGGCGACTCGCTTGAGGAAGGAGATCGTCCCCTCGGAAAAGGTCTCGAACAGGTGCTCTCCTTTTTCCTGCGTGGCTTGCTCCGGGCTACCGATATGTCCGATGTTCGTTCGATCTTTCATCACCCAGGCGCGATTGCCGGGATTGAAGGAGTTACCGAACGGGATGGTTTCGCACGACTGGTAATCTTTGACGAGATCGGGTCGCAATGCGAGCATCATCGATGTTTCCCATTCCCCGGCGTGTCCCATTTGTGTTTGCACGAGCGAATCGAGTGTCGGCGTTCCCATTTCCCAATAGGTCGAAGAGAGTATTAGCAGATTTTCCCACTCGCGATGTTTCTGTCGCAGTTCATAGGTCGCCTGCGCGCTGGGGACAATGTTCCCGCCGTGACCATTGAGGAAAACGACACGGTCAAATCCGTGATACAGAAAGTTCTCGGCGACATCTCGCAAGAGGTCGAGATAAGTCCGCGGACCGGCTGACATGGTGCCGGGGAAATCGAGATGATGTTCAGAATTTCCCAGCCATTGCAGAGGTGCGAACAGAATTTCGTCTTTGAGAGGTTCCGAAATTCGACGGATGACTTCACCCAACAGCAAACTGTCGGTGAACAACGGCATGTGATGACCGTGCTGTTCGAGAGCGGCAATTGGGAAAACGATGGGAGTCTTCCGGGGTAAACTCTGGATATCGGGCCAGGTGAGTTCAGAAAGTTGCACAGGAGCCTCTTGTGAAAGTTGAGAAATGCTTACAATGGAAGGAGCGGCAGGTAGGTTTTTGTTGCGGAAAAATTGTAACAAAACGGCCAGCCGACTGCCTCAACCAGTTTTTTTTACTCAACGGAATTTCCATGGCGATTGATCCCATCTGTCATATGGAAGTCGACGAATCGACTTCGCTCTCTACTGAGAAGAACAGAGAAACCTTCTATTTTTGTTGCGAAAGCTGCCGACAGAAGTTTCTCAAATTCGGGGCGAATGATTCAGCGGACGGCTCTTGCTGCCACGGCGATCAGCCAATGAAGCACACGCACCTGCTCCCTGTGATGGGACAGGATGCTGTCCCACTATCGATTTCCCCCGCAGGCGCAGCGAGCGGAAAATACATCTGCCCGATGTGTCCGGGGATCGAAAGCGATGTCCCTGCCGCCTGCTCGAAATGCGGGATGGCATTAGAACCTCAAACTCTTACAGCAGAGGAAGGAAATGACCCGGAACTTGTCAGCATGACGCACCTCTTCTGGATCAGCTTCGTGTTGAGTCTGCCGGTCTTTTTATTGGCCATGCTGCCGCATGTCGGTGTCCCTCTGACTTTCCTGTCTACCAATGCTTCTCACTGGATTCAGTTGATTCTGAGCACGCCCGTCGTCCTCTATTGTGGAGCACCGTTTTTTGTTCGCGGTTGGCGGTCTGTAATCACTTGGAACCTCAATATGTTCACGCTGATCGCTTTGGGGACGGGAGCCGCTTACGGCTTCAGTCTCGTCGCGGTTTTGTTTCCAGAGATAATTCCACAGGCGTTTCTCCAGGAAGGAGTCGCCAAGGTCTATTTTGAATCGGCTGCCGTCATCATTACCTTGGTCTTGTTGGGACAGGTTCTCGAACTTCGTGCTCGCAAGCAGACAGGCTCTGCTATCCGGGAACTATTATCGCTCACTCCACCCACCGCGCATCTCGTGACCGACGACGGCGACCAAGAGGTCTCGCTCGATCAATTGCATGTAGGAGATCGCTTGCGTGTCAAACCGGGAGAAATAATTCCCGTTGATGGATTGATTCGTGAGGGGAAAAGTACCTTAGACGAATCAATGATCACGGGTGAGCCAGTCCCAGTCGAGAAGTCGGAAGGAGATGACGTGATTGGCGGAACGATCAATCAAACCGGATCTTTTCTGATGACTGCCGAAAAAGTGGGGCAGGAGACGACTCTTTCTCGCATCATCAAGATGGTCTCCGAGGCACAACGATCACGCGCACCGATTCAATCCACCGCCGACAAAGTCGCCGGCTATTTTGTGCCGGCCGTTGTGGTCATTTCTCTGATAACATTTGCTGTGTGGGCCATCGTTCAGCCCGAACAACCCGCCTTGGTGTATGCTTTGGTGAATGCGATCGCCGTGCTGATTATTGCCTGTCCGTGTGCATTAGGTCTGGCGACGCCGATGTCGATCATGGTGGGTGTCGGACGGGGAGCGAAGGCTGGTGTCTTGATCAAGAATGCTGAGTACCTCGAAAGTCTCGAAACCATCGATACGGTAGTCGTCGACAAAACCGGGACGTTAACCCGCGGTAAACCGACATTGAGTAACCTGAAAACTGTTGATGGCCTAGATGAAAATAAATTACTGAAACTGGTTGCCTCTTTGGAGTCTTCCAGCGAGCACCCGTTAGCAAACGCATTCATCGAAGCGGCGAAACAAAAGGTACTGTCGATCGTCGAAGTCCAGGATTTTTCCTCCATCACAGGACAAGGAGTCACGGGTACTGTTGAGGGACACACCGTTCTGTTTGGCAAGCGACAATTGTTGGAAGACCGAGAAGTTATCGGCATTTCGGAAATGGATCACAACGCTGAAGCATGGCAGTCGGAGGCGAAGACGGTCATGTTTGCCGCCGTGGACGGCAAACTCGCAGGACTGTTTGCAGTCAGCGATCCCATCAAAGAATCGACGCCAGCAGCGATTGATCGCCTCCACAAAATGGGACTCAAAATCGTCATGCTGACTGGCGACAATCAACAGACGGCCCAAGCCGTTGCTGAACAGTTGGGGATCGATGAATATCATGCAGAAGTTTCTCCCGAAGCCAAACATGACCATGTGAAACGCATGCAGAAGGAAGGTCAACGCGTGGCATTCGCCGGAGACGGCATCAATGACGCTCCTGCTCTGGCCGCTGCCGATGTCGGAATTGCGATGGGAACCGGGACGGATATTGCTATTGAGTCCGCCGGTGTGACGCTGGTCAAA
This sequence comes from Planctomycetaceae bacterium, assembly GCA_029243145.1. GTDB lineage: Bacteria > Planctomycetota > Planctomycetia > Planctomycetales > Planctomycetaceae > JABURQ01. The sequence continues at coordinate 36,724 of JAQWSQ010000006.1, read as the reverse complement.
GGAGACCTACATGGCATCGAACAGGCCATTGCTCTCAGCCGAATCACGATGCGAAATATCCGACAGAATCTCTTTTTCGCTCTGGTCTATAACGGTTTGGGCATCCCGGTGGCGGCGGGAGTTTTGTACCCGATCCTGGGAGTATTGCTGAATCCGATGTTGGCGGCTGCCGCGATGAGCTTCAGTTCGGTCTTGGTCATCGGCAATGCGTTGCGACTGAGGATCGTCTCTCTGTCAAAGTGAGACAGTCGGTGACGGACACGTGAGGGTAATCACTGCAACGATTGTGAAATCGGCGCAAATTTCACGGATCCCAAAATTATTGTGTATTCAGCGCCTGATTCATATGCTTTCTTGAGTCGAGAGACAATTGTCGAAACCTTCTTCAAACCGCTTCGGGAATACTGATCCACGGCATTATCGAAAGCTGTTCGTGGTGATTTGTTGATTTATTGACACCTCGCTGAAATCCGTTTTTTGAACGTAATCTGTTGATCGAATGACTTTTGAAATTATCTTCAGGGAATAGGGGTATTCCTTATATCAGACAATCAGATCAACAGGTCTAAGTTACTCCTCGAAAGACTCTTGCAGCGGAATATTCAGGGGACATTAGCTATGAAAACTCAGAACTCTCGATCAGGTTTTACCCTCATCGAATTGCTTGTGGTCATTGCGATCATTGCGGTGTTGGTGGCTTTACTGTTGCCGGCTGTTCAACAGGCGCGTGAAGCCGCCAGACGATCCAGTTGTAAGAATAATCTGAAGCAAATTGGCTTGGCCCTTCACAATTATCACGATACCCACAGCGTTTTTCCTCCTGGGTATATCAATGATTGGGGAGTCGCCTTAAATGGCTCAGGTGCAGTTTATAACCATAAAAATGGGGGAGCAGTCCGAATCGATGCAGCTCAATGGGCTTGGAGTGCTTTCGTGCTTCCGTTTATTGACCAAGCCCCGATCTATCAAGCCATACGTATTTCCGACATGGACGCGATTGATGTTGTGACAGATAACCAAATTCGTGCCAATATGATGCCCCCTTTAGAGTCTTTTCGTTGCCCTTCAGATATTGGGCCAGTCATCAACTCAGCCCGTTCGACCCATAATGTATTAGGCTGGAATTTCTATTTTCCAAAATCCAACTACATTGGTCTCAATACCGGGTTACGCGAAACGACCTCCATCGGAGGATATACCGGTGTTGATGCAATCATTGAGAGCCACCAACACACAACGGGTATTTTTTATGCAGATAGTCGCGTCAAGATGCGAGACATCACGGATGGAACCAGCAATCAAATTCTGGTAGGCGAACGATCTTGGCGGTATAAAACCGGTAGTTGCGATAATTTCGCTGCCGCAGGATCACTTTATGTGACGGGGGCTGCAGATGCAGCAAGTAACATCAAAAAGGGTGATTCTGATGCCTTGGGAGTGATTGGACGTGGTGTGAACGGAATGACTCCCGCGTGTAATTCAGGCGTTTCAGCCCACAACAACTTCTCTTCGCTGCATGAAGGGGGAGCTCAATTCGTGTTCGGAGATGGTCGGGTCCGGTTTCTCGGCGAAAATACCGATTTGACACTCCAGCGCCGTCTTGGTTGGCGAAATGATGGCAATCCCGTTGGTGATTTTTGACGATTCCACACACTCTAATTTCTTTCCTGACAAACTCTTAGAGTTCTTCAAACTGTCTGTGGGCTTGCTCAATTTCGTCAATCAGACGAAAATCTGAAAATTCGTCAGAATTCCGTGAACCATTCACGTCGCTGCTTCGTCTACACGAGTGGAGATGGTGTTTCCCGACTTTGGGAAGAACGTATGACGGCCTCATCCGCCTGAATCTTTCAATCACTCCGACACAATTGATCTCGCTATGGAGCGGGAAAACTGCTTTTTATTAAAGGAATGGTTTCCTGAAGGCCGCCAGAGGGCGGAAAGGTGCAGTTATGTGGCGTTACCAAGTATCCAACAATCAGATCCAAAACATCCATGCGACTCATGGACATTGTGGAGTCGTGGCTGTTGTTGATGCTTCCGTAGCGGCATTGCGCCTGAAACCGGGAAAATCAAAACGGCTATTTGGCTCTCACACGACCGGTCTCACATGTACCAGTCGTCGCGGGAGGGGGCATTTCTCGTTGGAGATGTCCCGCTCGCGTATGGAGTCGTCTCGCAATTTACCGATTAGCGATTCGATTCCTGCCTGGCGAGAGCTACCGGCACCGGCCTGGGCGTCACTCATTATGAGAGACGCCATAAGCTGCTGAGTGAAAAACACTCACAACTTGGCCGACTGTCGAAACGCTCTCCCCACTGGGTGAGTCGTTCGATGCCATGCTGTTGATCTCTCGGCTTTGGATTGAAATTTACTTTCCATCGCTCATCACGGCAGACCGTTTTGTTGCTGAATCCCGATAATCACCGCATTGAAGCGGTTCTGATATGAGGAAACCAACCGTGGAAACTTACATTTTGCGTGAATTAGTATTACGAGCCCAGGCAGGAAGCCGGGATGCTTTCGATACTCTTGTTGAACACTTTGAACCAACGGTCTTCGCGATTGTCTTGCGACGTTTGCGTAACCGGGCCGAAGCCTCCGAAGTGGCACAGGAAGTATTTTTGCGAGCGTTCCGTAAGCTCGACCAGCTTCGCGAGCCAGAGCGGTTTGCCGGTTGGCTGAAGCAGATTGCCGTTCGCTTGGCCATCAATCGGGCAGTGCGACGTCCACAGGAATTCAGCACTGATAACGAAGTGATGTCGGCAGTGGCTGATCAGACTCCCGAAACTCCGCTCGACTCGCTCTTACGAGCAGAGCAGCGTGAGGGAGTTTGGGAAGGTCTGCACCGCCTCGGCGATATGGACCGCGAGACTCTGATCTCATTTTACATTAACGGGCATAGCCTGAAGGAAATGAGCGAAGAGTTTGGTAGCCCCATCGGAACGATCAAGCGGCGACTGCACACAGCCCGTCATCGCTTGCGTGACGAATTGCTGGCTCAGCCTGCCTGAACTCGCGTGAGTTTTTGGAAACCTGATTCGGGGTCGTCTTTCTTTTTTGAGAGGCGGCCCTTTTTTCATAATCTCAGGAAAGGTGATAGAATCAGCGAGATTAAAGCATATTCTTCAGGGTCGGGTCAAACAATCGAATCAGAGCACTGTCAGTAAGCAGAATTTCTCGAAAAACGAACCATTCATCGGTGCCATTTCGACAAACACGCTTTAAGATATCGTAAGTACATCACCTTTTGTTTGGAACTGTCTAACGTGGTTTATCGGGTCATCAGCCGTACGCTGGACTATCTCACCAGCATTTTTCTGGGCAGCATGGAAGTGGCGACAATCTTTTGTTGCCATCTGCTCCATCTGGCTACCGCTCCCGTGCGTCGTTTTAGACGCTGAATTTCACTCTATCTCCAATCTTGTGACCAGTCCGCCGTCTCGATACCACTGCGGATTCGCCATTCTCGCAAGACATCCAGTAGATTCTGTTTCTCTTTGGCCGAACCTTCATCGTCCCACAGGTTGTTCACTTCGTCAGGATCTTCGGTGAGGTTAAAGAGTTGACCGTGTGGTTCGTCTAGGAAATGAACTAGTTTCCATTCCTGACTCCGAACCATCGTCATGAATTCGCACCCGGTAAGAATGCCGTCTTTGATTTGCTCGGCGAAGACGTAATCGCGTCCTTTCCAGTCATCACTTTCGAGAGACTCCTTCATCGAGATCGCTTCGAGAGTGTGAGGCACTTCGACTCCTGCCAATTCCAGAATCGTCGGCCCCAAGTCCATCTGTTGGCAGAGTTCGTCGACAACTCGTCCTCCCTGGAATTTCTGCGGAGCCCAGACAATCAGAGGGATTCGGGTAATGGAATCATACATGGTCCATTTTTGACTGTGACCGTGATCGGTCAGGCAATCACCATGATCAGAGGTGAAGATGATGATCGAATTGTCGAGATAATCGTTTTGTTCCAAAGCGTCAATAATCTCGCCGACTTTCTCGTCAATCATGGTCACATTGGCGAGATAATAAGCACGTTGCAAATGGCGTTGCTCTTCAGTCGGTTCGAGTTCCAAGACGACCGAATCGTGATCGATGTCCTGATTATGCTGACGTAACTCTTTGAACGCGGGAGGCTGATTATCGAGTTCTTTCTGAGTAACTTCCAGCAACGGGAGATCCTTTTTCAGATACGGATCTGCATAACGCGGAATGGGATCATACGGCGGATGCGGTCCCGGAAAACCGATCTGTAAAAACAATGGGGCTGTCTTCGGATAGGAATTGATCCACCAGGTCGCCATGTCTCCCACAAACATGTCGGGATGAGTGTCTTCAGGCAGTTCCCACTCAAACGCGCCCAAGCGATCACGATAGTCGTCTCGCTTGCGGTAGAGTTCTCGCTGCTGCTTGATGAGCCCCCGAAATCGGAGAGCCTTGTCCCACTCATCAAAATAGTACCGACCTTCGAGATAGCGATCTTTGTTCTCGACGACGTAACGCTCATCGAAACCAAGTTCTGTTTCAAAAGGCCAAGTGTGCATTTTGCCGACGTTCGTGCAGTGATAGCCCGAGTCGTTCAGTAATTCGATCCACGAACGCCGCCAAGTATCGGCATTTTTCAGAATGCCGGTTGTATGAGGGTAATAACCTTTGAACAACGAAGCGCGTGCCGGAGCACAGGACGCGGCAGTGACGTGACATTGCGTATAAACCACACCCTCATTTGCCAACCGGTCAAGGTTCGGCGTATCCATGTAATCGTAGCCGAGCGCGTTGATGGTGTCGTAACGCTGCTGATCTGTGATAATGAAGATGATATTCGGACGATTGTCGCTCATGGTGTGTGGATCTTGAGTGCGAGTATTTCAGGTAGCGTAAAATGGGGGAGCAAATTCAATTGCCGATACAGTAGAGCGTTTCAACCCACTGTCCTGACGAATTGTCAGCGTGACGCAGAAAGATTTGGTTGTCGACAATGACTGGTGTCGCGAACGAAATATTCCCCAGTTTGTTTTGAGCAATCGGCGTGAACTTTTCAGCCGTCGCTTTAAAGACGTAGGTTGTTCCTCGTTCATCAGAGAAGTACAGGGTGTCTCCAGCAAGCGTCAATGAGGAAGAGACCGGGCTTCCGAGACGCGTTTTCCACATCTCTTTTCCGGTTTTCGCTTCCCAGCAGAAAGCGATTCCATTATCGGTCACCGCATAAAGATAACCATCGTGAACGAGCATTGATTGCTCGTAACATTTCTCTTCGTTGCTCCAAACCTGCTGAGCTTTTCCGTTACGGACCTGGACCCCGACCGTTTGTTTATCGGGATACCCTCCCGAACCAAAGACCATATCACCTTCCCAGACAAGTGTCCCACAAGTCGCCATCGAGCAACCTTCCGCACGCCAGACACCTTTTCCATTTTCGGGGTCGTATCCCGCGAGATAATTGCCCCCGGTCATCAAGAGATAATCGACTCCTCCAATATTGGCAACGACAGGTGATGAAAAACTGATAAGGCCCTTGCGGCTGGACTCCCAGAGTTCTTTCCCGGTCTTGCGATCAAAGGCTTTGATAAAACCCCCGGCTTCGTATTCGCCAGAGACAATCACTTTATCTTTGTAAACCAAAGGAGAGGGACCATAGCCGAACGAATATTTCTGGGGGGTGAATCCTCCCGCCTTTTTCTGCCAAAGTTGATTCCCATCGATATCGAGAGCCGTTATAGAGACGGCATTGGAATTCGCAAAGACGACGAACAGACTTTCCCCATCCCACGCTGCTGTCGGCGACGCGTGAGTATTCTTCTTATGAATTTCGGCCAGGAAACCGCCCTTGTGAATGTCTGTTTTCCAAAGTTGGTTGCCGCTCTGGCGATCGAATGCCACGACCGACTGGACTTTCGCGTTCTCATCGGCCGTGGTGAGAATCACCTTGTCACCCACGATAATCGGTGACGAATGCCCGCGACCGGGAACAGTCGTCTTCCAAACGATGTTTTGGGTGGCGTTCCATTTGGTCGGAGGGTTTTGACCTTCAGCGGCAATGCCATTAAAACTCGGCCCTCGCCACCAAGGCCAATCAGCCGCAGAAAGTTGAGTGTTGACTGTCAGCAACACAGCAACAAAAAGAGCAAACCGTGACATACTTCATTCTCCTAAAAACCAGAACATTCTCAGTGACCCCATTGAAACCGTAACTGAGTCCGATTTGAACAGATCACAGTACATAATTCGTGATTTGAAGAGAGAATTTGTGTAACTGGCGTGACGTGAGATAAAAAATCACGCAATGGGAGCCACCTACCCCCACTTCGCTTCTCAATTAAAACTCGACAGAAGCGGGCCGAGACTTTTTGGCAATGTATCGAAGACACAGAATGAACGGAATCAAAATTGGTAACCAGGGAGTAATTGCAATCACCAGCAAGGTGACAGCCTGCAACAGTTCAACAAAGGTCCCCGCTGATGCACCAAACGTCTCACTCACTCGTTCCTGAAAGGTTGGAGGGATCTCGGCAACCAAAACTGGCGGTTCGTAGACGTCTTCTTCGCTGACATCCAGATTGATGGTCGCGAGAGCCGTCATGTCTTTCAGGAGTTCGAGTCTTCCCTGCATGCGTTCAATTTCGCCTCCTACACGGGACAGTTCTTTCTCAACTTCAAAGATGTCTCTGAGGCTTTTGGTGTTTTTCTTGAGTAGCTCACTCAGCCGTTCTTCCATCTGCTTCAGATTTTCGATGCGGTGTTCGACATCCACATATTCTTCGGTCACTTCTTTTGAGTCGAGCATATCTTTGACCGGATATCCGAGCGATTTCAAACCCGCATGAAAACTATCGAATGAAACAGACGGCACGCGAATCTTCCAATGTCCCGTTCGACGACTGCCCGCTCCTCCATCAATGTTGTGAGACGCAATGAATCCCTGATGTTCGTTCACGAGCGTTCTTAAATCCACAACGGCAGTTTCAAACTCTTTGACCTCTAATTTCATATCAGAGGTGTAGACGACTTTGCGTTGCGCCAGTTTCTTGGTGAGATGCTCATTCGCGGGTTTCGCCGTGTCTTCCACCATGGTGGCCACCGGTTGAGTGGAGACACTCTCTTCATAGGAACCCTCTGACATCGTGGCTTCAGAATCGTAGGACGACTCGTAATCTTGATAGGTGCCTTCCGCACTGCAGCCGATGATGGTCAACGTCAATAAAAGACAGACACTGAGGCATACAGACGGCATCGGATGGACGCATCGGGAGCGCAGATATTTCAACATGGAAAAACTCCTCGGAGTGAGAATGAAAGGTCATCGAGAATTCGGAATGGGCTGATCAGCTTATGAAACAGGAGCCAATGTGAATCTGATAAATTCCCAAAATCTGGTTCGATTTCACATTTTTCAGGAAGTTTGTCTTCGTGAAACCTCCAATCAATGCGTACAGAGACTTGCTTGTCGGGGTGTGGTCCTGATAATGGAAAAAGAGTGGTCGATTCTCTGAATCACGCTCTCCCACCCGATTAGGAATCGTTGGCCCCGCGATTTCCCTCCCACACCACACAAGAAATCACACACAACTAAAGATGAGGATACCGATGAAACGTTGCTTGCTAGTCGTTCTTGGCCTATTTGTTCTCGACATAGTTGGAATGCTTGATTCTGCCGCTCAAGCGGAATCCCCTCAGTTTGAATTTCAGAAAGGGGATAAAGTCAGCCTGATCGGCGCAACTCTGGCTGAACGAATGCAATACTTCGGCCAGTTCGAATCCTTGCTGCATGCCAATCATCCCGACCTGCAATTATCCTTTCGTAATCTGGCGTTCTCCGCCGACGATGTTGCCTTTCGCCCTCGATCATTGAACTTCGGCGAACCAGACCAACACCTGACACATTCCGAAACGGATGTCGTCTTTGCGTTCTTTGGCTTCAATGAATCATTCAAAGGTGAAGAGGGACTCGAAAAGTTTGAAGACGATTTGAAACAATTCGTCCGACATACTCTCCAACAAAAGTACAACGGAGAGTCAGCCCCTCGATTGGTTTTGTTCACACCGATTCCTCACGAAAACTTAAAGAACCCTAATCTGCCAGATGGTTCAGCAAACAACGCCAACATTGCCATGTACTCTCAGGTCATGAAGAAAGTCGCTGCGGGAGAATCGGTCTCGTTTGTTGACCTGTTTACGCCAACCCAAAAAGTGATGTTGCAAGAATCCGAACATGTCACTTTCAACGGAATTCACCTCACGGATGCTGGCTACAAAAAGCTCGCTCCCGTTTTCTACGAAGCCTTGACTGATGAAGCTCCCCAACAACAGGTATCACCGCAGTTACTCGCTGAAGTTCAAGAAAAAGATTATCAGTGGTTCAATCGCTATCGAGCTGTCAACGGCTATTACATTTATGGTGCTCGCAACAAAGTCTGGAACAATGAAGAAGTCATGGAGAATGAGCGGGCCAAGCTCGACGAGATGTGTGCCGTCGTCGATCAACGCATCTGGAAGCTCGTCAACGGACAGCCAATTCCCGCCACTCCCGATTACTCAGGTACTCGCGGCTATATTCCTGTGGAAACCAACTACAAAGAACCAATCGAGATTCTTCCGCCCGAAGAGGCCATCAAACAATTCCATGTTGCCGATGGATACGCGGTCAATCTGTTTGCGAGCGAAGTCGATTTTCCGGACATTGAAAACCCGGTCCAGATTACGTTCGATACTCAAGGTCGCTTGTGGGTCGCCACAATGCCTTCATACCCCGGCTACAAACCGCCCAATAAGCCACACGATAAGCTTCTCGTTCTGGAAGACACGGATGGCGATGGCAAGGCCGACAAGCAAACCGTCTTTGCAGAAAACCTACATGTCCCCACCGGTTTTGAACTCGGAGATGGCGGCGTCTATGTTTCACAACAGCCGAATTTAACCTTCCTCAAAGATACCGACGGCGACGGCAAAGCCGACTACTCTCGTCTCGTTCTCCACGGCTTTGACTCTGGTGATACTCACCATTCCATTGGCGCTTTCACTTGGGGGCCGGGCGGCGGACTCTATTTGCATGAAGGAACGTTCCATCACTCGATGGTCGAGACTCCGTATGGACCAGTCCGCAATGCACACGGGGGAATCTATCGGTACGACCCCACCAAGGAAATATTTGAGACCTTCGTGCATTACAACTTCGCCAACCCTTGGGGTCACGTCTTTGACAAATGGGGACAAAACTTTGTCGCCGATGCCTCGGGTGGTGCGAATTACTTTGGCACCGCTTTTTCAGGCAAGGCTCCACAATTTACTGGTCAGGAAGATTTTGGACCATTCAAGTTTGCCTATGCTCCCACGATGGAACAGTTCTTTCCGAAACGTGTCCGCCCGACGGCTGGCTGCGAACTTGTTTCCAGCCGACATTTCCCGCCAGAAGCGCAAGGCAATTACCTACTCAATAACGTGATTGGATTCCAGGGAATCCTGCAACACACGGTCAAAGAAGAGAAATCCGGCTTCGTCGGTAAAGAGATCGAACCGTTGTTGTACTCATCTGATCGCAACTTCCGCCCGACCGACATTCAATTCGGCCCGGATGGTGCGCTCTACATCGTTGACTGGTTCAACCCACTCATCGGTCACTTACAACACTCCATCCGCGACCCGAATCGCGACCACACTCACGGACGAATCTGGCGAATCACCTATCCCTCACGTCCGTTGGTCAAAATGCCGACCATCAAAGGTGCCTCGGTGGAAGAACTGCTCACTCTTCTCAATGAACCGGAAGACCGCACCCGTTACCGGGTCAAAATCGAACTACGCGAACGTCCCACAGCATCGGTCGTGACAGGCATTCAAAAATTCATCGCGGGTCTCGATAAGAACGCCGACAACTACGAGCACCTGTTGCTCGAAACCTTGTGGGTTCGACAGCATCATAACGCCGTCGATGTCAGCCACCTGCGACGTGTTTTACACTCACCCGACTACCACGCTCGCGCTGCGGCAACTCGTGTCTTGGGTTATTGGCGTGATGATGTTTCCGAAGCATTAAATCTGTTGCAAGAGATGGCCAACGACGACCATCCACGTGTCCGTCTTGAAGCCGTTCGCTCTGCCAGTTTCTTTGAAACACCAGAAGCGGGCGAAATTGCGCTGCAGGCACTCAATCACGAGATGGATTATTATCTCGACTATACCTTGAAACAAACCATGCAGGCTCTCGAACCTTACTGGTTACCGGCAGTCGCTGCGGGACAACCGTTTGCCAAGGGAAATACCGAAGGCATTAAGTTCATTATCTCAACCATCAAAACGCCCGACCTGATCAACATGGCGCGGAGTGGGATTGTTTACAACGAGATGCTCAACCGACACGGCGTTGTGTTCCAACATCGTCAAGAAGCCATCGACGGCCTCGCCCGTCTCCACAACACCACTCCTATGGACGAGTTACTGGAAACGATCTCGCAGCTTGACACACAAGACAGCGAGCACGGCGAACATGTGTTGATCGACTTGGGAATTTTACTCAGCCGTCAACCCGGCAAGAACATCACCAAACATCGATCACAAATTGAAGAGTTGACCGAGTCGGCACAAAAACCGATCACCCGGAGAGTCGCCTTCGCGGCACTCATCACGGCCGATCAAAACATCGACGCCGCTTGGGCGACTGCAACCAAATCACTCGGAGCACTTCGAGATCTGGTCGCCGCCATCTCGCTCATTCAGTCTGTTGATGTGCGGCAGAAGACGTATTCCAAAATTGAGCCACTCTTGCACGGTCTTCCAGAGACATTGGCCGCCACCCTCGGTCAACAACAAGGACAACTTGGTCGCTACGTTCGTATAACACTTCCTGGTAAGAGTCGCACATTGACGTTAGCCGAGGTTCAAATCTTCAGTAGAGGCGAAAACATTGCCACCAAGGGGAAAGCCTCTCAGTCTTCAACCGCTTTCAGTGGAACTCCCAATCGCGCCATCGATGGAAACACCAGCGGTGTTTACAACGAAGGTACTTCGACGCATACCAACGGGGAGCGAAACCCTTGGTGGGAGGTCGATTTGAAAGCCGATTATCCAATAGAACAGATTCTAGTCTGGAACCGAACCGATGGAGGCACGGGCAATCGGATTGATAAATTCAAAATCGAAATACTCGATTCTTCCCGACAAGCGGTTTACGCTCGTGGAAACAATAAAGTCCCCAATCCCAAAACCGAGTTTGCCGTCAAAGGTAATCCCAAACAGGTGATCCGTGAAGAAGCCATCCGCTCTATCGTCTCCATTCCCGGACATGAAGCAGAGACGTTCTCAACACTGTCAGATTTTGTCAAAACCAATACCTCACGGCCAGAAGCAGTCTCAGCCCTCAGTCGTCTCAACCGTGCCAAACTTTCTGAACAGGAAGTGCGACCGCTCATCGATAATCTGCTCGGCATCGTCGAACAGATTCCCATCGAGCAGCGAACGCGAGATGACATCATGGAAGCGATTCAGCTCGGTAAACGATTGGCAGTTATTCTTCCCGAATCTGAAGCACGCTCTTTGATCACTCAGTTCCGGCAACTGGGAGTCGATGTCTTTTTCATTCGGCCTGTACCACACAAAATGCAGTACGACCGAACGAACCTGTATGTCGAAGCGGGCAAACCTTTCGAAATTGTTTTCGAGAATAACGACATCATGCCTCACAATCTGGTCCTCACCACACCCGGCGCACGCGAGGAAGTCGGAATTCTGGCTGAGAAACTTGGATCATCACCCGAGGCGATGAAAAAGCAGTTCATTCCCGATACCGATAAAGTTCTCGCCTACACGGGGTTGCTACAACCAGGATTACAAGAACGCCTCAAGCTGACGGCTCCGCAATCACTGGGAGATTATCCGTTTGTCTGTACGTTCCCCGGTCACTGGCGAACCATGTATGGCACAATTCACGTCGTGAAAGACATTTCAGAGATCCCTCTGGAACAACTCGATGAACCGGCTGAAGAGCACAATCACTCGAACGGTCCGATGTACCAACGTCGTTTTGTCCGTAAGTGGAAAGTCGAAGACTTGCTCGCTTCGTTGCCTCAAGCCGATGAAAATCGATCCTTCGAAAATGGCCGCCTGTTGTTCAAATCGATTGCCTGCGTTCAATGCCACCAAATGAAAGGAGAAGGTGCCAAATTTGGTCCCGACCTGACATTAGTGCGTCAGAAAATGCAGGACGGAAAACTTGACCGTGTGCGAGTGTTGAACGAGATGATCGAGCCTTCCAAGGTCATCGACGAAAAGTATCGCACCCAAATTGTTATCAATGACGAAGGAAAGCCTTATAGCGGAGTTATCGTCTACGAAGATGACAAAGTGATTCGCCTGATAGCCAACCCGCTGGAAAAAGATGCCAAGGCGATCGAAATCCCGAAGGACACTATTGAAGAACGAGTCGATTCGAAAGTTTCACTCATGCCCGAAGGACTTTTGAACACGCTCACAAAACACGAAATCTTCGATCTGTTGTTGTACATCGAATCGGCAGGAGATGCGAATTCCCCCGTTTATAAGTAGTTCTTACGTTGACAGCAAACATGATTAGCTTGCTAATCGATCTTGAGCTCATGGGACTGGAGAATTAAAACTCCAGTCCCATTTTTCGTAGAGGCCCCCTGCCCCTCGCATCACCTGCTGATCGTTTTGAGGCTTTCGATGCGTTTCCCAAGCTCTACAATTCGATTGAAGCTGCAACAGCATCACTGTTCGGGGTGGAAGTACGTCTGGTGGTCTCTGCTGACTCTACTTGCTTTCTGTTGTGAACTCTCCGCACAAAACTGGACTAACGCAGAAGATATTTTCTCAGCATCTGCTGGGAAGGTTCTGTATTCTTCCGGACAAGAAATCAGCGATTTCAATAGCCAACCGCAGTCTCTCGATGATCGGCTTTCTGGACCATCTGAATATCCCTCATTTGTCTTTATGCCAGAGGAATTCATCTATTCCACATATCTTGGCAATCCCCACGAACCGCGACTCTGAACTCAATGGGTCTATGAAAAAGAAGATGGTTGGTTGTGGGATTCCACACTCGGTGGTCGGTTGGGGCTCTTTCGTTGGGGGCCGGCTGATCGACCTGAAGGTGTGCAACTCGACATCCTGGCCGCCGCAAAGTTGCGTATGGATCCCAACGAACATCAAGACGTGCGCTCGGTTGATTTCCGTGTCGATGTTCCCATCACTTGGGGTGCGGGCCCACACCGTTTCAAGTTTGGATATTCTCATATCAGTTCGCATCTTGGCGACGAATTTCTGCTCAAAAATGTGGGTTTCGATCGGCTGAACTATTTTCGCGATTCTGTCGTACTCGGATACTCTTACTATCCCATTCCCTCCGTCCGCCTTTACGGCGAATCAGCCTACGCATTTTGGAGAGAAGTTGCCGGACCGTGGCGATTCACTTTCGGCATCGATTACGCTCCTCCCAGCCCCACCGGCATTCAAGGAGCCCCTTTCTTCGCACTGAATGGCGACTTGCGAGAAGAGGTCGATTTTGGAGGCGGCTTTGCCGCTCAAGCGGGTTGGGCGTGGCGAAGCGAGCATTATCCCGGACTCCTGCGAACAGGTCTCTCGTATTACAACGGCAAGAGTCCTCAGTTCTCGTTCTTCAATCAGCATGAAGAGCAAATCGGTTTCGGACTGTGGTACGATTTCTAAATCGAATCAACACGTGATTATCTCGCTGCGTGCGGCTATCATGCAGATTCGTCAGAATTGCTCGCCGGGTTGGTAATTAAGGTTCTTTGATGTCTCGATTCGCTCAATGTTGTTTGTTTGTAACGGTCGTCTCTCTCTGTGGAGTTCTGGTTTCTTCGACGCATCTCGATGCTCAGAAATCGAAGAAAAATAAACCCAAAGTCCAAGATGCCAAAAATCAGAAGACCGACAAACCGGCTCCCGAGAAAGATCCCGAATACGCCAAGTATGCCATCTTTGAAAACTCTGCACCACGTGCCCCCACCGTGCGACCCGTTTCTACCAAACTCCCGTTGCAATTTACCAAAGAGGCTCGCATTGCGTTCATCGGCAACGGCCTCCTTGAGCAGTCTCAGTTTCATGGTTATTTCGAAACATTCCTGCATCAAAAATATCCGGACCACAAACTGACTGTCAGGAACCTCTGCTGGTCGGCAGACACTCCCGATTTGCAACCACGTCCCGACAACTTCGCCGACATCAATCAGCACCTCACCTATGAGAAGATCGAGGTCATATTCGCGTCGTACGGATTCAATGAGTCCTTTGCAGGTCACTTGGCAGTCACCGACTTTGAGATCGCTCTCACGAAGTTCGTTTCCAAACTCAAGTCGAGTGCCTTCAACGGAAAAACCGGTCCTCAGATTGTTCTTGTCTCCCCCATCGCAAATGAGAATATCGAAGGCGTTCCCGCAAAAGCCAACAATAAGAATATTCGACTTTATGCCGATGCGGTGAAACGAGTCGCCATCAAAACAAGAGTCGGATTTGTCGATGTCTACGAAGCGACAGCCGCTGCGATGGAAGAGAGCGAAACGCCGATCACGTTGAACGGCGTGCATCTTAATAAAGAAGGTTACGAGGTCTTTTCACGGTCCCTCTTCAGTGGGACATTTCAGGAAGACGCCTCCGACATCAACGAACAGATTCGCGAGCTGGTCGTCGATAAAAACCGACAGTATTTCCGGCGCTATCGACCACTCAACACCTTCTATTACACCGGTGGCCGCAAAGGTTCGTACGGCTATTTGGATTTCCTCCCCGCCATGAAGAACTTCAATTTGATGGTGCAAAATCGGGACGCCCGACTGTCGGCATTGGCTCAAGGTGAGCCCTTACCGCAACGACTCGATGATTCCAATCTTCCCGAGATGCCGGAAACAGCTCAAAGTCGTGGTGCCAATGAATGGATGACGGCAGAAGACGAACTCAAAGCCTTCAAGATCGATCCTCGCTTCGAAGTGAATCTGTTTGCAGGTGAAGAACAGTTTCCCGACATTGGCGCTCCGATCCAAATGCGGTGGGACAATCAAGGACGATTATGGGTTAGTTGTTCGACCACTTATCCGCACGTTTATCCAATGAACGAACCGAACGACAAAATTGTGATTCTCGAAGATACCGACGGTGACGGAAAGGCTGACAAATCGACCGTCTTCGCCGATGACTTGCACATCCCTCTTTCGTTCGAGTTTGGAGATGGAGGAATCTATGTCTCCGAGATGCCACACCTGACATTCCTGAAAGATACCGATGGAGACGACAAAGCCGATGTCCGTAAATTGTTGTTGACGGGTTTCGGAACCGAAGATTCGCACCACTCGTTGCACGATTTCTCCTGGACACCCGATGGAGATCTGATATTTCGCGAATCAATTTTTCATCACAGCCAGGTGGAAACTCCCTACGGTCCCGTCCGGCAACAAAACAGTGGGTGGTTTCGCTTCGAGCCCGCTCATCAGCGGCTGACCAGCTTCGGCAGTTATCAAAGTACGAATCCGTGGGGTGTCACTTTTGATGATTGGGGAAACCACGTTGCCAGTCATCCGGTCTTCGCAGCGGCATTTCATGCACTCGATCCTCCTTACCCGTCTCAACATCCTAAGCCGGCTGGTTTGCAAGCCTATTCGGGAACGGCAGGCCATGAGTTTGTTGACTTCAACACATTCCCAGAAGAGTTACAGGGAGGCTTTATCAAAGCCCGGTACAAGCCAACAAACCGGATTGAAATTCACAAATGGGTCGAAGGCGAATTCGGATACGACGAAGAATATGTCAGCGATCTGATTTTCTCGTCGAACCTCAGTTTCATTCCCGTCGATTTACGATACGGGCCACGCGGTGCCATGTATATCTGCGACTGGTATAACCCCGTGAAAGGACACGCCCAATATTCGCTGCGGGACGAACGCCGCGACCGTCACTCGGGGCGTATCTGGAGAATTACGGCCAAGGGACACCCGGTTCAGGACTCACCGAACTTCGCAGAAATGTCCATCGCCGAATTAGTGGAGATGTTGGCTCGTCCAGAATACCGTTATCGCTATTGGGCCAAACGGGAACTTCGTGAACGAGACCAACAACAAGTCGAACACACTGTAAAGACCTGGGTATCCAACCTCGATAAAAACCATCAGCGTTACCCACATCATCAAATCGAAGCCGTCTGGACGTTACGGTGGATCGAAGCGGTCGATACGGACTTGCTGCGAGACATTCTAAAAAGTAACGATCATCATGCTCGTGCTGCAGCCACACAACAACTGCGCTACTGGCATACCGAAATGCCGGATGCCATCGAACTCCTCAACAAGTCGGCCAATGATTCTAACGGCCTTGTTCGCATGGAAGCCGCCATCGCAGCCAGTTACATCGGAACCAAAGACGCTCTCAATGCGATGCTCGACATTTTGAATCATCCCAGTGACAAACATCTTGCTTACGCGATTCGCTGTTCTCTCGGATCACATACTCTGAAACCGCATTGGGAAAATGATCCGAATTATAATCTTGCCCGCTTGATGAAAAAACTGGAACGCAGCAGCGAACTCAAAGAACCGGCACCGACCGCCTCTGAAGCCCAATTCGATAGCCAAAATAATCTCAAAACGGTCAAAATTGGATGTGTTCCTGAACGAATGCGATTCACTGAAGATCAAATCGCAGTAACAAGCGGACAACCGGTCAAAATTGTTTTCTCGAATCCCGATGCAACCGACCACAATCTCGTGATCGTCAAACCGGGAGCTTTGGAAGAGGTCGGTATGGCCGCCAATGCGATGGCGAAAGACCCAAATTTTGCGAATTCCGACTTCATTCCGGCAGAGAAAAAAAGTCTGATTCTGAAAGCGTCTCCCATGATTGGCCCCACACGCAAAACTCAGGTTCATGTTTTACGATTTGTCGCCCCCAAAGAACCGGGAATCTATCCATTCGTCTGCACATTCCCGGGGCACTGGGTTATTATGAACGGCAGCATTGCAGTCGGTTCGAGTCTCGAAGAAGCGAAGCAGTTGCTTGCAGAGAGTAAGCCACAAATCGTCAAGCAATGGACAATGACCGATTTTGCTGGCATGAAAGTGAAACAATCAGAAAATCGGGTCATGCGAGGAATGCAAGCGTTTTTGAAAGCACGCTGTCATCAATGTCATGTCGTGGGCCATCACGGCGTAAAACTCGGCCCCGACTTGACGGAAGTCACAAAAAACTATCGCGGCGAAAAGCTGTTGCAACAAATTCTGGAACCCTCCACCGAAATCAACAAGAAGTACCAACCTCACCAGTTGATTCTCAAGAGCGGAAAAGTTCTCACCGGAGTGATTGCCAAGGAAACCGACGATGAACTCCACTTGATTCAAAACCTGCTGTTACCGACACAAGTGACGATCATCAGCAAGAATAAAATTGACGAACAATTCCCCTCGAAAATCTCACCGATGCCGAAAGGATTGGCGGATGTGCTGCAAAAAGATGAAATCCTCGACCTGCTCTCTTTCCTCGAAGCCGGGGGTTACAAACTCCCAGAACACCTGAAAGACAAAGCAGGCCCCGGCCTCAAACCGGGACATGGTCACGGCACAGAATAAAACTCTATGCTAATGAAATCGCAATCACCCAGCGGAACAACGTATGACGATTCCCATTTCCAAACCGCATGAAACACCGCTACAAAGAGCGATCAATGAAGAAGCGGATCGCAATAAACCAGTGCCTAGGCTCGTTTCACTCGATGCATTCCGTGGTTTCGTGATGCTGATGATGGCCTCGGAAGGCTTCGCTATCGCGCGTGTTTGGAGAAATCACCAGTCTGAGATTCTGGCATCAGGGCAAAGCAAAGCTCTTTGGGAGACCATGGCGTATCAGCTTTCTCACGTCCCTTGGGTCGGCTGCGCATTCTGGGATCTAATCCAACCCGCCTTCATGTTCATGGTGGGCGTTTCGATGCCCTTCTCGTATTCCAAACGCGCCCAAAAAGGTCAGCATGGGCTCGGACGGTTACTACACGCGACACTTCGTTCGATCATTTTAATAGGTATGGGCGTGTTTCTATATTCGGTCGGCGACCCGATGACTCATTTCAAGCTTGTCAACGTGCTGACGCAAATCGGCTTGGGATACATCTTCGTCTATCTGTTAGTTGGACGAAATTCGGGCGTTCAAATGCTGGCGATCATCGTCATTCTGGGAGGTTACGGATATTGGTTCTACGATTATCAAATTCCCGAACAGGAACAGACCGACCTGTATGCCTGGCTTGAAGAAGAAGGCTTTGATCCGTTAGTCGAGGCTGAGCAGTTTGACGACACTTACGCCGCTCATTGGAACAAACACACTAACGCTGCCGCCGGTTTTGATCGCGAATGGCTCAACAAACCACCGCGATTTGAAGACGAATTTCGCGGCAAGAAGTTCTGGGCCAATACAGGGGGCTACACTACGCTCAGCTTTATCCCATCAATCGCCACCATGATTTTTGGCCTGATGGCGGGGCAATTACTCATCGGTCCCGAGACCGAGCAACGAAAATGTCGCCTGTTGTTCGCTTCCGGATTTCTTTTGTTAGTTATCGGGATGCTGATGGATACTCACATCTGGCCCATCGATACGGGTGATTGGGGTTGGACTGCTTCACCCATCATCAAACGGATCTGGACACCCACTTGGGCCATCTTCAGCACCGGTTGGGTGTTGATCATGATGGGCATATTCTTTCTGGTCTTCGATGTCCTCAAAGTGAAACGGCTTGGTTTTCCGCTGGTTGTGGTGGGGATGAATTCGATTGCCTTTTACTTCATGGCATCCATGATTCATGGCTGGATTGGACATAATTTGGAAACCCATATGGCGACCATCGACGCCGTGTTCCATTCAAGTCTAGTTCCTATCTTTTTCAGCGAAAAGAATGTTTACGCACAGATTAACGAGTCGCTGCTCATTCTCTTTACGATGTGGCTTATTGTCTTCTGGATGTATCGCCGTAAACTTTTCGTTCGCATTTGATTCTCAACGTGTACCCTCAATAAATTAATGATGGCATGACCAAAAGCCATGCTTTATACTCAACAGATATCTCGTCTTTTTTCACATTCTTTCTGTGAGGAATACTTCTATGACTCGCTATTTACTGTTCGCATTTTCAATCGTAATTATTGCCAGCAATGTGCTAATTGCTCAGGAAGAAAAAAAGGCCCATCCACAGGCCTCCGTCGAGACCGCCATCACTCACGCGATTACCATCCTCGAAGCCAAGAAATACAAAGAACTCCTCGATCAATACGTTCCTCCCGCTGATCTCGCCAAAATGAAAGAGGCGGGGGCCTACGAACTGGTCGTCAAGAAGTTTGGCGAAGGCGAAAAATCGGGCAAATTGCTGAACGCTCTGAAAGCCGCTCAAACAGTCAAACCAGAATACAACGAAGACAAAACATCCGTTGTTTTCAATTTCACCAAAGAAGTCGATGGCGAGCAAGTCGAACAACGCCCTGTCAGATTCACAAAAATTGGCAAGCTTTGGTACATCGGGAACTGACCCACCTTTGGATAGACTCAAGAGGGAGGAGAACTTCGCATGGTAGAGGACCACCCCAACCGTCGCGATTTTCTCTCCCAAACGACTTGGGGAACACTGGCGACCTTACCGGCAGTCGGCTGGTTAAGTCGAACTGCTCCCACGTTGGCTCAAGAACCGGGGGAACGTCCGCAGCAGGCGGAATCGGTCACGGTCCTCAATCCCCGCAATCGCGTTCCTCTCAGCTTCATCATCGACGATTCGTGTGCGCTGGTAAACCTTGCTCATTATTGCATCCCACAGTTCGCAGAAGTCTTCCCCAAAAACTACAAGCAGGATTGGCAATCACTACCGCGAGAGATTCCCGACTCGTTCGTGCGCAAGTTCGGCGAATGGTGCCGAGACCACGGTGTCAAAGGGAAATACAGCATCGTCCCTTACCCGGCAATGGTGGGCTGGGTCGACAAAGAGATGCCCGGCTGGACGAAGCGAGAGCTTCAAGACAGCTTGAAACTGGTCCGCGACTTCATGCAGGAAGATTGGGACATCCACCCCGAAATGGTGACTCACACTTGGGCCATCAATACCAAAACAGGAAGGCCATACCCCCTGCGTGACGAAAACCATATGGAGAACTGGGGTTGGAGCGTCAATAAGTCTGCCGATGAACTCGCCGACTACGCCGCCTATGCTCTGCGTATCCTCAAAAACGCGGGTCTGTACTGTGAAGGAGTGACGACTCCCGGAGGATACGGCAACCGGTCCCGCGAGGCGTTGTCTCTCAGTACGTTGCAAGCTTGTAGAGATGTGTACGGCACCGAGATTCCTCATTACTTCCGGCATCTTTACACCGATGACCGCAGCGTCGCTCCGCGTGTTGAAAATGTGAAAGGACTCGACACTGACGATCCCCAATGTGTCGTCTCGATCATCGGCTGCACAGGTGACTGGTTCGGCGGTTGGGACGGACTCACTCCCGGTTCGGTCGACAAGTTGATTACGGCAGACCTGCAAGGAGGCCGTTTACCGGAAGTGATCGACCGAGGAGAACCAGCCATCATGGTCTGTCATTGGCCCGGCATCTATTACAATGGCGACGAACTCGGCTTCAACATCTTCAAAGAATCCGTCAAGCGGGTTCATGCTCGCAACGAAAATCTCATCTGGATGAAACTGAGCGAAATCTCTCGTTATTGGGCCGCGAAAGAGTTAACGACCATCACTCAACAGGACAACGCCGTCTTCCTGAAAGCACCGTTCACATCTCCCGACTTTACTCTGGAAGTCAAGAAGCCGACTCAAGCAGGACGACCAACATTGCAAACCGGTTCAACAATTGCTGGCTTCACACAGGTCTCTGATCCATTAAAGCTGAAATCGGGTACGTTCTGCGATATCAAAGAGAAACGCTTACTCTGCTTCGATTTGCCCAAGGGCGAAAGTCGGTTAGCGGTTGTGTGATTCTGTTCAACACGAAGTCCCTGCCAGCTTGCGATGGGTGCTCGACACAAGCTGTCACAACAACCCAGGGATCGGATCCCAGCTTGCCATCTTGCGGGTCAAATCGCCCGGCAGTTCTGGTTGCAGTCGCAATTCGCCGACATTGAACTGAGTGTGTAGAATCGTCGCTAGCAGATGCTTGATGGTCAGCGGTGATGTCAACGGCTCGGACGCATCTCGCTTCGATTGACCGATCACCTGCCCCATATTAAGACCACCGCCGGACAGCATCAGCGGCGAGAGGTTACCCCAATGATCGCGTCCACCACGGGCATTGATGCGCGGGTTCCGTCCCATCTCGCCGCAGCATACCAAGAGAATATCGTTCTCCAGTCCACGTTGGTGGATGTCTTCAATCAATGCTGAAACCGCATGATCGAACGGCAATCCCATGTACCGCATTCCCTCATCGACGCCCGCATTATTGGCATCGGAATGCATGTCCCAGACGAAGTTCGTCGTGACGGTCACAAAGCCGACGCCACGTTCGCAGAGACGTCTCGCCATCAATAACAGTTTGCCGAGAGTGATAGAATTATCGACATAGCGTTCGTAATTGTTCCACCGTTTGCTAATGTCCTGCGGCTTCACCAAGGGTGAGGTATCGTACCGGGCGACTGTTTTGGGATCCTCTTTGGAGAGATCAAAGGCATCGGCGGCTCCGCCGAGAATCGTATCGAAGGCTTGTGATCTTAAAGAGTCAATCCGCCCCGCGTTCGAGGAACTTTCGACGACCCAGCGTGCCGCATCGAGAGACGACAGCAATGTCTGTCGGTCTCCAATGCGATCCATGGGCAACTTCAGTTTCATGTTCTCTTGCAAGTCACCCCCGGCACCCGGAATAAACGGAGCAAAAGCCGCTCCGACTTCCCCGGTCGAATCGAAACGCCCGAACTGCTGAATCCGTTCCATCCGTTCGGGATCAATAGCCCGAGGGAAAAGAGCGACGTTATTCGGTAATCCCGTTTGTGGATGATTGGTCCCCGCGACACGGGCATAGAGCGAACCAAGATTTGCTCCGAAAGTGTCTTTGCCGACGATTGGCTTGATGTCGTGATTTCCGTCGCCCGTTTTGAAGGAACGAATAATGGACAATTTGTCGGCCACTTGAGCCAGTTTCGGAAACGTGCCACCAAATGTAATTCCCGGTAGCTTTGTGGAGACTTCACCGGTCGCCGAACGAATCTCGGCCGGCATATCCATCTTGGGATCGAACGTCTCGATCTGCGACGGGCCGCCGTGCATGAAGAGAAAAATAACCGACTTCCCGGTCAACACAGCCGATTGAACAGCCGCGTTTGCGTGAGGAGTCATCCAGGGAGCCAGCGCAGCCCCGCCCATGGCGAGTGAGCCAAGCCGGAGAAATTCGCGGCGTGATTTTTGATCATGAAAAGTGAGCATGCCCCATCATATCAACTTGTTTAGATGGGATGCAATGGGATTCCGGATAGGCAGAAATCAGATCAATTGATGTGTCTCCCCGCCCCCCATTCTCGAATACTCAACCCCCGTTTAAAGATGTCAAGATGTCAAGATTGTGGGACACACATGCTCATACTCTTGAAGATTCTTGGCTAATACTCTTCCATACCCTTGACCCGGCATCTTCCATACTCTTGAGCAAGTTGTTGGCAATCATCAGTTTGCGTCAATGAGTTCGTTTTGGAGAGACATCGTTTTGTGTGTGGACGTACCTTCTACGTCACGCGAAATCGCTTCCGATTTCACGTTGCAGCGGTCGTCATTGTTGAACACGCTATGACACTCGAACCCATCCATTGTGCTTGCGCACAATGGCTATGGCCCGGCACAAGAGGCATAGCCGAGGAGCGCAAGCTCCGCGGGCTCGTACATTTGACCTTCGACACGCAATAACATTTGAACCGGCCCCAACTGCTTGCGCAGTGGGGCTATGTTTTAGGGGCGCGTTTTCCTGATACTCCTGCGGCGCAAGACGCGAGGGTCTTCGAGCTGTAATGACGTCCCAATTGTCAAAGATCGAGTCGCCGTTAGGCGAACCACGAACACTAACTCTGGTAGCGCGCGTTTGGCAAGACGAGTTTGAGTGATGAATATTTTGAAGCCAAGCCGTAGGTCGGGTTAATCGAGCAAAGCGAGTCGTAACCCGACAACTCAGTTCGTTGTTCATTTGCTTGTGACATCAATCGGACAATTCCAACCGAAACAGCAATTCGAGAGATGGCGAATCGATAGTTGTGCAGTTCAGGCTGTGCCTGATAGGAGAAAGGACTCACCACGAATGACGCGAATCAAACGAATCGATTATTAGACCGAGTGGCGGCGGGCGCTCCGTGAAACGGAAGCCCCCGTGAATATTTTTCGATGAAGATTTTTACCGCGCATCATGCGAGTTTCGCAGATAAAAATATATGAAAGTGTTGTCATCGGCCAACACTGCTGTGTGGCTGGGGACGAACGCAGTGAGTCCCAGAGTTTACCCGAAGAACAAATTGTCTCACGCAGAGGCGCAGCGGCGCAGAGGAAATTCATAGAACACTCATTTCCGCTAATAAACGCTCATCAGAAGATTTGATCCTGATTAGAGTAGATGAGTGTCGATCAGTATTCCAGAGTTTTGAATCAAGAAGCTAACCGCTTGACTCGGGTAGCCCGTCCTGAATAGGGCGGGTCGCGCAGCGACAAGATGAATCATCGTCTGGGTGGAATTGGGTGAGGCGCGTGACTCACTCGCTTGATCGATCATGATGAGTCATCTTGTGACATTCGTCACCCAACCAATCCTGTGGATTGGATGGGCCACCCTGCGGCGCAGAGGAAAATTAAAGAACACTGATTTCCACTAATAAACGCTCATGAGTTGCAATGACCTGATCAGTGAAGATGAGCGATTATTAGTGTTCTTAAGCTTCTTCACTTCGTGTGGAGAATACGGCGAAGTCATCACCTCAAGATGATGACACCACCCGTTTCGAATCCGCCCACTGGAGCGATCCGCCCACTGGAGCGATCCGACCGCTTGAATAAACCTTCAGTCCAGATTTTTCGAGAATCTTCTGGGCTTCCTGCGCGGCTTTCGTTTCGGGATACTCCTGGATGAGTTGCGAGAACTTTTTCTTGATCGCATTCAGTTCTGCCTCTGCAGTTTCTTCCTCGTATTGTACAAGCAATTCGAGTTTACGATTTTTCAGTTCAACGCCAAGTTCTGGAACCGGAACAAAATAGGAGGCAGGGATCACACTCGGAAGTGGATCGTTTACTGGAACAGTCCCTAATAATTCACACGGATGACCGGCGAGATCTTTGACGAGATCCTGTGCCCAACCAACCGTCAGGAAACCCAAAAAACACAGACAAACAACAACACTCATTCGAAGCCACATAATTACCTCCTGGAGATATGGACGATCAGGAAACCCGATCACCCGCTCCAGAAAATCTAGCAAACCTCCGAATTCGTGAAAACAGCGAAATTATCGTCTGTGTAGAGACCAACCAAACGGATCTCAAGCAGTTGAGCTTGCTTGCCTCGTATGTTTCCCCACTTCTAATTTCAAGTTTCTAATTGCTAAACCCTATCCGCTAACTGATATGCGCTCCCTGAGTTTCGGTATAGACACTATAGACCGATTGGCTGGCCGTCATGAAGAGTCGATTCCGTTTGGTCCCGCCGAAGCAAACGTTCGAGCAAATTTCGGGCAGGCGAATTTGACCGATGCGGGCACCATCTTCAGCCGCGAAGATATGCACGCCATCATACCCATCACCGACCCAACCAGCGGACGACCAGATATTGCCCTCGGTATCACAGCGGATGCCGTCGGCTTGACCGGCGACAACTTCTCCATCAAGTTCCATTTTCATGGAAGCAAAAGTGCGTCCGTTTTTGAGTTTGCTACCTTCGACGATATCCCAGACCTTGATTTCCTTCTCAGCCTCTGGGTAGTGCGAGGAACCCGTGTCGGCCACGTACAATTTCTTGTAGTCGTTCGAGAAACATAATCCATTTGGTTTAAAGATCTCTTCCGTCAGCTTGGTAATCTTACCCGTCTTGGCATCAATCCGGTAAACCGCCTCTTTTTGGTTGGGTTGCACAGTACCAGTCTTCAGGCGGTTTCCTTCGTAGTTCATCAGACCGCCGTAGCCAGGATCGGTGAACCAAATCGAACCATCAACGGGATGGACGACGGCATCGTTAGGAGCGTTGAGTTCCTTGCCTTCAAATTGATCAGCGAGAACTGTGATGCTGCCGTCATACTCATAACGAACGACGCGCCTCGGTCCATGCTGACAGGAAATTTGGCGTCCCTGATAATCGAAGGTGTTACCGTTACTGTTCCCGGAGGGATGCCGAAAAATACTGGTATGACCATCTTCTTCCAGATAGCGAAGTTGAACATTATTGGGGATATCGCTCCAAAGTAGATAACAACCGACACCATTCCAGGCAGGGCCTTCCGCCCACAGCGTTCCGGTATGAATTCTCTGAATGGGGGTATTGCCGAGTTTCAGTTTATCGAAACGCTCATCGAGCGAGACGATATCAGGGTCGGGGTAATGAACCGGTGCGGCTCCGGGACCATAATCTCGTGCGAGAGCTGTTCCCGCGACCCCGGTGAGAGCAGCCGTCAAGAAGGCGCGACGGTTAAAACTGTGATCATTGGAAGTCTGATTTTCGGACTTGATGGTCTCTGTCATGGGAGTTCTCAATTGTGTGTGAAAAGCGTACCGGTATCTATCTGTCGATAGTGAACTGCCAGAGGCTGTGAATCAAGCAGATTTATCAAGTCTGCCCGAGTTGTCGGCAAATTCAAAAACGCCGCTTGAGTCGCCTCCCTCTGGGCTGTTAAATACAAGAGACCTTTTTTGGAGAAACAACATGCTGAACCACAAACCATTCTTGTCCCTTGTAACCGGGATCTGCCTGATGACTGTCGCCTCAACCGCCGTTGCTGGAGAGAAACTTTGGGTCTATTTCGGAACTTATACCCGAGCAGACAGCAAAGGAATATATCGAGCCGAGTTCGATACATCGACTGGCAAGCTCTCGAAAGCCACGGTGGCCGCCGAAACAAAAAACCCGTCCTTTCTTGCCATCCATCCCGACGGCAAACATCTCTACGCCGTCAGTGAAGTGAGCGATACCGATGGAAAGCCTGTCGGGGGAGTCGTCGGCTATGACCTCGATCCCAAAACTGGCGAACTGTCCAAGATCAACGGTCAATCGACCGGCGGTGCGGGACCGTGCCATTTGATTGTTGATCCGACCGGCAAGAATGTTCTCGCGGCCAACTATGGCGGTGGAAGTGTCGTCTGCCTGCCACTCAAAGAAGATGGTTCTCTCGTGAAAGCAACCTCGTTCATTCAGCATGAAGGCTCCAGCGTTAATCCGCGCCGGCAAGCTGCACCGCACGCACATTCGATCAACACCGATCTCGGCAATAACTTTGCCGTTGCGGCAGACTTAGGACTCGATAAAATCTTGATCTATCGATTCGATCCGAACACGGGTTCGCTCAAGCCGAATGAAAGTCCATTTGTCAGAACTCCCCTCGGTGGAGGACCGCGACACTTCGCGTTCCATCCGTCCAACAAATTCGCTTACACGAACAACGAAATCCTACTCTCAGTCACGGCGTTTGAGTTTGATGCGGAACGCGGCATACTGAATCCATTGCAGACGATCTCAACGGTTCCTGATAACACACCGCTGGAAGGAAACTCGACTGCCGAAGTGAGAGTCCATCCCAACGGCAAATTCGTATATGTCTCGAATCGTGGTCCGAATTCGATTGCCGTGTTCAAGATTGATCAGAACACCGGCATGCTGGAAAAAGTCGGGATTGTCTCCAGCGGTGGTAAAATCCCTCGGAACTTCAATCTCACACCTGATGGAAAATGGCTGCTCGCCGCTCACCAAGACAGCGACAACATTGTCGTCTTCAAAGTGAATCAAGAAACCGGCCTGCCCGAATCAACCGGCGAAGAGATCAAAGTCACGGCGTGCGTTTGCGTGCGATTTTTGGAGCAGGAATAGTCACGGCGAGAGTTCATCATTTGGAGCCGCCAGCGTGAGAAAATACTCACGCGGCGGCGCAGAGGAAAACGAGGAACACAACCCCCAAATCCGAGCCTTCTACGCTCATTTGAAATTCAAGACATGATGTCGTTATGAAATTTTCATTCAAACTGCTTTTGATGGTATCGATCCTCGCTTGTTTGCCCTCGACAATCTCTGCCGCGGAGCGTCCGAATGTGCTGTTTATTGCCGTCGATGATTTAAGGCCGGAACTCGGTTGTTACGGCGAGACTCACATCAAATCACCGCATCTGGATCGTTTCGCCACATCGGCACGCATCTTCAATCGACATTACGTGCAAGTCCCCACGTGCGGTGCATCGCGCTATGCCTTATTGACGGGACATCGCCCCACCCTGCCCATTCATCAATCGAACGATGCGATACGGAATCTGCTCAAGGCCGATCAGGAAGAGAGAGCGACCGCGTTTCCCCAAGTCTTTCGAGACAATGGTTATCACACGGTCTGCATCGGCAAGATCAGCCATTATCCCGACGGGCGAATCTATTCATACGACATGCAGGGAGACGGACGACTCGAAATGCCATTCAGTTGGGATGAAGTGGGACTTCCCGCCGGCCAATGGACTCACGGCTGGCCCGCTTTCTTTGGTTATGCCAGCGGTGAAGGTCGAAAACGTGGACAATCGCCACCGTTTGAAGCGATGGATGTCGAAGACGAAGGTTATCCCGATGGCTTGATCGCCAATTCGGCCATCGAGACACTGCGTCGCATGAAGAAATACGATCAGCCGTTTTTGTTGTCGGTTGGTTTCTTCAAGCCGCACTTGCCGTTCTGTGCTCCGAAGAAGTATTTTGATCTGTACGATCCGTCCGAGATTGAACTCTCTCCGAACCCCGACAAACCGGAAGGGGCCGCCTCACAAAGTTGGCACGGCAGCGGTGAAATGTTCGGCAACTACAAACATCCTGATGGCAGCCGCAACGATCCCGCCCATCATCGTAATTTGCGACATGCCTATTATGCATGTGTGAGTTACGTGGACGCCCAGATTGGTAAAGTCCTCGACGAACTGGAAACACTGGACCTCGCAGACAACACCATCATTCTTGTCTGGGGAGATCACGGCTGGCACCTCGGCGATCACAATATTTGGGGCAAACACACCAACTTTGAACGAGCCGTCCGCAGTGCATTGATTGTCCGCACGCCGGGCATGAACTCACCCGGCCAATCGACTGACGCGATTGTCGAATCTGTTGACCTCTACCCGACGTTCGCCGACTATTG
Organism: Planctomycetaceae bacterium; assembly: GCA_029243145.1. GTDB lineage: Bacteria > Planctomycetota > Planctomycetia > Planctomycetales > Planctomycetaceae > JABURQ01. The sequence continues at coordinate 8,410 of JAQWSQ010000006.1, read as the reverse complement.
CAAACTCCCGAATGAGGGGTTAACACTCGATGGACTTTCACTTCGCCCAGTCCTCGACAATCCCCAGCACTCCGGAAAGACAGCCGCATTCAGTGCGTATCGGGGAGGACAGACGATGCGAACTGATCGGTATCGCCTGACGATCTATCCTCCCAACAAGAAGAAACCAGAAGCGGTGGAACTCTACGACCACGAGACCGATCCGTTGGAAACGATCAACGTCGCCGACAAGCATCCCGATGTTGTCAAAGAATTGCGAGTGCAGTTTGAGGAGCGTTCCCCGAGTTATGTGAGGTGAGAAGATGGGGCAGATGGACGATTTTGAAATCCATACCATTCACCGGCAACGCCACCAATCGGCTTCTGGCAGGCCCAACAATTGGCACTCACTTTCGATCTCTTTACGGAAGCGTTTGGCGTCCTGTGGATAGCCTTTGGTTGGTTTGAGTTCCGGGAAGCGAGTCGTCCAATATTGGTTGAATAGTTCCATCGAAGTCTCGCGCAGATATTTGGCAATCATTGAGGAGACGGCGACCGGGAAATGCGACTCGGCTTTCATCCGAAATCGTAACTCACTCTCGCCGACTTTATACCGACTGATTGCCTTCCCTTCCTCGAGACGAAAGATGAAATCACCGTCACATATTTCATCGATCAACTCGTCGTAACGGTTTCGGGCACCATGCTTGTCACACACAATCAGTGTTGGTTCGGAACGATCCCATAAGCCATCGAGCAATTGCAAGCTGAGACGTGATAGCAACAATGACTTACTATCCCACTCGTCAATATATCGATTGAATTCGCGGGCCGGCACGATACGCGAACGAATCGTCCGTAGCTTGATGCCAGCCTGGTTCCAGCAATTCAGCACCGCGTCAGAAAGCTGTTGAGAGTTGAGGTCACTCGACTCAATCGGCAGTTTGAGTTTTGCGTCGTCGAACCAAGGTTCCCCCGTTTCTTTCCCCCAAAGAGGATCGAGGTGTCGCGAAAATGAGGACCAATCGGTGAGTGAATGACCGCTCGCTTCCAGTAACACACGTACCGAGCGTTCCAGCGGGCCGATCCCTTTAGACGATTGATGCACCTGCTTTGAATCGGCGACATGAATCTGATCCGCGGTAATCCTACCGGTTTGAGAGATCACAGGAGACAGCGATTTCCACAGATCATCGGGGCGATAGTCGGCATCGATCTCCCAGACACTAGCCGTAATCACCAACGGTCCCAGATTGGGGCCGAAGCCTGCTTCGTCGATGCCGATGAGTGTTCGCACAGAATGAATCTCCGTAATATCCACAGTGAATGGGTTATTGTGAGTGACTCAGGTGGAAGCGCCAAGTCGGTCGTGTCAAGAACTCCTTGAGGTTGGAATACGAATTACCTTGCCTGAAATCGGGGGTTCGGGTACGTTCTGCATAAAGAAATCATGAGGATTTAACCGCTGGGAGGCTCGGATGCGAACCCGTTTAAGCGTTGCTTTACTTGTTGTCTGTCTGCTTGGCGTGACCAGCGTGATTGTGGTGCGCGATCTCCAGAAAGCACGCGAACGCAGCAATCCAGACCAGCAACTTGCTCGGGGTTCGGTCAATCTGGAATCCATCGCCGTGCCGGAATCGCCATTTCTGGAAGACCGACCACTCACCGGACAACCCGAGCACGCCTTGCTCGAAGAGGATTTACATCCAGATAATTTGCTGCATCTGATCGCCGATACTGAAGCTCAGCCGGCGTTGCCGCTGACAGCGAATGTCCCTACGGAACTTCCGGCTGCCGATGGCCTTGATCCAGTCCCGTTGCTATCCCCACAAAAACGGCAAGAGAACGCGGCCATCATCAATCAGATCATGCCGAAGATTTCCGAGGAGCAATTGGAATTCTGGTTGGAGGAAACTCGCGATCTACCATCGGAAATGATTCGCAACATGCTGACCATTCGTCAACAGCTTGGTGGACTGACCGACAATTTCGGTGCGGATCGTACCGAACCGAAGAAAGGAATCGAATCACCGCGTCAGTCCAATATTGCACCCGTGATGGCTGACCAAGATCCGATACTTGTTTCTTTGTATCGAGCCCGGACCATTGCGATACAAAACAAAATGAACCTGCATTCGATCGGCTATCTGTCCACTGAATTACAATTTGTAGAAGCTTACAACGATGGCGTCCCGGCTGGAGTGCGTCTGGCTAAGACGTCACTTTCTATGAAGCAGGAGCAATACGCGATCACCGAACGGCTTCTCGATGTCGGTCTTGAGATCAACTATTTTCTCGTGGTGCAGAAAGCAGGCGATAAACGGCTAACACGATATGGAAGCCTGAAAGTTGGCGCTGATCGGCGATTGCGTTTGGGCATCGATGATGTCGATTTGATGGTGTCAGAAACAATGATCATCCCCGAAGAAATCGCGTTTGTCGGCATTGATCAACAAGGACGTGTGATCGTCAGCGATAAGCCCGAGAGCCAGAACGAAGAGGATTGGAAAGAAGTGGGGAGGCTCGAAATTGTCACCGTACGGGATCCCTCCGCACTCAAAGCGGTTGGAAATGCCTGTTATGTCACCACTCTCGAAAGTGGACCTACTTCACCCGTGATCCCTGATGGTCAAGCGAAACTGCTCACGCCGGGCATGTTGACGAAATCAAATGTTGATACACAACAGGAAGGATGGACGTTAGACCGGATTGGGAGCTGGATTAATCTGCGAAAACAGCAGTTAGAGTCCAAGTTTTGAAGGACCGTAAGTTGTTGTCCTGATTTCTTTTGGAAGAATTCTCGATTCTTTTTGCGTTTTGAGTCAGAATTGGAAAATAATCGTCACGGCAGAAGCATCTTATTAATGTGTCTCAATGGAGAGACCCCCGTGACTGCGGAGAATCCTGACCGGCTGATCAAAACAGAGCTTGAATCTCTGTACGCCGAATATTCTTCGGAATTGCGGGCTTTCCTGCGAGGCGTCCTGCGGGATTCCGATTTGGCAGCCGAAGCTCTGCAAATGACTTTTGTCAAAGTTGTGGAACGAGGCGAATCGGCCAATCGGGAAACCTTCAAAGGGTGGCTGTTTAAGGTGGCCCTGAACGAAGCTCGTGGGATTCGTCGCCGAAGCCGACGGGAGGCGGAATTTTTTCGCCGACCAATTTGGCAATCTGTTGACGAAGAACTGACGCCGGAGGAAATGCTGATTCGTCAGGAATCGGTTGAACAACTACGGGAATTTATTCAAATGCTTCCCTCAGAACAACGGGAAGTCCTGAATTTACGATTACGAGACGAAATCACTTTTGCTGAGATCGCTCAACAATTAGAGACCCCACTGGGAACAGTGCTCACACGGATGCGAGCCGCCCTGAAAAAACTAACCTCACAACTTCGCGAACTCGATTCATGATCGAACAACAAACATTATTAACGCCTGGAACAGATGACGAGCTAAATTGGCTCGCATTTCAGTACGTCACCGAACAGCTTCCCGAAAATCAACGGGAAGCATTTGAAACGGTACTTGCTGACGATTTGGCAGCCTGCGAAGCGGTCGCTGCCATGTCGGAGCTTGCCATTCAACTGAAGCAAGTTTCTCGTCGTGAACTCTCCCAACCGGAGAAAACTCCTCTCGGACTCTCGACTCGCTTGGGCTCTTGGGTTGCCGTCGGTTCGACATTGGTTGCACTCGGTTGGATCTTCATGCTGTTGAACACCGATAATTCGGAAACTTCGCCTCGAATCGCTGTATCCGAAGCTGTCACCGATTCAGAAGAGGCCGCTGGATTGATTGCCGGTTGGACCGGTGACGAAGAGGAAACCGTCCTGATCGAAGAGAATCTCTTGGATGTGGAAACGCTCGATCTGAACGATTCCTCGACTCCCGATATTCCTGGCTGGATGATCGCCGCAGTCTCTTTAGAAAATACTGAAGAGAAAATACGTGAAATCATGGACGAACCTATCGAAACAAAGGAAAACTGAAACTCGTGAACTCATCCTGGAAACAATCAGTTCTTGTCGCCGCGATCTTCTTGATGTTGATCGGTGGCTCTATTGTCGATGCCGGGGAATCCGTGACAAAAGAGCAGGAAACCTCTGCTTTGAAGTTTGCTCGCAAACATCATTCAGAACTCGCAGAATTGCTAAAAAAACTCGATCAAGATATGGGTTCTGAATACGAGAAGGCCATCCGCCATATTCACAACGTCAACGAACGACTCGAACGCACTCGAAAACGATCTCCCGAAGATTACAAAATTCAATTGGCAATCTGGAAAATCGACTCGCGCATCAAACTGCTTGCAGCCCGAATGACGATGTCGTCCGACAAAAATCTGACCGATGAAATGAAAAAACTGCTGACACAGAAAATCGACTTAAAAGAAAAACAATTGCTGATGGATCAGGAGCGAACACAAGTAAGACTTGATCGCATTGATGGACAGCTACAAAATATTCGTTCAAACCGTAAAGAGTATCTCGCAAAAGAACTCGCCAGATATCGCCGCCTGCAAACTCCAAAAACAACACCCGCATCCACCAAAAATAACTCAAAACAATAACAGACAACCAGGACTACGAAGTGTATCGTGGAAGCACGACACAGACGCTCTCCCGGAAAGGTGACCAACATGAAACTTTGGCAAACCCTTTTGATTCCTGCGGCTCTTGTGATGACATCCATCGCACTCGCCGATGAAATCTCTCCTCCCGCTTCGCAACGGTATCAAGCCGCCGACACCACAGAGACCCCCGAGTTTCGCCGTCATGTGGTGCCATTGTTGAGTCGCCTCGGCTGTAATGGTCGTGCCTGTCACGGATCGTTCCAGGGACAGGGAGGATTCCGATTGTCGCTCTTCGGATACGATTTCAAGATGGATCACGAAGGCTTGGCCGATCGGATTGATACCGACGCGCCCGCCGACAGTTATGCCATCCAAAAGCCGACATTGGTAGAGCCTCACGAAGGTGGCAAGCGTCTCGATCCCGATAGTTGGGAATATCGCGTCTTCCTCAATTGGGTCAAAGAGGGTGCCAATCCATACGATTCCGAACAACATGCCGACTTCGTCAAGCTCAATGTTGAGCCGAAAGAAATTCTCTTCCACAAACAGGGAGAAACGGTTCAGTTAAAGGCGATCGTCACATGGAGTGATGGAAGCCGCGAAGACGTGACTCCTTTATGCCGTTTTCAAAGCAATAACGAACAGATCGCCATGGTCGATGGCGAAGGGCTTGTGTCCTCCAACGAACCGGGAGATTCTCACGTTGTCATCTTTTACGATAACGGCGTTGTCCCGATCCCCGTGTTGCAACCAACGACAGACAAAATCGGTCCTCGTTATCCTTCCGTGGCAACACCGACCAAGATTGATGAGTTGGTCATTAACAAACTTTCCAAATTAGGAGTCGTTCCTAGTGATGTTTGTACCGATGACGAATTTCTGCGACGAGTCACTCTCGACATGACGGGCACTTTGCCGACACCTACCGAAGTGAAACAGTTCCTCGCAGATTCATCCTCTGACAAACGGTCTCAAAAGATCGACGAACTCCTCGAACGTCCTGCTTACGCAGCGTGGTGGGCCACAAAATTGTGTGACTTCACTGGTAACAACCCGTACGAGCTGCGAAACACTCTTCCCGACAAAAATGCCCCCGGCAAACAATGGTACGAATGGGTTTACTCGCGCGTCGAAAACAATACTTCCTATGATCAGTTGGTTGCTGGAATCGTCACTGCCAATTCACGCCAGGGAGATGAAACTTATCGAGAGTTCTCTGAGAATCTGACAAAAGTCATCTACGATGATGAGCATGACTTTTCCGACCGAGAATCGATGCCTTACTTCTGGGCTCGTCGCAACTTGCGACAGCCGGAAGAAAAAGCGCTCGCTTTTGCCTATTCATTCATGGGAATTCGGATTCAATGTGCTCAATGTCATAAGCACCCTTTCGATCAATGGACTCAGGACGATTATAACCAGTTCACGAAATTCTTTACCCGCGTACAGTTTGGTCGTAATCCAGAAACATCTGGCGAGTACAACCGGATGATGAAGGATCTGGGTGTCGATAAACTCCGCGGAGGCGAACAGCGACTAGAATTGACGAAACTTGCCAAACAAGGCAAGGTCGTTCCAATTCAGGAGACCTATGTTCGTCCTATGCCATCGAATAGCAAGAATAAAGCCAAACGCAAGAATCAAAATTTGGCCCGACTCTATCCTTCCACCGCAAAACTGCTGGGGGATGAAGAAGTGAATCTCGAAGATGCTCCCGACCCTCGCGTTGCGCTGATGGAGTGGTTGAGTGCGAAAGATAATCCTTATTTTGCCAAAGCCTTCGTGAATCGCGTGTGGGCGAGTTATTTCAATGTGGGAATCGTGGAACCCCCCGACGATTTGAACCTCGCCAACCCACCGAGCAATGCCGAGTTACTGGATTGGCTCGCGACAGAATTTTCGAATCATGACTTTGATATGAAATGGTTGCACCGCACGATTGCCAACTCGGCCACTTATCAAAGAAGCTGGAAACCGAATGATACGAATCAGCTCGATGAGCGAAATTTCTCGCGTGCCGTCCCTCGTCGTCTACCAGCAGAAGTAACCATCGATGCCTTAAAGATGGCCGCCTCCAATGATGAGAACAACGCAGAGTTCGTTCATTCACTCCAGAACCGTTCGATTTCAGGGTTAAGCTACTCTCGAACAAATTACGCTTTAGACATCTTCGGTCGCTCAACTCGCGCATCGAATTGCGATTGCGATCGTTCGATGGAAGCCAGCCTGCTGCAAACGATTTACTTGCGTAATGATACTGAAACTAAACGGCTGCTTGAGGATAACAAAGGCTGGGTTGAGCAAGTGTCCCGGCAATATGCTCCAGAAAAACGCTCTGCCTCAAGAAACAATAATAGTCGTCTCACGAAACTCAAAACCACCGAACAGAAGTTGAAGAAGTATAAACAGAAACTCGCAGCTCTCAAGAAAAGTTCACCCGAGAGTCCGAAAGTTGAAACCGGTGAAAAGATTGTCGCACAGATGCAGAGACAAATTGCCAAAGAGAAAGACGCATTGGGGCTCAACAAACCTGCGGTCGCTGAAGTCGAGAAGCCGAAGTTCGATGCGGCCACAATTGTCACCGAAGCTTATCTGAGAACTCTGAGCCGTTACCCTAAATCCGAAGAACTGGAAGCGGCCTCGGCCTACTTAACATCCAGCGAAGATTTACGCGGAGGTCTCGAAGGCCTGATGTGGGCCTTACTCAACACCAAAGAATTTATCGTCAATCACTGATTGTCTTAAGACAGACAGATTTAAAACATATTTTCCACTTGAAGGAATTCAATCATGCGTCAAACTCGAACCTGTGATGGAGTCACCCGCCGCGATGTGGTGAAAATGGGTGTTCTTGGAACAACCGGACTAACTCTCTCCGGAATGTTGCGAGCAGAAGCCTTTGCCTCTGCAAATGACAAAGTCCTGCCCGGAAAAGCCACCTCGGCCATTTTTGTCAACCTGACGGGTGGTCCGTCCCACATGGATACGTTCGACCTTAAACCGAATGCTCCCAGCGAGTATCGCGGTGAGTTCAATCCGATCAAAACCAATGTGCCGGGTATTGAATTCTCAGAACACCTTCCACTGCTGGCGCAATGTGCTGACAAGTTCTCCATTCTGCGGGGCGTGTCACACACTTTGGCCGCTCACGCACTTGGACAGGAATACGTGATTTCCGGTAATCGACCTCTTCCGTCCTTACAGTATCCCTCGATTGGTTCGGTGGTGACGAATGAACTTACAGCGCCGACCGACTTACCTCCTTTTGTGGGTGTTCCACGAACAAACATGGCGGGTGGATTTTTGGGTGTGAAATACAATCCGCTCAACACTGCTTCGACTCCTAGTATCGGTCAACGATTTACCGTTCGTGGTGTTTCGATTGATAGCGAGAATGGACTGAATGAAGCACGTCGCCGTGAGCAATTACTCGGAAATCTTGACATCGCGTTCAAAGGTTACGAAAAATCGAGTCAATTGATTGAAGGACTCGATGAGTTCGGTCAAAAAGCGTTCAACGTAATGACTTCACCGACCGCCAAGAGAGCCTTTGACATCAGTCAGGAATCGCCCGCATTCGCTGCCAAGTTTGGTAATACTCCACTCGGTGGATCGGCATTACTGGCAATCCGATTAGTCGAAGCCGGCACCCGGTTTGTCACCCTGACTTACGGTGGTTGGGACACTCACAACACCAACTGGGAACGTCTCAAAGATCGTCAGATTCCACCGCTGGACCAAGCTTTATCTGGCTTGTTCACCGGCTTGGAAGAACGCGGACTGCTGGAAACGACCACCGTGATCGTCTGGGGAGGATTCGGCCGCACGCCCCGGATCAACGGCAAGGGGGGACGGGACC
>JAQWSQ010000232.1 GCA_029243145.1 Planctomycetaceae bacterium | reverse complement strand
TTAAACTATTTGACGCCTGAAGAGTTCGAGAGAACCTACGCAGCCAGGCTGGCTGCGTGAATGAAAGATTTGTTCTCCGCCATTGTTGGTCTACCGCACGTTTGGTGGTCTTTAGATTAGTACGCACAATAGTCCCTGAAGGACCACGATTGCCTGAACGAAAATTGGGTAAGATTTCCTGGTATAGCCACACCCACAGGCGGCACAGAATAGCTCGAAACGATACACTGGTATATCATGAGCGGAGTGGGGAAACCACTAGAAATACAGTGTTCCCCGTGTTTTGAGCAATTTCACAAGGTGGACCGGTCAGATTGGCCGGGTCACGAAGTCACAAGATGACTCACCATCATGTTCCATCATCACAAATCAACGGCAAAGGCTTCTTCCGTCTCCATGCCGGGAAAGTGTGATTGTGATTCGCGATTCAATCTGTTCTCGTGACCACATGATGATTCATTTTGTCGCGATGCGACCCGCCCCATTCAGGACGGGCCACCCATGCAAATTGTAATTTTAAGCCAATGTGTTTACTCATCCAAACAAGAAATCGGAACTTTCGAAACGGTTCGTGAAATGTTGATTTGCTCTTGTCAGGCGGGAGCCTGACCTACGGCTTAAAGCTGATTGTCGCCGGTGATTATCTCGACTCATCACTCTGCCAATTGCTTGCGTCAATGCGATCAAGTTCCACATCAATGTCGGTTCCTTCATAGAACGATAGCCAGCCTTGCAGGACTTTTGTTTCACCCGGTTTGCAATCAGGGAATTTCGGATCGGAATGCAAGCACGGACAACGATCATTGCCCCACGAGCGATGATTGGGCGTCCAGGCGGAGATGATCCAGCGATTCTTTTCAGAATTATGGACGCACATGTAGGGTTTACGAACATACTTGTTCTCATTCGTGAGCTGATTGAATTCGCTCGCTTTACGGAGCATCACACAGTTCTGCACACGCAAATCCGATAGCGTTTCGTCGGTGCCGTTATGTAGCCACATTCGCATTTCCACGTGATCCGCTTTCGGCACGACTTTGGTTCCGAACCGAATCCCATTGGGCAATGTGCGTTCCATTTGAAAGGAACCATCGTCGAGAGTTTGCCATTCGAGTGGTTTGAGTTCGAGATCGTCTTTGTCCCAAATTGTTTCGACGTGAGTATGAGCCAGATAGGTGAGACCGAGATTCGACCAGATCGCCTCGGGCACATCACAGACGACGTATTCACGAGGTGACCACGGCAAGAATACGCTCACCTTCGTTTCTCGCTGTGGGTTGATGGCTCCTTCGAGAAAACCGATGCGAGGATGCCGACCGCCGGGGTAGGGGAGGACGAGCAATTTATCGTCAGGAGTCTCGGGGCGGGTTTCGGGGTAGATGTCCCACTGTTGTTGGGCGGCAACAATTTGGGTGGGTGGTAAACCGGTGACCGCATGGATTTCATCGAGAGAATAATTGTGATGCCAGATCATGTTTTCCAGCCACGACTTCAATTCCGTTTGAGATTCTGGAGGGCGTGCGTTGTCGGGTTCTTCGGCCGTTGCCGGCAGTGCGAGAGAGTAAGACAGACAGATCAGAAACAAGATCGTGCGCATCGGTATTCCTCAGCCCATTGAATCATTAAAAAACATAACGTGAAAACGAACTGTGGCTAACAATTCACGCTGATAGATCACTCAGTTCAGTTCCGGGTGTTTGACGGCTTGATTGATGAACTGCTCTTGGTTGGCGGCGACTCGATCCAGCATTTTCTCCCAAAGAGTATAGGGATCAGCGCTGAAAACAAGATCGGACTCTGCAGGCGTGGCGTACCAGTCTCCACGTTCGAGCTCTCCTTCAAGCTGACCCGGTGACCAACCGGAACACCCGTTGTACACACGGAACGTCGTCGAATCGACATCTTCTTGAGCCGCTTTGATCACTTCCTCAAACACATCGGCTCGTGTCGGCACATACACGCCGGGGATCACCGATTCGCTTTCGGCAAGATCTCCGCGGTCGTGTAATACGATGAGCCCTCCCTGTTCGACGGGGCCCCCGTAGAAAACAGACTCGTCCATGCCTTCCACATTCAGATGCTTGGAAAGGGCATGTGAGACGGCGATATCGGAGGGGCGATTGATCACCACCCCCATAGCTCCATTGTCGCCTTGCTCAATCATCAAGACGACCGTCTTAAAGAAGCTGGGATCGAGTAGATGTTTGGCGGCAACCAGAAGTTGCCCTCGTATATGATGCGTATCCATAAATTTTGAATCCGCGAATGCGTTGTGAATTTGACAGGTCTAAAGGACTGTGACCGAAGGGCCTGCATTCAGGCTACTCACTCTGAGCCAGCAAGGAAAGAAGTTCTTTTTGAGTTACGCTTTGCGGATAAAATTAGCCGCGAAACTGCGGACTTCCTGCCCATTCAGCACGTGAAACATCCGCAATTGCTGGATCGTTGATTGGCTGAATCGGCTGAGTGGAATATGAATCAGTTTCTTGCCGTACCGCTTTGCCAGTTTCTTCCAACCTTGCCCCGGAGGAACTGGTGACAAAAGTGCGATGTGCTTTTCTTCACTGTGATGGCAGCCGGAAGCGATCAACCGTTCTTCCAGAGTGTCGCAGAAATCAAAACGGCGATCTGTCCAGATATCGGGAATTGAACGGGGAGGAAACAAAAACATCGCGCCGCCGTAAACTGACATACCAATTCCCGGTCCGACCATTTCATTCTGATAATCTGTCGCGAACAGAGACAATGTCGATTCGTCTTGTGTCTCGGCGAACCAAGTCACACGCCACGGATAATCGCGAGGGTCGGCTGGAGGATCGAACAACATGATCACACAATCGAGCGTACCCGTGCTGGGAGGTAGCACTTTGACATACAAATCGCCGGTGTGCCAATTGCGGAGTGTCTCGCGGATATCGAGACCATCTTTGAGACTCGTCGAAAACTTCTCATGACGGGCCAGGTCGTGTCCCAATAAACCGAGTGCTGCATCTTTCACGTGTGTTCGAAAGCGTTCGATGGCTCCATCTTCAGGGGGCCAACTGCAATGCCGATACGGATTCCAACTCATCTCCCATTTCTCTTTGTCAATTTTCTGGGGGGCCGGCTGCAAGTCACACGACCGCCACGAAACCACAGGACCGGGAAGTCGACTCTTCATTTGCACCATTTCGCCATCGGGAAGATGGGCTCGGTCGATGCCCATTTCGAACGAGTCATAAGGCAACTCGCGGTCGAAAGGATACTCTCGCGCGGTCTCTGCCAACTTAACGGCGAACTGATCACCAAAGATTTGCTTGGCAGCGATGATGATGGAATACAGATCGGGAGTGAGCCGTGTTTCAATCAGTGACAAATTACGCAGATACTGAAAATAACTGGCCAGAAGTTTGGGAGTGATTGATTGCGCCCGATTCCCCAAGTCGTTCTTATAGACATCTCGCGTCGTCAACAATAATCCCTTGAGACCATCAATCGAGAGATTTTCATCGTCATCGAGTTCGTTTCGCGCTCGTTCATAAAGCCCCGTAATGTAAGGTAACTCTCCCAATAGAAACAACAGCGTTTCGACTTTCACGCCGTAAATGTCGGCATCCTCGACCTCTGGCTGGACGACGTTTGATTCCCGCTGTTCGGTGTAGGCTTCTTTCACCCACGGCCAATCCATAATTGAACAGACAAACAAAATCGAATCGTGTGATTCCTCCAATTGACGTAATCGGGATGCCAGATACTCAACCCGCTGGCAGGTTTGCTCCTCTTCGGGCCGCGGTAACGCGGGAAGAACGGCTGCCGAAAACAAATCAGGCGAGACTCGTTTGAGTGCGTACGGATCGGGAAAGACACTTCCCCTCCCGATATAATGATCGGTTTCAAAATCGATGTACGCCCGCGGAATATGTTCCTGCAAGGCGATGCGCACCGCGGCAATGACCGGCTGACAAGGATCGACGGGAACGAAACTCGCTTCCAGATCGCCTTCATCCTCTTCGGGGCGGTCCCAACTGAGAGGTGAATACTCGGGTTGCACGACGGCCGTCACTGCCGGTAACTGAGTGATGGCCTCTTCCACCGGCGATTGAAATGAGGGAGGCAAAGGAACGGCTACGCAATCGAACGCGGTTTCCAGCATGACGCGGCGGACTTCGAGCGCATAATCACCCGAGCCGTGGATCACGGGAAGA
>JAQWSQ010000231.1 GCA_029243145.1 Planctomycetaceae bacterium | reverse complement strand
AATCCACCACGTTCAGAATCGTTCCTGTCAGCTCCATGCCGGGATGCAAATCTTCCAGCTTCAGGATTCCCTGCTTGAATGCCGGCTTGGCATGTTCACCACGGGGATCTTGATCGGGACGAGAAAGAGCCGTGATCAATTCGTCTAACTTCGTACGGCTAAATGAAAGCTGAGTGGCAAGCTCTTCGCGGGATCTCCCTTCGAGTGCTTGAGGGATCCGGTCTTTTTCCAGAATTTCGTGCGGTTGAACATTCAACGCGGAGAGAAGTTTGCGTGCCTCGTCGTAGCTTTCAGGATGAATCCAAGTGGCGTCGAGAGGATCTTCACTTTCCCGAATTTTCAAAAATCCGGCTGCCTGAGTGAATGTGGCATCCCCAATGCCGGCCACCTCTAAGAGTTGTTTGCGTTTTTTGATTTGTCCATGTTGCTGCCGGAAATCACAGATTCGGCGGGCGATGAGCTGGTTCAAACCGGAGACTCGTTGTAACAACGAAACAGACGCTGTGTTGAGGTCGACGCCTACATAGTTGACGCACGACTCAATCACCTCTTCCAATGAGTCTTGCAATAACCGTGGGGTGACGTCGTGCTGATACATGCCGACCCCCAGATGCTGTGGATCAATCTTTACCAATTCCGACAGAGGATCGATCACACGACGCCCAAGTGAGATCGTACCTCGTACAGTGGCATCGAGTTCAGGAAACTCCTGCCGAGCGATTGCCGAAGTTGAATAGATCGAAGCGCCCGCCTCATTCGCAATGAGATACCTGAGTTCTGGGCAATGTTTTTTGATGACCGAGGAAACGAGTTCCTCAGTCTCTCGGCAGGCCGTCCCGTTCCCGATAGCGATCAACTCGCAATTGTGTTCTTTGATCAGGTCGGCAAGCTTCTGCTCATTTTCGATCCGTTTATCGTCGGACCCTGTCACATAAATCAGATCTGCTTTGACCAAGGTACCGCAGGTATCCAAGACGGCCAACTTACAGCCTGTCCGAAATCCGGGATCAACCGCCAGCAGAGTCTTGCCACGCAAAGGAGGTTGCAATAAGAGGTTTCGTAAGTTCTTGGCGAAGACATCAACGGCGTGCTTCTCAGCGGCTTCGGTCGCTTCACGACGAAACTCTCGGTCCAGAGCAGGACCGATGAATCGATCCAGCGCGTCCCGAATACAGTCTCGAATGAATTGACCCGCGGGGTGATCGGTTAAGGAGAGTGAATTGGCAATTTTGATATCAGCAGTTTCGACATCCCAAGTGAAACGGTTGCGGAGAATTCCTTCTTTCTCACCCCGATTGACGGCCAGCATGCGGTGAGGGGGGATCTTTGTGATCGCTTCCGAGTAATCAAGGTAGTCTCGATAGTCAGAGTTTTGCGCTTGCTCCTTGTGGGCTTTCGTCACAGAGACACAAAACTTGCCAGTTCGTTTTCCAATCTCGCGACTGAACTGACGGAAGTCGGCATTCTCGCCGATCCGCTCGCCAATGATGTCGGCCGCCCCACGTAGAGCATCTTCGGCAGTATTGACATCCTTCTCGGGATCGATAAATGAACTCGCCGCAGCGTCGAGTTCGTCTTGAGGGGTTTTGCCATCCCAGATGGTGTTTGCGAGAGGTTCGAGTCCCCGTTCACGAGCCTGAGTGGCGCGGGATTGGCGTTTGGGGCGGTAAGGGAGATAAAGATCTTCGAGCCGCTTGAGAGAGTCTGCCTGATGAATCGCTTGTTGCAATTCGTCGGTCATTTTCCCTTGAGCCGAAACCAATCTCAGAATCGCATCTGCACGCTCGGCAACCTGTCTTCGTTCGGAGGCTGCCTTTTGGATGGTCCGAATTTGCTCCTCGTCGAGCCCACCGGTACGTTCTTTCCGATAGCGGGTGATAAACGGAACGGTATTCCCTTCATCCAGCAAAGCAAGCGTCTGTTCGACTTGATTAAGATCGAAACGCAATTCTTGCGCGAGGGAAACAAGATCAATCTTGGTCTGATGCGACATAAGAGATGAACATCGAAGGGAAAGGGTCTAGTTGCCATCGTAACGAGTGGTTCACTCATCCACAAAGAATTCCCCACATTCTTGCGAGAATTTTGTTCGGCAATTCCTGCCTGTCGAGAGGGCTCCGAGAGGCCGATTCTGCCATTCTTGCAACTCTTCGGCAGTCGTTGCCGCTTGTCATCGTCAGAAGGCATGCTGAGTCTGTCCCCTGCAATACCCTAAGTCCACCGGGTTCACAGAAGCCCCACGAACCCCGGTAAAGACGCAATCGTTTTTTTCGGAATTACTTATCAAGAATCGCATCGGAGGAGTCGATATAGGAAGAAGACGAATTTCCCCTCAAGCGTCTTATGGATGGACGGTCGCAACCAAGGAAGGTGCAACATGCAGCCTCGATTGAAATTATATCTCGGTGACGATAATCACGGTTCCCCGGCAGATGTTTCGATGAAACTCGATGAGTTCACGAATATCATCCGGGAAGCGGTGAAATGGGACAGTACCTGGTTGCACGATTTCGCCGATGACGAAGTCAAAATTAGTGCCGATCTGTACGAACTGCTCTCTTTATATTCATCGATGCGACCGAGTGCCTGAACTCTGCGGTTCACACTTGATCTCTGCGGCTGACTGAACTCTGATACAACGATTCTCGTTGCGATCAGGATTCGATTCAATGACCACCGCAAATACTCTGTCTTCCGATGCGCTCTCGATCTGGCAATCCGGCGTCGATGCGGTTCGTCCCGAAGTCTTGATTCCGCGCGTGCTGCGTGTTGAGGATGAGACACTCTGCATTCGGGATCGAAAAATTGTACTGTCCGACTGGGATCGAATTGTCGTCATGGGAGGCGGCAAAGCAGGAGCCGCCATGGCTTCTGCCGTCATCGATACGCTTGGCCCCACACTCTGTCGAGACAAACTGATGGGTTGGGTCAACGTTCCCGAAAACTGTGCCCAAGAAATGGAGTTCATCCATTTGCACGGTGCGCGACCGGCGGGAGTGAATGAACCGACCGCAGCGGGAGTCACCGGCACTCAACAAATTTTGAAGTTAGCTCGCTCCTGTGGCAAACGCGATCTTTGTCTGATTCTGATTTCGGGGGGAGGAAGTGCCTTGATGCCGGCTCCCGTCGAGGGGATCACTCTTGCCGATAAACAAGCAGTGACACGCCATCTTATGCTGAACGGCGCCACCATCAATCAACTCAACTGCGTGCGGAAACAACTCTCGGCTGTGAAAGGTGGACGACTGGCTCACGCCGCCTCCGGGGCAGGGGAGATCGTGTCTCTGATTATTTCTGATGTGGTCGGTGATCCGCTCGATGTGATCGCATCCGGTCCCACTGTCGGTGATTCTTCGACGCCGCAGCAAGCTCTCAAAGTTCTGGATTTGAAGTATGGCAGTCGCGAAGCGATCCCAGCGAATGTCAAAGCCGTGTTAGAAGATTCGCTGGCATCGGATCAGGAAATCGAGTTTCCAAGTCATGTCAGCAATCTGCTGATTGGCAGTAATCAGGTGGCAATCGACGCCGCAAAAGTGAAGGCGGAACAATTAGGTTACGTGGTGCGGTCGCTCGGTTCAGAAAATGAAGGAGACGCTGACCAATACGGTAGTGACTTGGCCAATTTGGCGTTACGGATTCGTAATGGCGAAGAGTCCTTGTTGCCACCGGCGTGTATCTTGTCGGGTGGAGAGCCAACCGTCACGTTCTCACCAACTGATCAGCCGCGCAAAGGGGGACGAAATCAGCAACTGGTGTTGTCGGCATTAACCACATTGCAAAGCTCGCCGGACCGGATTTCCATTCTCTCGGGCGGAACCGATGGAGAAGACGGCCCGACTGATGCGGCGGGTGCGTTTGTTGATGCAGACTTGATCGCACGCATGACGGCATTGGGCATCAATCCAGACGACTATCGTGACGTGCAGAATGCGTATCCGTTTTTTGCACAACTGGACGGCTTGATCAACACCGGCCCGACGAATACCAATGTGATGGATCTGCGTGTCGTGTTGGTGGGTGAGTGAACCTCCCCAATTGTTGATCGTTTATTCTGAATACTCAACAGCCGTTTCAAGATGTCAAGATTCGGAAAATCGGGGACACACCTTGACCGAATGTTGACCAAATCTTGGCGCGAATGTTGCCAAATCTTGATTCCAAATCTTGTGTACCCTTGAGCAAGCTGTTGGCTCTCTAAGGTTTACGCCGATGACCTCGTTTTGGTGAGATGCCGATTTTTGTCGGAACGCATTTTCCACGTCACGCGAGATCGCTTCCTTTCTCACGTTACAGTGGTCGTCATTCTTAAACACGCTATTCGTTTTTTGAGCCGCCATTGCTCATGCTCACCCCGCGTTGCGGTGAGAGCATGGCACCCGACTCTCATAAACCGGTTGTGATGACTTTAAATTGCCAAAGATCGATTCACCGTCAGGCGAACCACGAAAGGTAACTCTGGTAACTCATGATCGGCAAGATCAATTTTCTGACGCAAAGACGCTAAGGGATCGTAGCTGCGTTCGCAAGAACGCCGAGAAATGGTTTCTACGGCTGAGTTCGCTGAGGACGCCGAGAATTTACAGTGTGGGTGGCTGGGGCACTAACAGAATGTCAATTAAGAATGACGTTCGATTGAGCATCGGGTGATCAATGAAATCTGATCATCGATATCCCCAGAAAATTCAGCGGGAACCTCTCTCATCTGGGGCCATGTTCGTGATCAAGCAGATCGTCGCCAACACAAAAAACCGGGTTCCTCTAGACTGCAACTTTGAGAACGCCCCAGCCACCCGACACGTTTATCACGCAAAGAAAATGAAATCGGCTGGCACCGGTCGGCTTGTCACAAGTGAGAGAATTAGACTCACGCAAAGGCGCGGAGGCGCAGAGGAAAACAAAAAAAAGAGGCTTGAATGAAGGGTAGCCCCGTTTGCTCGTCAAACGGGGTGCGTTAGCACAAGAGGCCATGACATTCGGGAGCTTCCGCTTCGCCGTCCACCACCCGACGCATAACACGCTTTGCATGCGTGGCTGGGGGACGAACGCAGTGAAACCCCCAGTGTTCTCACGATAGACAAATTGATTCACGCCAATACGCAGACCCGCAAAGGGAATAACTTGGGTGGCCGCAGACAGCTTGTGACATTCGCCTCCCGGCCATTTGTTTGGTCGGTCACTCTGTGATGCTTTCAGTCCCGTCCAGCACTTTGATCATTGGCTGACTCTAACGGTTATTCTCAATGAGAGGATGAGAGCAACTAGAGGGGATGTGTTCACTCTGAGCTTTCACCCGGTCCCTCTAGACTGAATCGACCGATCTCGACCACTCGGGATTAACCCCTTTCACGATTACACCGAATAGATCAACTGTATCCCCACCGTTACCCGTGCGCGTTTTACGAATTATTTTGAGACGGAACACTCTGAAGTTGAGAAGTCTCGATACAAATTGCCTTCATGGAGGAAGACAATGCTGCAGATTCAACGGTTAATAAGCTTGGGATGTCTCTTTGCGACATTGTTGATCTCGAATTCAGTCGCATCCGCTCAAACGGTCTTGAATGCGGGGGCTTTCCAGGTTGAATTCTGGAATCAAGGCGACGATGGCGGCAGCGGCGCGAACTTGGGTTATAAAACAGTCGCGGATGGAGATCTGGGGACCTGGTCGGCTGCCGAGCAGCAGGCCATCATTCGGGCCTTTGAGTATTGGACGGATGTTTTAAATCTTCCCAACACGCCTGCAATGAACGCAGCAATTCGGAGTACAGCGGTTGCATGCGCCTTTTGTAGTGGGGACCTTTCTTCGCCGCGATGCGGTTGATGTCGCGATTAAGCTTCTTCACTTTCTTCAGTAAGTGAGTGTGCTGACGCCAGCCGTTCACACCGTGTTCATCGGCCAGTGTCACGCACCGAGAAAGGATTGTTCGCAGCCCGTCATACAGGAGTGAACTTTCTGTGGG
>JAQWSQ010000215.1 GCA_029243145.1 Planctomycetaceae bacterium | reverse complement strand
AAGAAGCGAGTCCCGAAGTCGGTTATCACTTCAAGCACACCGAAGCCAATCTCGGCCGTTGGAAACAATGGTGGCGAGCGGCCAACATCGAACACTTCCTCAGTTTCTTTGTGACCTGTCTGGTCTGTCTCGCTCTGCTCTCACTGATTTCCTATTCCATTTTTTATAATGCTGATGGAAATTTGAAGCCCGGCATGGAAAGCTTCGGCAAAGATATGGATTTCATCTGGGGAGAAGCGGCCACTCTTGGCGGCATGGAGAATGGGGGGATCCTCAAGATTGCGTTTCTGTTAATGGGAACCGCCATCCTGCTCACCACCGAACTGGGAGTCCTCGATGTGATCTCCCGGATTTCGGCAGACATCGTGAAAGTGAACTATCTGCGCGATAACCCAAAATGGTCGGTCAGCAAATTGTACTTTCTCTTTTTGTGGGCCGAGATCGCGTTGGGAATCATCATTTTACTGGTGCCGGGCTTTTCCAAGCCTCTGTTTTTGGTGAAGATCTCGGCAGCGCTACAGGGAGGCGTGATGTTCGTCTATTCGATCTTGTTGCTTTGGATGAATAACAAAATCCTCTCGCGTTCCTTGTCGATGAGTCCGTTACGCTTTGTGGCCATCATCTGGTCGTGTGCGTTCTTTGGATACTTCGCCTTCATGGTGATGAAGCTCGAAGTCCTGCCGTTTCTGTTTGTGCGGTAGACAACAGTGGGACCTCCCACATGACCCAGACCAACACCATAGATTCATTGTTGAAAGCACAGTGATGGAATGCCCAAGATGCGACGGTCAGGGTAAAGTCTTACGAGTTAAAGTAAAAGCAAATAATTTGTGTTTAAGGCTGTGTGATGAGTGTGATGCTGTTTGGCCAATCACTGTAGAGATGAACCTCAGCTCTTTTCAAGACTTCAGCACATATATGAATTCTATTGGTTTAGGAGGACTCTGGTCCGAGATAGAGATTCTGTCAGATGAAACAGAGACTGGTGAATAATCTCGGTATATCCACCGTTTGAATCATTCTAGGGGATACACTAATCGACATAAGCGAAGCCCCTTCCCTACTTTTCGGTATTCCAAAGTCAGATCATGACAATCAAAATATATCAACGAGTTCGGCTGATAACGGATCGATTTGCATCAACAGATAATGTGACAAAACAAGCCATCGGTTACGTTATCGAATTATACACTGATGGTAATTGTGAAGTTGAGTTTTCAGACGAGAACGGAATCACCTATGCACAGGTCGTGACGAAACCGAATGAAATTCAGGTTGCCGAGGAAGACAACTGATTTACATTTTGATTTCTTCTCCCAGAACGGAACTCTTCATAATTTTCCCGAAACTCATCCATGCTTTTCTCGACGATTTTTTCTACTGTTTAAAAATGGCTGAAAACATAGCTTCATATCAGCGTTTTTGCCGTTGCGCAACGTCCTCATTTTTTTCTTCTCTCGACATGATCAGGACTTACGAATTCTGATCGGCTCTGTTTAACAACAGTCTCTCTATGGGTAAAGACACACTCATAGGGAGTCAACATGCTGGAGATTTTGAGAGATAAATGGCGGACGGCTCGACTGGAAGCGCGTTACCGCCGCATCATGCAGGAGCAAGTCCTGCAAATGGTCGAAGAGCAATCGCCTCAACCGGTCCAGGAAGATCCGGGACGCTGGCTGTTGTTGGGTGACCAAACCTCCGGTGCCTCGGAACAAACTCGTAAAGATGTTCGTGCGGCCGCTAGACGTCTCTCTCAAAACCACCCACACGCTCGCAACATCTTAAGACTCTTAGAAATTTATGTGGTCGGTCCGGGATTAAAACTGGCCCATCATTCGCTCGACACGCAAGATACAACGTCAGCAATGTTGGCCAAAACGGCCAATGAACTCTGGCATCAGTTCTTAAGCCACAATCGTCGTCATTTTTCTTACGGTGAGTTTGCCCGACGCACATGGCGGGATGGCGAATGTTTTTTGCGTCTGTTTCCACAGACGGGAGAGACGCCCACCGTTCGGTTTGTCGACCCGGAACGAATTGGAGGGACTCGCGAACGGCCAGAATCCCAAGGTATCATCACCGCCGATGATGATGTCGAAACGCCTCTCGTTTATCTGCAACTTCATCCTGAAACGGGCGAACTGGTCGATGAAATTGCCGCGGAAGAAATGTTGCACACGCGGATCGGGGGAGACTCGAATCAAAAACGGGGCTTGTCGCTGTTCGCTCCCATGATCGACATGCTGGGCTGTTTTGATCGCTGGCTCGACACCGAAATGACCGCTCGCAAGCTGCAAGCCTCAATTGTCTTATGGAGGAAAGTTCAAGGATCTCCGGCTCAAGCTCGTGGCTTTTCCCAGGAGGCGAGTACGGGCAGCGGAGCTGGCAATACACCAAACGGGTCTTCACTCAAGGAACGATACGGTCCCGTCTCAAGAGCGTATTCACAAAATCTCTTGAAAATGCTCCGCCAGTTACCCCCCTCAGATGCCAATTTGTGGCAGGTTTCCGTAAGATGTCACGTTCTATTCCGACTATTCCGATCTCGGCTTACAGACTTCGCACTTCCAGACACTAGAAACTCGTAATACCAGATGTTTGACAAACTGGGACAATTTGTTTCTCGTTTTTGGGGACCGGTCCTAATTGGCTGGGTGTTGCTGCTTGTGGTGTTATTTAGAATTACGCCTCCCTTTGACAGCATGCTGAAACAAGGCGAATTCGCCTTTCTCCCCGATGATTCTGACAGCGTTCAAGCAGAAGCTCTCTTCGTAAAAGCCTTCCCGGATGACTTATTGACGAGCACTGTTGTCATTGTCGCGCGTCGACCTGCTCGGCAATCGGGTCTCACTGAAGATGATCGTGATTATATTCACGACACACTTGTCCCCCTGCTGCGCTCGATTGGAGTCCGATCGACGGCCTCCGAAGATGAACCTGATGAAGCAGCCGATCTCAAAGCTGAAAAATATGCAAAACAGTTCCAGCACTTAAAGCTGACGGAAGAGGAATCCAATCTGGTTTATCGTGTTCGCGATTGGACACACCCACGGATCGGCCACCTCCTCAATTCGAAGCATGGTAAAGCAACATTGCTGATCATATCATTGACGACCGAGTACATCGCCGATGATAACATTCCGCTGATATGGAAAATTGACCAACTCCGAGAGACCTTGAAGCTTAATGTCGATGAAGAACTCAGAATTCCTGCTGGCATGGAATTGTCGCTGAGTGGTACGGCCACCGTCGGTCGAGACATGCGAACCGCCAGCAAAGAGAGTGGTCAACGCACAGAATCGGCCACGATCATTCTTGTTCTGGTCCTATTAATTCTGATCTATCGCGCCCCGCTGCTGGCAATCATCCCCTTGGTGACCGTTGGTGTCGCTGTGGCTACATCGATGCTGGTCTTGTCAAATTTGGCAAGCTTCGGTGTTGTTAGCCTGTTTAAAGATATTGAGGTCTTCATCAAAGTGCTTGTTTATGGTGCGGGAGTCGACTATTGCCTCTTTTTAATCGCACGCTATAAAGAAGAACTCGATCAGGGAGCGACTTACCCCCAAGCCACTTCTGCCTCCATTGGGAAAGTGGGGGCAGCGCTTGCTGCCAGTGCGGGAACTTCGGCTATTGGCATTGGCATGATGTCGTTTGCGGAGTTCGGAAAATTTCAGCAAGCCGGCAATGCCATCTTTATTGCACTCATGATTTGCCTGCTCACTTCCCTGACATTTGCGCCGGCTCTGATCCGTCTCTGCGGGAAATGGGCATTCTGGCCTTACTTGCCCAATGAATCCGTACAGCGTGTGAGCTGGTTTTCACCGACCAACCTGTTGGGGCGTTTGATGAAGGGCGATGTCATTGATCGATTCTGGGTCAACATGTGCCAACGGATTGAAAAAGCACCTGCAAAAATTTGGGTCATTACTGTCAGTCTGATGCTGCCGTTTGCATTTTTTGGCACTGTTTTTATTGATCAACTTAGTTACGGACTGCTCTCGGAACTTCCCGACCATTATTTAAGTGTTCAAGGGGCTCGCGCTGCTCAACAACATTTCCCACCCGGCGAGACGGGGCCTGCCCAAGTTCTCTTGAGTAATCCTTCCATTGATTTCACCCAATCGAATGTGATTAACCAGCTAGAACTGTTGACCGAAAAAATCAAAGCTCACCGCGAAGAATTGGACGTTTCAGACATACGCTCTGTCAACGACCCCACAGGCATTACCGACCGAGCGATCAAGCACCAGGAAGA
>JAQWSQ010000173.1 GCA_029243145.1 Planctomycetaceae bacterium | reverse complement strand
CCCGATCTGCGCAATCAGTCGGGATGGGTGCAAACGACATTCAACGTGCAATGGTGCCAGCAATCTTCGATTTGCAATGAGAAGTGAACCCGCCCCCGCGACTTGCGCAGCCCGGCTATGACATCACAAGACTCACGCTTGATAGCCGTGGAGCGCAAGCTCCGCGGGCTCGATAAAAAATGCTCTCGGCTCGTCTAAGGGAGTGGAGAAGCCACAAGAGGCTAAAATCTCCGGGGTTTCCGCTGCGACGTTGAATATCACTCTTGGCCGGTGGAACCGGCCCTACTTTCTGATCTCAAGAGTCATCCTCAATCAAACATCCTTGCTGAATTTCCACCACAGAATACTCAAAGTAATCCACGAGACAGTTGCGACTAGCAACATGAATATCCCCTGACGTTTTTTAGCTCGATAAACAGCGGCGTTGGGATGCTCGGGCATGCCGGTGTAAATGTCGTCGTCATCGAAGCCACTCTCGGGCGTGGTTTTGTTCGGCCCCTTCGACATCACTTGAATGGTGCTATCGGGTAATGTCTCCGTAATGTAGGGTTCTCCCCACGGGTCGTTTTTTTCTGGGTTATGTTCGTCACCATCGATGATGCCATTGAGAACCAGATGTTGATAGCGAACTTCGTTGTATGTCATTCCAGCTCTGGCTTCACCTCGTGCAGCCTCAAGATTTGGCATCAAATAATAGGCTGATACCACGAGGCAGAGACCACCAAGAACAACAATCGCGCAGCCATCAGCAAAATTAAATTTTCGATCAGACATGAGTGCCCTTCGATCCGCTAGTGCGGATTAATACCCAACCTCCGCTGCACGCAAACGCCACTCGTATCACCGCGACTGAAACAATCCACTGGACCATCGCACTAGGATTTGTGAATATGTACGTGCCGTCAGGCTCATACACCACATTTTCGCGACCGACAATCGTCTCGATGCCAAGCAGCGTCTCTAAGCAGGGAAAAACAATCTTCGGACTCAGAAAAACGATACCAACTCCGAGCAAGATCAAGGACCAGCCAAAGGCTCGTTTATATGTGATCTACCTCTGCATTTGAGATTCCTTAATGGCACTGGATTTACTGACTGCGTGGCCAGCGTCACGGATTCACCATTACTATACCCGGCGATCATTTGTGACTTATCGTCTCTTCATTCTACATCGCTGACAATCGTTTTATCGAAATAATTCGTCGACATGCCCGCGTCGAGGACCAGTCCTTGGGAGTTGATGCCCGAAGATCGCGGACTTAGCAGAAACGCGATTGCGTCGGCCACTTCTTGAGTCTGCACGGCTTCTTTGCGGAGTGTGGCTTTCTCGGCGAACAGAAAACTGTCCACATAACCGGGGATGCCAGCCGATGATGCGGTTTTCAACAAGCCGGGACAAACCGCATTGAAACGGACTTTCGAAAACATCGAAAAGGATTTCGCCAGAAACGCGACCGAGGAATCTAAGGCCGCTTTGACCGGAGCCATGTAACCATAATTCTCAGCCGCCATGCGCGTGCTCGAGATGGAGACGGTCACCACGCTCCCCTGCTCTGGATCGAGAATGTCTTTCATGGCTTGTGAGACGGCTGTCAGCGAAAAGCAGGAAATGTTGACCGCCTGCAAAAATGCTTCGCGAGGCGTCTCATTGAAAGGAAGCCAGCCACCCGAGTAATCGGCGAAGGCGATGGAATGAACGATGCCGTGGAGTTGATCGGTCACTTCGCTCACGGATTTGGCCAGCGCGTCGATCTGATCCTGCTGTTCGACATCGCAGACGAAGACGGTAGTCTCTTCACCCAGCAGTTTTTTGACGCCGGCAATACGTTCTTCCGAATGGACCGAGACGATCACATTCGCACCGGCATTTTGCAACACTTTGGCGGTGTGATAAGCGACGCTTTTGCGATTGGCGATTCCCATCACGAGGACCGGCTTGCCAGCCAATTGGAGATAGTCTGCGGGCGTCGTCATTACGGCTTCTCTTTCTTGCTCATTCCCTGATTGAGATAGAGTTTGACATTATGAGTGTGGCGTCCACCGGCAAGGATATCGATATCGCCGTCTCCATCGAAGTCGTGAGCGATGAGATCTTCGACGGCGATCCCGCCATTATCGAGAATATGTTTTTTCCACTCCGTTCCCGGTTCGTTCTCTTTGGTGAAAATGTAGATGCCGGGCCCTTTGATGTCACCTGTCGCAGGTTCACTGTGACCGATGATGATTTCATGTCCTTTGACGCCGTCGATGTCAGCCAGCCAGAGAGCATGCCCGCGACCGAGTTTGTCATCGAGGATAACTCGTTTCCAAGTGTCATCGGGACGAGGATTCTTCAGATAGACGACGAGATTGTTGCCATGCATTGGTTCGACGGCGGCGATAATCCATTTCCCGCGCTTCGCAATTCCAAGTTTAACCTCTCCTGCTCCTGATTGAGCGGGAGAGTTTCCGCTCGCACCAAGACTGATTTGTTGAACTTCAAATTGGTCATTGGCGGAATTCAGGAAATGAACACCTTCCTGACTGGCGGTAAGAGTTACTCCCAAAAAATGCCAGTGGTTGTGCATGCGGTTGAATTGATGCGACATGACGGTCATCGGCCAGCGGTCGGTACGAGGGTTATCCGGGATTTCGAACGCCAATAGTCGGGCACCGTCACCTTCGGTTTTGTTAAGAGGCGAAACCGTCAGTTGAGGCTTGCCAGTCCCCAGCACATCGGCGAATTGCATGCGATGCACCCACGGCTCGATATGAATCGGATAAACCTTCCACAAGCCATCGGGGTTCTCTTTGTCGCGTGAGACCCATTGAATGGTCCCCTTCTTGGTCCAGCCGGCTCCCACCGCAAAATCGATCAGCCCATCGCCGTCGATGTCGTGAGGAGCGAGACAAACGTGATCGAGATCGAGTTGATCTTCGAGAATCACATGCGGCTTCCAAGTGGGATTCTCGAACCAGATCAAACGGTTTTCGGACAACGCGACCGGGTCCGGTTTGCCATCATTATTGACATCGGCCACGGTGACCGCGTAACAGACCTTACCGATGTTGGCATCGAGGACGATATGTTCGAACTCCGGGATCTCTGCGGCGGGCAGGATCGATGTGAGCTGCATGAGGAAGATTGTTCCCAGGATGCAGAGGATCAGTTTTATGCGTATTCGCATGATGAATGCCTTTTATGTACCATGTTTAATAAACGCCTCCTCATCCGCCCTTCGGGCACCTTCTCCTCCCAAGAGGAGAAGGAAAGAATTCGACGTTTCTTGATCAGCAACATCTACCCAATCGTTTCCTGATTCAAAAAGAACGGCATCAGATCGGCTCCCGATTTGAAACCGATGGACGACGCTGCTGCCGCGATTTCATGATACTCGCTCGCTGCGTCCGGTGTGACACCCGATCCGCAGATTGTGAACGGGCAATCGCCGTGACTGTGAGTTTTCGTCCGCAAATATGTGGGATGGTCGGGAGAAATGAGCAATCGATAGTCGCCGTTTGATTTGAGCCATTCGTGAACGGGTCCGACAATTTTTTCGTCGATCTGTTCCACGGCTTTGAGTTTCTCTTCCACTTCGCCTTCGTGAGACGCTTCGTCGGTCGCTTCGACATGGACGACCACAAAATCGACATCCCCTTTGAGAGTTTCAATAGCGGCTTGCCCTTTGGCGGCGTAATCGGTATCGAGATACCCGGTTGCTCCTTCCACATCGATAATGTCCCAACCAATCAACTTGCCGAGACCTCGCAATAAATCGACTGCCGTGATGACGGCACCCGTCTTGCCGAACTTTTCGACAAACGGTTCGAGAGCCGGTGCTTTGCCTTCTCCCCACAGCCAGATGTTCGAAGCGGCGTTCTCACCACGAGCCTGATTGCCGGCATGATCGGCAAACAGTTTCTGACTCTCATCCATTAACGACTTCAGTAGATCGGAACCGGGACCGCTGGGAAGTCCGGGAGCGACTGGTTGATCGGTCAGATCGTGTGGAGGCGTTGTACTTGTCTCAGTCGAAAAAGGAGCTTCTTCGCCGCGCCCACGATAGACGAGAATGTTGCGGTAACTGACGCCGGGATAAAACTTCCAATGTGTGTCGCCACATTGAGACTTCTGCATCAGTTGAATCAGCTCGGCCCCGAGGTCATTCGGAATCTGTCCTGCGGTAAACGATTTCATCAAGCCATCGGCCATCGTCACCAAATTACAGCGAATCGCCCAGTCGTCGGGGGCCAGTTCAATCCCCATCGCAGCCGCTTCAATGGGGGCGCGACCGGTATGATATTTGAGCGGATCGTACCCGAACAAAGACATCGTGCCGACATCGGAACCAGACGGCATCGAAGCCGGCACGTTATCGGTCCGTCCGACAATTCCTTGTGTCGCCACGGCATCCATATGGGGGACATTGGCGGCCTGGAGCGGAGTTTTTCCGCCGAGCGAGTCTTGTGGTTCATCGGCCACACCATCGGGAATTACAAGCACATATTTCATCGAGCTATCCGGTCACAAATGAGGATCATTTCCTGCGAGATTCTGACACGCTCACCGGTCAATTTCCAGCGCACCCCACTGCGAAACAATTCCGTGCAACAAATCAGCGCATGAAAAAACCGGTCACAGGATTGCGGGATCCTGTAACCGGCGGGACTTGGGAATGCTTCAAATATTTTTTGGTCAGTCTCTGGGTCCGGGCCTGACTCCACTCAGAACGCGGTTGTCACGATTCAGGAAGCTTGCGGGAGTTCGGGTCGATCACTCCACGAGATCAAAAGAGAAGCGAACGGTGTGCCAAAGTGAACTCAACTTCTCTGCAACAGACGAGATCACTTGTTTTATAGGCTGATCGACTCTCAACGGAAGTTTTCCCTCGCGAAGCCCGTGTAAGATTTACAAGAACAGCACACGCGATTTGCATTATTCACTCGGAGTGGAACTGGGTAACTGTCGGATCTCCAACTGCGTCTCACCCAATTCGAGTCGTTCCGCCACGGTTTTGGAATACTCCCAAGGAGATTGATCCGGTCTCGCTTCATAGATTCGCACCGCAGATTTCTCGGCCCCCAATACGACCGCTTGAGGAAGGTCGAGATAGCGGAGGACATTCAGATAAACAGGGCCATCATGGTGCGATGCCGGGAGCTGCCAGAGATCCAGACGAGTGATGTCATCCTCAAACAAAGAGGCATAGAGTGTGTTGCCGGCCATTGTCCGCTCGCTTTGTAACCACAAAGGAGTATTTTGATAGCCGTCAATGTTTCGTAGAGTGTGAATCGCTCGACGAATATCCCAGACCTGCATGCCATCAAGAGTTTGTCCCAACAGCATAAAACGACGACGAATCTGAGTCTGATTCTTTTCGTTTGCGTCCCAAGCGGAAAGCCCGACTCCTCGGGGAGCGATATAGGCCATGCCCCATTTGAATTTGGCAAACATCTTCTTTTGACTTTCATAATCGGCAGCGTTTCCTTCAGGAATCTTGCCGGTCGATAATTGTTTTTCAAAACCGGGGCGATAGGTGCTCAAAAATGACGCCCAACTTTGTTCGTCGAGTACGTTCAAGACGACAAGTTCGAGATCTTCTGGCTTCACACCTGCTGGTTGAGCCAGATACAAACGAAGTTCGATGGCTCCTTGCGCGGTGAAGTCGTATGCCGAAAGATTCATGCCATCAGCTTCGGAGGAAAAGACTTCTTTGAGGTTCAAGCCTTCGGTGACCGATTTTTCTGCCGGCCACCCGCGGAATGATTTTTCGCGAAGTTGCGACATCCATTCGGTTTTCATAGAACTCCACTCGGCAGAAGACTCGGGGAGTTTCGGCTCTGCCTTGACCGTGAAGGTTTCCGAAATCTTCGTATTGATTTGATCGGCGGGCAGCTCGTCAAAGACCTTGAGTTCTTCCGGCTCGAAGAATTTGACGGCTGTGGTTTCGATGAGTGGGTCTTCCCCTTTGAGATACTGATTCATCCAATGGAAGGCATGAATGCGGAGCTCCTGCGTGTCTTGATGCGGACCTTCCGTGATTTGCAGACCGAGTTTATCGGCTTCTCCATAAAGTTGATAAATCTTACGGACATCGAAATAGACATCGACGACACCATCCAGCGGAAAGATACGATCTTTATCAGTGTTCGAGATGAGTAGCGGACGAGGAGCCACCAATGCCGCCACCATCGCGTAATCCCAACGGTAAGTGTTGACCATGAACATGCAATCGCAATGACCTTCGACACAACCATCGACGACATGATTTTGTAAGTTGGTAATTCCCGCAACTGGCACGGCAGCTTTGATCCGTTCATCGAGAGCCGACACCCACCAACTGTAAGCACCGCCTCCTGATCGCCCGGTGACTCCCATTTTTTTGGCATCAACTTCAGGACGAGATTCGAGATAATCGAGAGCGCGAATACAGTTCCACGCTTCGACTCCTGCGGACGTATAACCGCGAGCGTTCCACCACCACATTTTTTCACGATAAGTGCCATGATGAATTCCTTCGATCTCACCCAATTGTAGAGTGTCAATTGTCAGACAGACATATCCATTTCGAGCAAACCATGCACCGTGATGTTGGTAATGCGTCTTGTTGCCGTAACTGATACCGTCTTTTTTCACGCGACCATGACCGCAGACATACAGTACGGCCGGTAATTTTTTATCGACGACTTTGGGTCGATAGAGATTTCCGGTGACATACAATCCGGGACGTGACTGGAAGTGGAGTTTTTCGACGACGAAATCTTCTTGCTCAATCGTTCCCGTGATGACAGGCTGTAAGGGTGTTTTCTCTGGACGCGGCGAGAGTCCGAGCATCTCGAAGAGTTGTTCGCGAGCGACCGGTTTGTACGCCTCCCAATCTTCAAGAGTCTTGATCTCGGCAAACGTCTGTTGAGAAACCTGGGCGGTTTCCTGCTTAAAGTAGTCGGCGATCATCTTGTCACCGGCACTCTGTGCAAACACAACTTGAGTGGCGCTGCAAACGATAATGGAACTGAGGAGGAAAATACGAGTGAAATCGGCGATTGGTTTCATGGCGGGAACCTGTCAGGTCAAATGAATAGCGAGGATCTCCATCCTGTGAGCAATTGTGCTGAGTGTCAAATAGATTCTCTATGTAGAACCTTCTTCACGCAATTTTGCCAATCAATCGCAAAGCCCCCATTCTAACAGTATGAATCTCTCTTTACCGATTGCGATTGGTTTGCGAAACTTCTGCCAGATTACTGAGAGAGATAAGGGAGACGATGCGCTTTCCAGACTGCCTCATTATTGGACTATTGGCGACCACAATCGTGGGCTGCCACTCATTGCCTCTGGCCACAAACAAAACGCCAGTGACGAATCCGATCATGGTGCGCGCCAATAACTATGATCTGGTCTGGGAACGGACCATCGACACCTTGCACGAGTATCACTTCGCCATCTCCAAGGAAAACCGGCTGAGTGGTGAGATTGAAACGGATTACAAAACCGGTGCGGGAATTTTTGAACCCTGGCACTACGATGCGGCTAACGCAAAAGAGCGAATGGAAGGGACTTTACAGTCACTTCGCCGTCGAATACAGGTGCATATCACACAAGTTGAGGGTGGTTATATGGTGTCTGTAGAAGCCTTTAAAGAGCTGGAAGACCTGCCGGGAATAGCAGCAAACTCAGCTTCAGGGGCCACTTTTCAGGAAAGTGAACCGCTCAAACGAGATCTGAATCTCGTGGTCGGCCAAACATCTCCCTCGGGTTGGATTTTCAAAGGCCGAGATCGCGCTTTGGAGCATGCATTGCTCTCGGATCTTGTGGGCAATCTACAAGGTCAATAGGCGATTAGCCTGTATCCCAGTCGGTTTTCTCTCTATTGCTGGCGATCTCGCGCATCCGATTTGCCCTTCCTCTATCTGTCGATGGATTTCTGTCGTTGGATTTCAAAAAATCCAACTGATTGTTCCTTTTTCGGTTGATCCCTGAAACTGAATCGCTATTCTAGGAGACATTGAGACTCAGTCTCAGGCGATAGACTTCAAATAGGAACCCGCCATGACCTACCTTCCCCGCAGGAATCGCTCCGGATTCACCCTCATTGAGCTACTTGTTGTGATCGCAATTATTGCCGTCCTTGTCGCATTACTCCTGCCAGCCGTTCAACAGGCTCGCGAGGCGGCACGCCGAACAAGCTGCAAAAACAACTTGAAACAACTCGGCTTGGCGATGCACAACTATCACGATCTCTACACTGGGCTTCCCCCAGCAGCCTGTTATCCCGGTGACACGAATGTCACCTTAAAGACATGGTCGGCTCAAGCTCGACTGCTGCCTTTGCTCGATCAGGCGAATTTGCAAAACCTGATTGATTGGAGTTTAACTTACGAAGCTCAGCCGGCAGTGACTCAAACACGAGTCCCTACTCTCCTGTGTCCCAGTGAAGTGAACGATACTTCGCGTCCGGATGGAAGTCTGATTCACTATCCGCTCACATATGGTGTGAATCATGGTTCTTGGTTCGTCTATCGACGCGGAACATCCATCGGTGGAAACGGAGCCTTTAGCCCCAACCGTTCCATTCGTATGCGAGACTTCACTGATGGAACCAGTAACACTTTGGCAATGATGGAAGTCAAAGCTTGGAATCCCTACTTTCGAAATGGTGCAAATCCAACCGGAACAAACCAGCCCCTGCCGGCTGATGAAACGGCCATTTCAGGATACGGCGGTGATTTCAAAACGAACTCAGGGCATACCGAATGGGTCGATGGTCATGTTCATCAGAGTGGCGTGACGACCACATTTCCACCCAACTCAATGGTTCCGCATACGCACACCGATGGCGTGACTTACGATGTCGATTTCACTTCATGTCGCGAGTCGGGGGCTGGGTGCAGTGACTTATTCACTTATGCAGCGGTGACGGCACGCAGTTATCACACAGGTATTGTGAATGTGTTACTGGCTGACGGCTCGGTCCACTCACTCTCTGAGAACATCGATCTTGGCGTCTATCGTAATCTAGGACAACGCAACGACGGAAACGTGGTGGGTGAGTGGTGAGACTTCTTTCTTCTATCACCGACTCCCACGCCTCGACTTAAACATCGGGGCATTTTTATTGATAAATGTCGAACGTTAGAAATCACGGGACATTACGTCTTATTCGCAGCGTGAACATCGAGTAACTGTGTTGAGAATGAACATATGAAAAACAGCAATCGCAAACTGCCACGAGGATTCACCCTGATCGAGTTGTTGGTTGTCATCGCCATTATCGCTGTTCTGGTTGCCTTGTTGTTACCGGCCGTCCAGCAAGCCCGCGAAGCGGCTCGTCGCACAAGCTGTAAAAACAACCTCAAGCAAATTGGCTTGGCGGTACACAATTACCAGACCGCCCATCGCACCTTTCCACCCGGTGCAGCCGTCAACACCAATCTGATCTCAACAGGAAACAACGGTTCCTGGGGAGTTCACGGTCGGTTGTTGCCGTTTCTCGAACAAGGCAACACCTATGATCAAGTGGATCTCACCGTTGCCTGGGACTTTCAAACCGCGATTGATGGTTTGAAAATCGATGCTTACTCATGCCCGAGCGATCCCAAAGCAGGACAACCACGCGATCCCGGCAGCGGTAAAGTGAATCTCCGGCCGACAACCTATGGATTCAATTACGGGACTTGGTTTGTGTTCGACCCCACAACGGGGCGTGGCGGGAATGGTTTGTTCTATCCCAATGCAAAATTATCGTTCCGCGATGCGACAGATGGAAGCAGCAATACGTTGCTGGCCGCAGAAGTCAAAGCTTGGACACCCTACACACGAAATGGCGGCCCCTCTTCAACGACCATGCCACAATCCATCACCGATGCCCAAGCTGCCATCGCAACGGGAACCTCGCTCAAACTGAGTCCAGCCACGGGACACACCGAATGGCCGGATGGACGAGTTCACCACGCAGGAGTGACTGTCACTCTCTCGCCAAACACGAATGTTTCCTTCAGTAGCGGAGGCATCACCTACAACGAAGTCGACTATAACTCTTGGCAAGAAGGACGAGACGGAAGTAATGGTAGCCCCACTTATGCAATCATTACTTCACGCAGCTATCACACAGGGATCGTGAATGCACTTCTGCTAGATGGTTCGACGAGATCTGTCAGTGAAAATATCGACCTCTCGGTCTGGAGAGCGTTGGGAACTCGATCAGGTGGCGAAGTCATCGGGAGTTTTTGATTTTACGTTTTTAACACCTCACGACTCAGTCAGATTGACCGAGTCGTTTTTTGATCGCGCACGCTTTAGAATACCAGAATCAATATCTTTTGTTCAGGAAGCGATTGAGGTGAAGCATGCATCACCGGCCACTTGTCATCGGCCTTGGAGAACTCTTGTGGGACTGTTTTGCAGATTCCCGACGCCCTGGCGGCGCTCCTGCCAATGTCGCTTTTCAAGCGAACCAACTCGACTGTGAGGGAGTTGTCTGTTCTCGCATCGGACAGGATCCATTGGGAGAAGAACTCACTGCGTTCCTGGAGTCACAGGGAGTCTCCTCACGAACACTCCAATTCGACGCCAAAACTCCAACGGGAACCGTGACTGTTGAGATGCAAGAAGGAAATCATCCCGCATACACCATTCATAAAGACGTGGCCTGGGATGCGATGGAATTCACACCAGACTGGCAGAAGTTGATGCGGTCGGCGTCCGCGATTTGCTTTGGTTCACTCGCACAACGAGGTGAACCATCACACACCACAATCCAACAATGCCTAGCGGCGACCTCCGAAGAATGCCTGATTGTTTATGATGTCAATCTTCGACAAAACTATTTCTCATCCACCGTTTTGGAAGAATCTTTGCGAGCGTGTCGTGCTGTGAAATTGAATCATGAAGAACTGATCGTCATCAGCCAACTCCTCAACACTTCTGCGAAAGAGAGTCCGTTTGCTCGTGAGATCCAAAGCCGCTACGGAGTAGAACTTGTTATTATTACTCGCGGTGAAAACGGCTGCCTCCTGATCTCTGCCGATGAGACGATCGATGTTCCGGGAGAGAAAATTATCGTCGCCGATGCAGTGGGGGCAGGTGATGCGTTTACCGCAGGACTCATCTCGGCATTACTGAAGAACTGGCCCCTCAAGACGGCTGGCGAATTCGCCAATAGCGTCGGGGCCAAAGTCGCTTCATGTTCGGGGGCGATGCCCGATTTGAAAGAAGACTTCGCAGAATTGATCACCCGGTTCCAGCCTTAATAGACTGTTAAGGCTGGAAGACATGTACTTTGCGCTCTGCGGGAACTGTCCGAAAATGATTGACGGACTTATCTGTGACATTTTCGATGCCGTTCAGGATTTTTTCATCAAGAATTTGCATCGTCACTCTTTGCACGAAACGATATGTTTCCCAGATGACAAACTGTGCTCCATCGACTCCACCATTCAGAATTTTCGCAGGTGGTGATTGCCGATATCCAATCGGCGAGACCATTGCTTGATCGATTTCTGATGATCGATCCTGTATCCAGTCGATGGCTCGATCCACTCGTTTCACGTGACCAATCGATGTTTGACTGTAGTCGCCCAGCGTCAACCCGGAGAGATCAACCACTCCGGCCGCTTCGCCCACAGGTTTACCCAAACTCCATGATGATTGTTCGAGGGACTCTACAGCTCCAACGACATATTTTTCACCTCCGGTGAGTGGTGAGATTACGTCATCAAAAAGCCTCCAGAAACTGATATCACCCAGAGTGACTAAATTTCCTGCCATGATATTCAGATCTAAGGGACTATCAGGACGATTCATCGTCCATGGTAGATATTCGTAGGGTTCCGAGGGCCGATATTCGATTTGTTCCCAGGCCGACAAATCGACATCCTGCCAATAGACGGGACGATCCTGTCGTTGGTTTTCATAACTGGGTTGTCGAGTATAAATCTCGGAGACAACGCGACCATCGAATTCGACTTCCTCATCCTGAAAACCAATCAAGTCGAGAATTGTGGGAGTGAGATCTGCCAAGCGAGTCGCTTTTTGCAATCGCGCACCTCGACGGATTGTCGGACCGGAGACAAACCAGGTCGCTCGCATTGATTCGCGAAACGGATAGCCGTGCATCGTTCCGGGAGAACTCTTCGTTCCAAAATACCAGTTACGTTTGGCAGTCACGACGAGATCGGCAGCATACTCATCTTCCCGGTATTTCAGATTATCTTGCCATAACAAATGCCGAGTGATCGCCACCACACTGTCTGGATAATCTGTTTTTGCCGTGACCTGCAACCACTCCTGCTCGCTCAGATAGGATCCCCATGACTCCACCGGAACAGCCAACGAGATGCCGAGAGGGTCGGCAGTCGGTTGCTCAAGTTCATCGAAATTCACGGTGCCATCCTCCAAAGGTCGCACGTTATGCACAGTCCGATATCGATAAACCCATCGTTTTCCAATGGTCATACGGCGATCAATGACCGCCTGTCCGCGATCATGGGTCGTTATCAAAATGAAGTTTTCGGAAAGTTTCATCAACACCAAGTCGATGGGGTGTCCCCATTCACCAGTCCCCGTTTTACCACGAGTTGCCGCGATGGTGAGTGGAAAATTGACGGGAGATGCCTGCTCATTGATACGATATTCCAATAAGTCCGCAGGCTGAGAAGTTCCCATCCATTTTTCCGATTGATAATGGTCTTTGGGCAGGAACACGCGCGCTGCTCCATCGCTATCCCCATCGATGAACACAAACTGTCTCGTGCTGTCTTCGGGATGTCGATTCCAGAAACGATGCTGCCGCACGGAGAGACCCAAGCCTCCCCCAATCCAGTTGCCGGCTTGATCGATTGTTCTGGGGCGATGGAACAGTTCGTTGGCAAGGTCGAACTTCGTCAGATATTTATCGCGTCCACCATGATGTCCGTGATCGCTCACCAACATGAAATAAGTCGAGGCAAGCAGTCCCCGAGTTTCCAACGCCGACACTACCTTGCCGATCAGTCGGTCGGCAAGTGCAATCGTTCGACGAGTGCTGCCAAACTGCCCCCGTGATTCTTTGTGACTCACAGAATCGGTCTCAGGAAGCCAGATGATCGTGACTGGTAGATCCTGTGAGATCAAATGCTTTAACGCGAAGTGTGTGTTTGCATCGTCAATATACTTCCAGGCTTCATGAGCGCGAAAGTAAGGCATGTTCCGAATCAGACTGCGCGTCCACAACATCGGTGGAACTTCTGTCATCATGGGAAGAATGCCGGTAGCCCAATTTTGACCGCGCGATTGCAAGTGCTCATAAAGGGGTGGCACTCCCGAGGTCTGAGACTTCCCCCATCGATCTCCAGCCCCATCACCTAAGCCGAAATTGAGTGTTTCAATCTGTGCCTTTTGAATCAGCGAGTCGGCACCTTCTGGTTGAAGTAAACGGCTACTTCGATTTGGACCTAATGGTTCCAGATAAGATTCGGAAGCGAGAGATCGACGGCTAAATCTCACTTGCCCCTTCAAGCCATGTCGATCCGAAAAACAGCCTGTCCACATTGTTCCGTTGGATGTGATGGTATCAGAAGGAAATCCTGTGAACGTTTCTCCTAGACACGTCCCACCTTCGACAAACAAGTTGGTGATATTCGGAAGATGTCCCATCGCCGACATTTCATGGACCACATCCGGGCGTAAACCATCCATATAAAAGACGACAACCCGTGCTTGATCAACGGGAGGCACCGGTTGTGAGATCGGTTCTAAAATCTGCTCTTCCATACGGACCGGCCTAGGGGACGGTCCACGTTCAATGATGACCTCAAACTGCCCCGCGTTGTCTGAGTGATCGAAATCATTGATACCGAGCATCAGTCGACCGGAAGACTTCACGCGCATGGAGGACTGGTCGCCGACAACAAATGGTGAGCCGGTTCCAATTCGTCCAATGAGCCCAAAGCATGCTGCCGGGCCGGAGGATGCCGCTGCAAGCGGAAATGACTTGTCAGCCACCTCATCGGTGTAAAAGAATGTTCCTTCAGGACCGACCTTAAAATCTCGATTGAGTGTGGATGAATTTCCCGCAGTGATTTCTCCTGAAGCACGAATCGTGATCGACTCTCCAGCTTTCAGACTCAGACCTGTCTCAACCCACCCAGACTGGGCCTCAACCACTAAACGATTCGAGTGAGACTCTTCCGGCAATTCATCGATCACTGCGCGCACCGTCGTCTGTTGTTGACACCCAACAGTGGTCAACAAACACAACAGGATTCCTAAATAGATGCCGCTGTTCGGGTTAGAAAGCATTTATGAATTGATATCTCAATGGACAAAGTCGACAGATTGAGCGGTGTCACCACTCAATTGTGCTACGATAATCCTGAGAATCGACATAATCGGATAGCGAACGAGAGCTTCGGTCGCCAATATCCAAGCGGGGGCGGCAGGATTATGGGGAACGATCAGCCTCGGAGAAATAGGTACTATAGGTCTCTTAAGGGGAATATTCCGAGGGTCTAGAGATGAACGGGAATCCATCGTTGTTGCTGTCCCTGTGTGGGGGCAATCGGAGGCTCAGTCCAGGGAATCGGTTCACCCGACGCGCGATATTTTTGCAGTGCCTCTTTGAAGCGAGTCACCAGATCTCGCAGACAATCCCGTTCTGTTGGGCCTGATGCGGTGATCTCGGGAAGATTTCCCGCAAAAGCCTGATAGCTGAAGTCGTCTCCCGTGGGTGGCGTTAAGACGACGCGACAATCGTAGACCGGTGGTTGATCGTTAGGGCCATCGGTGATCGGTAGAGAATGATTCATGATGGTGGCAGATTGTATCAGCAGAAGTCCCTGATACCAGTCTGCACTTTCAATTCAATTGGGCCGGTTTCGCAGATAGCCTGACATCGTTGCTCAGCCAGTTTTGGAATGGTTTGGAGACTTGTTGTACTGCGGGATTGATGGCCTCTCCTGCAAAACTCAACACCGATCCCCAAGCGGCTTCCATCTCGATATCACTCGGTTTGTCTTCTTCTGAGACGATTGCTACTGGTTCCGAGATTTTGATGAAATGCCAGCGACAATCGCGACTGTGAATTTCATAAGAGTTTTGCGGTGAATTGGACGCCGAGAGACCCCAATCACGTAAATTTTCTGCCGTGACCGACAAACTTTGTACGTTTCCAGACTGATCAATCACTCGATAGTCACCGACAGCCAGATCGTGTGGCAAAGGATAAGTCAGCCGACTTACCACAATGAACTCTGGAGCAACTACACTCACGGAGGCAGCCGACTGTTTGACCAGATTGTCGATCAAGATTTCACTCTCAAAGGATAACGGCAAAACACTCTCATCGAGTTGTTGCCAGGAGACCATCTGAATCACTGGGTCAACGGTTTTCACAGCACAAGGCCAGTCAAAGTCATAAGCGACCACCGTCTTTTGCTTGATCACAGGCTTGTGATCATGTGACCAGATCATGCCAAACATAACTGTGGCGAGTGTCAGAAGTGTGATGCGAACGTATATTGTAGACATCCGTGAAAATCCATTTCAGGCGTTTAGCTTGTCTCGAAGATATTTCCGATTCGTACTTCCGTCTTATCGAAGAGCACGTTTCCTTTAAAATACATCGTCTTGGTAAGATATACGGCTTTGGAAGAAAACGACTGTTTCAAGCTCTTCTGCCGTCAGAGTGGCCACAGGACCGGTTATGATGGTTCTAAGTCTGGAATTTGAACCAGTTTCTTGATGATCCAAGAGTCAGTGCTACTTCGGTTCTGAGTGTGGCTCGGTACAATATTGCCAGACAGACTTCACATTGACTGCCTGAGAAATCACAGTGGTAGCCAATGATTGCCGACGACAAACTCTATAATGACCCAATTCATGTCAGATACACGCAAAATACATCCTGTTTCCGGTCCCGTGAATGGCACCATTCGTCCGCCCGGCTCTAAAAGTATTTCCAACCGAGCTCTCATACTGGCTGCGCTCGCCGATGGCGAAACCCAACTGACCGGCCTCTTGGACTGCGAAGATACGCGAGTGATGATGGAGAGCCTGAACCGTTTGGGCATCTCGGTCACTCATGACGCACAAAACAACACAGCCAAAATCATCGGATGTGCGGGAACTCCTCCCGCAACATCGGCAGAATTGTGGCTCGAAAATAGCGGTACAAGCATTCGTTTCCTGACAGCCTTATGCTGCAACGGTCACGGCGAATACCTGCTCGATGGTAATAGTCGCATGCGCGAACGCCCCATCGGCCATCTCGTCAATGCGTTGACTCAGTGGAAAGCGCAGGTGGAATGTCTCGAAGGAAACGATTGCCCGCCCGTGAAAATTCACGCCCAAGGTATTCAAGGAGGTGAAACCCGCGTCAAAGGGAACATCTCCAGCCAGTATCTCAGTGCGTTGTTAATGACGGCACCTTGCGCCAAGTCTTCTACTCAGATTATCGTCGATGGCCCTCTCGTCTCTGAACCTTACATCGACATGACCCTGGGTGTGATGGCACAGTTCGGCGTCGCGGTAGAGATTCAATCAGACAACCATTTTCATATTGAGCCAGCAAAATATCGGTCGACACAGTACGACATCGAGCCAGATGCCTCTGCCGCCAGTTATTTCTTAGCTGCTGCCGCGATCACAGGTGGAACAGTGACCGTTGAGGGACTTTCTCAACTCGCCTTGCAAGGCGATGTCCGATTCGTCGATGCATTGGAGCAAATGGGTTGTGATGTCAATTGGCAGAACGATTCGGTCACCGTCACGGGACGACCATTGCATGGCATCGAGATCGACATGAATGCAATCAGCGATACGGCTCAGACGCTGTCTGCCGTGGCCGTTTTTGCAGAAGGTTCGACTCGAATCACAAATGTCGGTCATATGCGACATAAAGAGACGGATCGTATTTCTGCGGTTGCCAACGAACTGCGAAAACTGGGACAAACCGTCGATGAAGAAGAAGAGGGATTGACGATTCATCCGGCCCCCATCACTCCCGCAACGATCGAGACCTATAACGATCATCGTATGGCGATGAGTTTTGCTTTGATCGGCTTAAAGTCCGAAGGAGTTGTCATCGATAATCCGGGCTGTACCGTGAAAACTTATCCTCACTTTTTTGACGACCTCGAATGCTTGTGCCAAATCCCATCATGACATCACACCACACCCAAACTGTGAGGGAACAGGCATATCATGTTCTTGTCGAAGCCTCGAATTCAGATGAATACGCGGAAACTCTGATTGAGAATATTGCCTCCGAACGAGAGGCTCGTGATCTCATCCGGCTGCGATATCTGGTCACAACCGTGATCCGCAGAAAACTGACAATCGAAACCGTATTGAATCAATTTATCAATCGCACAATCGAGCCTGATTTGTGGGTTCTGTTAAAGCTGGGGGCCGCACAAATTCTGTTCGGGGCTTCCGATCATCGGCATGCCGATGTGAACGAAACCGTCGAGGTCGCTCGTCGGGTTGGTAAACCGCACTGGTGCAAATTTTTGAACGGCGTCCTCAGAAACATTGACCGAAATTGCACTAACGAATCCCCCTCGAAATTCGCCTCCAATGTTTATCCCGCCCAAACCGGTGATGAGTTGCGTCTTCTCAAACGGGGGCATTTTCCCGACCCGCACAAAGATTTCGCAGGATACGTTTCCGTCGCCTTCAGTTTACCACGTTGGTTAATTGACCGCTGGCAGAATCGTTTTGATCAAGAGCAACTTCTCAAAATCGCGAACTGGTTTTTGAGTTCCTCGCGTATGTGCTTGCGTGTGAATCTCAATAAGGTTTCTCGCGAGAAGCTACTCACACTCTTCGCAGAGGGAGATTCTCAAGGACGACCGGGGAACATCGCCACATCGATTCTGGACATCGAAACGAATTCGGTGACACAACTCCCCGGTTGGGAAACGGGCCTGTTTTCGGTCCAGGATGTAACAGCACAACAGGCGGCTGCAACATTAAATCCGCAACCGGGAGAGACCATTCTCGATCTCTGTGCCGCTCCCGGCACCAAAACGATTCACCTTGCGGAACTGATGAATTTTGAAGGTTCGATTATCGCTGCGGATGTCAGTGAGGACCGTTTATCCAAGGTGCGTGAAAACACGAAACGATGTGATGCAAAGCTGGTCGAAACGGTTCAAATCGGGTACGAGGGCAACGATTTTCCCGCAGGTCCATTTGATCGTATTCTGATTGACGCTCCCTGTACCAATACGGGAGTCTTGGGAAAACGAGTCGATGCCCGCTGGCGAATTTCCCCAGCCGACATTCAGGAACTGTCTCAATTACAACTTCGTCTGCTCACTCAAGCCGCCTCGCATCTGAAACCGGGTGGACGAATCGTGTACTCGACATGCAGCCTTGAACCAGAAGAGAACGAACAAGTCATCGAGCAATTTCTGAAAGATCACTCGCACTTTGAGTGTTCTTCTCAAAAGCTATTTCTCCCCGGCAGTCCCAGCGATGGCGGGTTTCAGGCATTACTGGTCGATCAGAGATAGCAACTTGCTCTAAAACTTGGCTGGATGTCCCAGTTTGCGACGGATGATGGCCCATTGGCCAACGTGCATCATTCAATGCAGTGCTTGAAACTCGCACACCTCACCAATCGTTTTCGCAATTTGTTCCAAATTTTCAGGGGCCGGCTTAACCAAGTCGTCTTCCGATAGCCCGGCAACTGCTTTCAGCAACGCCT
The DNA here is from genome assembly GCA_029243145.1 of Planctomycetaceae bacterium. Taxonomy (GTDB): domain Bacteria; phylum Planctomycetota; class Planctomycetia; order Planctomycetales; family Planctomycetaceae; genus JABURQ01. The sequence continues at coordinate 14,726 of JAQWSQ010000173.1, read as the reverse complement.
GCCGCTGAGTCTCATAGAGAGAAAGTAATTCATCGACCGCATGAAATATTTCGGGGTTGTCGGAGCTGCTTGTTTCGGTTGTGTACTTATCCCCAAACCCGTCCGGCAACTCGGGCAACTCCCCAGGAAAACAGACTTCGGCGAGACTTTTCGTGGAGTGCAACAAATGCCCGAATTGCCACAGCAGATGATTGGCACCGTCCGTCGGCCTGACCATCCAGTTTTCCGGTGTCAGATCGTCGATGTAAGCATGGACGATCATATTGGAGGAATTGAGTGAATATTCAATCGTGTCGATAGTGTTCATTTTCGTTTTTTTCCTAGGCTTCGAGGACCGTTTCATTTAGTTGTCTGACTCTTGATCCAACCAAGTAATCAGATCACTCCGTGAACGAGCAGATTTTTGAAATTCTTTAAATTGAGTAGGTAATTGATACTTTAACTTCCATCCATCAATTGATGAATCTGGACGCGGAAATGTAAAACGCAGAGCCGTGGTTCCATCCGCCTCCAACACTTTCTCTGCGGGACGGCTTGGATAGATTTCCTGGGCTCCATCGGTAAGTCTTATTTTCGTCTGCGACATCCACTCTCGATGCGATTCAAAGGGAGCACCTCGATCTGAATGAAGCACCAGCATCAAGACCGAGATGGTTTCTTCTTGTACGGAAACCTTCTCTCGCGTGACAACCGCCAACCCCAATCGTTGACTGACCCGTGGAGCCGACCAATCCTCGAACACAAATTCTCGAACATCAACGGCTTCGAGTGTCTTGATTTTGAGAGACAAATCCACTGAATCTGGATGAAAAGTTTTAGAGATGAGCCAATCAATTCGAAACTCGGGGGAGAGCAATTGCAACTGACAGGGGAGTTCCGTTAATGCTTCGGGAGAAAATGGAGGCACGTGATGCACAGCTTCAGGAAATTCCTCCAAAGGGATACAAGTCATTGCTTGGTTTCCTGAGACCCGTAGATAAAACGGATATCGCGAAGGAGCAAACAAAACCTGGAAGTTGATACGCAGCAAATCGAAATCCTCTCGGCCTGCAATCTCTTTGCGAGTGATCCGATTGATACGGTAGACGGTATTTGGCCTCGTTCGAGATGAAGACAGCAGTCCATAGTAAGATCTTGGCTCTGCCTGCTTCTTCAAGACATAAACACGACCGCTCTCATTGAGAGACAGATCAAGCTCATAGTGATCCAGCAATTCAATCATGGCCGACCAATAAGATAACTTGCGTTCAGAGAAAATGATTGATTTGGAGTCGACCATCAATTCAGGAGCGAATTGCAAGTCGTAGCCAGTTTGCTTCTGAATCAGCTCGACAGCTTCGTTCAGCGTTAAAGGAGTTTCAGGCAGTTCCAATTTGGGGAGTTGCTGCGGGATTTGCGTTTGACGAGATCTCAGTTGGCGAATCACTCCCTGAAGCTCTTTCCGTCCGATGATTGAGAGAGAACCTTCCATTTCTTCCAGCCGATTAATCACGGAAGGTCCGATTGCGAGAAGTTGCGACTCTGCCTTTTGACGCATCAATCTTGACGAATCATCGAGATTCGTCACCAGTTCTTGCAATTCCAGATCCGTCGGAACATCGTCCGCGCTGGCATATCCGAAGAAGCCAATCTGCATGACCAGAAGAGATAAGAAAATCCGTAACATGAGATGTTCTCAGTGAGTTATTGCTGCGGGAATCAGTTCATTGTACCCAGTTCGATACGGTGTGTCTGTTACTTTTCTCACGAATAGATATGATGATTGACTGCCTATTGTCGCAATATTCTTGTGATTTCAACGATGTTAAAGGTGTCTAAGTGATGAGTTTCTTATGTGTGGGCCTCGTGATCCTGCTGTTTATTCTCACAGCCGTCAATTTTTCTTGGGCGGCAAAATTCCAGAAAATGCTTCTGCGCGAGCCGCCGCAGTGTCCTGAAACAGACTTACCTCCCGCAGTGGTTTTGCTCGCGATGCGCGGTGCGGATCCTTTTCTTCCAGCTTGTCTCAAGGGACTTGTTGAGCAAAACTATCCCGATTATGACATCAAAATTATTATCGACTCAGAGATTGATCCTGCTGCCACGGTAGTCACAAAGTTTCTGGCGGACAATGAATGCAATAACGTGGAGGTTCATTACCTGAAAGATCCTCTCCCTTCGTGCAGTCTAAAAGTCTCCGCATTGATTCAGGTGATTGAGCAACTTGATACTCGCTATGAGATTGTCACTGTGCTGGATGCAGATGTCATCACAGAACCCGATTGGTTGCGTTCACTGGTAACACCATTGGTCATAAACCCCGAGTCGGCAGCAAGTAGCGGCATTCGATGGTTCATGCCGCCAGAGCGAGAGTTGGGAAACATGGTCCGCCGGCACTGGAACATCGGCGCGATCATTCAAATGTATCTGTTTCAAATTCCGTGGGGTGGCTCGTTGGCGATTCGACGATCTTTTTTTGAAGAAGGAGATTTACTCGAACATTGGTCACATTGCCTTTGTGAAGACACTCCGCTAGCAGGTGCGCTCGTCAAGACGGGACGCAAACTCGAAACAGTGCCGGAAGCTCTCATGATCAATCGCGAATCAACGACACTTTCCAGCGCGACTCGTTTCATTGGCCGACAACTACTCTTTGCACAACTGTATCACCCTCGCTGGTTTTCCGTGATGTTACCGGGTGTATTGAACGCGACCGTACCCCTGATGGGCGTCGGAACGTTCATTGCGGCAGTCTCGCAAGGAAATCTCATCGCCTGGTTACTACCGGGAGCGATCATCATCCAGAATTTGTCTGTCCTTCTGCAGGCGACCTTCACAGGTCGAGTGGTCAAAAAACGACTGGTCTCCCAAGGTATCACAGTTCGAAAATCGGTCTTCGACCATAAAACATTTTCTGCCGCGTTCGTTGCTGTGTTCATCTATTTCTGGGGAGTCGTACAGCCCATTTGGGTTCGTAAGATTGAATGGCGGGGGATACTCTATCGCCGTAAGCGGGGCAAACAGTTTGACTTGGTGGAATATTCCCCTTACCAACCGGAGGGAGAAGACGATTTGGCGGAAGTTTCGATTTAGAGCGTATGAAGCTGTGGTGCCGCGGCTCTACAAACGAGAACCCTCCACTAGAGATCAATTTCTTCGAGATCGACAAAGCTCGCTTCTTCCATAATCACTTTGTATCTTTCGGACGCATCTTTCCCCAAGAGTTGGGAAAACGTCGCATCGGCTTCCAACTGACTGTCGATATCTACTTTCAGCAAAATGCGGATCGCCGGATCGAGAGTCGTTTCTTTCAATTGCTTGGCCGACATTTCGCCGAGACCTTTAAAGCGAATCACTTCGGTTTTCCGATTTTCAGGCAGACTGTTCAGAATTTCTTCTTTCTCCGCATCATCCTGAGCATAGATGGTCTCTTTCCCAACCAGGATTCGATAGAGAGGTGGTTGAGCAAGATAAAGTTTTCCGGCTCGAATCAATTCTGGCATATGACGGAAGAAGAAGGTGAGCAGAAGAGTGCTGATGTGATATCCGTCGCTATCAGCATCCATCAGTAGAATGATTTTCCCGTATCGTAAGTTGTGAATGTCGAAGTGTTCGCTGATTCCCGTCCCTAAAGTTTCGACGAGATCTTTCACTTCCTGGTTCTGCATTGCTTTGGGCGCTGAGAGTGATTCCGTATTGAGAATCTTCCCTCGTAATGGCAGGACGGCTTGAGTGCGACTATCTCGTCCCATCGCCGCCGTTCCACCAGCGGAGTCACCTTCAACGATAAAGAGTTCGGATTCATCCGGTTTGGTTGAACGACAATCGAGCAATTTGCCGGGTAAACTGGTTCGCTTCGACGGACTTTTTCGGCGCACTCCACTGGAAGCTTCTCGGCTTGCCAGACGTGCTCGAGCCGACAACACAATACGACCAACAACCGCATCGGCGATCGAAGGATTGTTGTTGAGCCAGGTTTCCAAAGCGGGACGAACCAAGCCTTCCACCCAAGCGGCCATCTCTGGGTTGTTGAGTTTCTCTTTGGTTTGCCCTTGGAACATGGGGTCTGAGAGAAATGCGGAGGTGATTGCCATACACCCTTCGCGAATGTCTTCTGAGGTGATGCTGAGGCCCTTTTGCTTGATATTGTGGACCTCCATATAATTACGAATGGCTTTATTGATGCCTGATTTGAACCCGTTCTCGTGCGTCCCTCCTCCATGCGTACGAATCCCGTTCACATAGCTACGAATCTGTTCGTCGGTCGATTCGGTCCAATGTAAGACGATTTCGACTTTGGTGTTTCCGTCTTCTTTCACAGCCGAAAACACTTGCTCGTGAACGACTTTCTTCCCACTCTCGTTCGTGATCTTTGCCAGATAGCCGGCAATCCCTTCTGGATGATGAAATTCAACTTTCTCTTTTTTCCCTTCATCCTCGAATGAAATATTCAATCCACCATGAATATAGGAAATGTCTTCCAGGTGTTGCTTGATGGTTTCTGCATTGAAAATGGTTTTACGAAAAATGGAATCATCGGGACGGAAGAAAATGGAAGTCCCGTGCCCGCGAAACTTTTTCACCTTCTTCACGGGAGTGGTGGGGCGGCCTCGCTTGTATCGTTGGACCCATTCATGACCGTCACGGTGTACCGTGGCCACCATTTCTTCGGAGAGTGCGTTGACCACCGAAGAACCGACACCGTGCAACCCGCCACTGCGGGTATAACTCTTGTCCGAGAACTTCCCTCCCGCGTGGAGGGTCGTGAGAATCACTTCGAGAGCCGACTTCTTCAGTTTTTTGTGTTTGTCGACGGGAATGCCTCGGCCGTTATCGCCAATCGTTGCGGAAGCACTATCCTTATGGAGAGTAATGCTGATGCGATCCGCTTCCCCCGCCAAATATTCATCGACGGAGTTATCGACAATCTCCCACAACAAGTGATGCAGCCCTCGATTGTCGACTCCACCAATATACATTGATGGCCGACGCCTGACCGCTTCGAGTCCTTCAAGGACTTCGATATCGTCAGCACTGTAGGTGTTATTTGCGTTTTTCCCGGCGGTCGCCATGAATCATCCGTTTCGAGCGAATCAATGATGTGATAGCTTCTAAAAGTTACTCTTCTTCCATCTCATTCCAGTCGATCAAATCAATCTCAGGGCGTTGGATTTCGACAAAAGTATTTCGTTGGCTTGTCTTAATACCTTTGCCTCCACGAGAAGTGATATTGTACTTCTGCTGACCGATTGTAATGACAGTGTCGTTGGAATTCAGAATTTTCAAGGAATCACTGGGTCTTGCCATCATGGCAGCACCCAGAACTTCGTCATTCTTCTCAAGTTTGATTCCCTTGACCCCAATCCCGGGATTCCCCAGCACGGGCACGTCAGACAAACCAAAATGAACAATGCGCGCCTGCCGAGTCGCCACAAAGATAGACTCTTCCTCGGTGATCAGCTTGGCAAAGACCACATGATCGCCTTTTCTCAATCGAGCATACCGGCGCCCGGCTTTGGTTGAAGCGGGCCGGTATTGCGACAGCGAGATGGCTGAAACCTGACCTTGAGCCGTCGCAATCATGATATAAGGCTCGGGCATGGGGTCATTGGGGGGAGTGTCCTCGGAGGTGAATCGAAGATCGGTCGAAATCATTCCGATAATTTTCTCGCCATCCCCCAATTTCACATACTTTGAGATCGGATCGCCGTATCCCGACGAAGCAGGGACATCGGCCATCGACATTGTATAGGCCACGCCGGCAGACGACAAAAAGACGGCGGTAGCGAGTGTGCTCCCCGGAATGACATCGAGTACCGCATCCCCTTCACGAACGCGTGTTCCCTCGACTGATGCCAACCGACCGACTCGTTTGACCCAGCCATCGACGGTGATCACTACGTTGGTATTTTCACGCACGATATATGCTTGAGGATCAAACTCCTGAATTTCGTCGGAGTTCCCAATCTCGGTACGTCGTTTATCAGGAAACCTCTCGGCCAAATCCTTCAGTTCCGATTTGACGACTTTCCACAGGCGGGCTTCGGATTGCAGAATCTTCTCAATTCGATTCGCTTCGGCCCGTTTCTCATTGAGCTCTCCGAGGATACGTTCGATTTCCAACTGAGAGATGCGATAGAGTTGAATTTCCAGGATCGCGTATGTCTGGACTTCATCGAGTGGGAACGCCTTCATTAACTTTTCAGCCGCATCCTGCTTTCCTTGACTGTTGCGAATGATCTTCAAGGCTTTATCGAGACCTTTGAAGATGATGCCGAACCCTTCCAGGATATGAATACGTTTGCGCAGTTGTGCGAGCTGATACTCGAATCGTTTGCGAACGGTGATCAAGCGGAAGTCCAGAAAATGCCTGAGTATTTCGACCAAGCTCAAGCGGGCAGGAATCGGCATACCCTGCTCGTCGGGCACCAACGCCGTCAGGTTCATCGAAAAATTTTGTTCGAGTGACGTATGTTTATAGAGATACGCCATGACCGCCTCAGAATCGGAGGCCGCTTTAATCTCTAGTACCAATCGCAACCCATGTTCTTCATCCGATTCATCGGAGACATCAATCAGTTGCGGAATTTTTCGGGACGCCACGATTTCGCCAATGGCCGAGACCAATGGTCCGGTTTCGACTCCATACGGAACAGAATTAATCACGATTTGAGTATCGAGGGTCTTACGACCTTTTTTATCAAAAGCCCAAGTTGCTCTGACTTTGACGCCACCTCGTCCTTCTTCATACGCCTTCCGAATCTCTTTACGATCAGTCACGATACGGCCACCCAACGGGAAATCGGGCCCTTTGACATACTTCATTAACTGGGCGACTGTGGCATCATAGGCATCAATGAGGTGTATCGCGGCCTTCACCACTTCGACAAGATTGTGGGGGGGAATGTTGGTGGCCATTCCGACCGCAATTCCCTGTGACCCATTGACCAATAAGTTGGGATAACGCGAAGGAAGCACCACGGGCTCTTCGCGGGTGGCATCGTAATTCGGTCGCATGTCGACTGTCTGATACCGTAATTCGGACATCAGTTCTTCTGAGATGGGATCGAGACGCGCCTCGGTATATCGCTCTGCTGCTGGAGAGAGACCGATGACCGAACCAAAGTTTCCTTGACCAAACACCAAGGGATATCGAAGACTGAAATCTTGCGCCATCCGAACCAGAGTGTCATACACAGAAGACTGACCATGAGGGTGATAGTTACCCGTTGTATCACCGCAAATTTTGGAACACTTCCGCGTCTTGGCGTCGGGCGTGAGACGCAAGTCGTGATACATCACGTAAAGAATACGTCTTTGCACCGGTTTCAATCCATCGCGCACATCGGGAAGTGCGCGAGAAGTAATTACGGAGAGCGCGTAATTCAGATAGCGTCTTCTGGTCTCCGCACTCAGCGGGACATATTGAATGCGATCAGAATCTTCGGACTTCTTGTCTGCAGATTTCCTGGGGGCCAATGGTAACTCCGTCTTCCTGACAGTGCTGTTCTCGCCCTAACAGCGGAACGTTGAATTTGGCAAAATCGACTTGACTGGTAAAATCCCTCAAGACTTCCCAGTTTCACTCAATTACTTATCTCTGTTCACACAGTGTGTCTTTCCTGTTCGTCGGGATCAAGTGAGGATTGCCCGATGATATCAGTGTTTTCTGACACTGAAAGGAAATGTCTAAGTCTCAAGTGAACCGTCGTCGCATATTTTAGCCAGATCTGGCCAGTCGTGACAAGGATTGCCGATTATAACGCTTTGACGGGTTGCACCTCTCTTTTTGAATGCCGAGGTCTCTCATTGCGAAAAGAGACCTCATAAAATCGAACCTGGAGTGCCGAAAGTGAATGATAACTATTCGCATCGTTGGGAGTGTACGTCGGAGGACTCGACGTTTTACCCCCCCACCCGACGAAGAATGAGACATTAAACCCAAGGAGGGAACGGAATGTCCCGCTCACAGATCATTCAAACAGTGGTTACCATCTGGTTGACCGCGTTTGTCCTCAACGGTGCCTACGCCCAATCACCGCAATTCGTACCTGCTGGTCAAAACCCAGCCATTCAATACACGGGTGGAGTTCAACCATCCTTGTTACCGGCAAACACAATGCATCACGGGGCGACCATGATGTCGCAGCAGCAGATGGCAGGTGTGCCCCATGCAATGCAACCCGCTCCCGGACAGTCGATCAACGCCTATCCACAAACCGGAGCACCGTTGTATCCGTCACCCATCCCCAACGTCCCCTATCAGGTGGGCGGTACGATGCACACAAACCAAGCTTTCTATCCCCATGAAATGATGTACAAGCATCGCTACAAGGCAATGTATCCACCGTTTTACTACGTCGTCAAAGGTGGATGGGTTGTGACTCCGTTCGGAGTTCGCAGTAACGATGTATGGACATTGACCGGCACTACGGTCGACGTCAATTACAAAACCAAGCATGGAATATTCTCAGGCTTTAATAGTTTCAGGCGGTAATTGTTACCAATGCCGAGAGGGGATTGAAATAAGAATCGATCCTTCTGGTTCAGTATAAAACAAACGTAATGACAGTAAAGGGATTGGTGAACACCATGAAACTTTTGAATCGATTGGCTGGTCTTTCAGTCATCATTGTTGCCTTTGCGGTATCGATGGCAAATGCCCAAGAGCCGTCTGTCGGTGTCGTCCGCATTAGCGACCAGGACACCGTGGGAAGTCAGATGAAACTTCAGTCGTACTCCGTTCAGCAAGATCTTGGATGTACGGATGGATCAAACTGTGACTCATGCGAGCAGTGTCAAGACTGTGACAGTGGCGGGTATCGAGGCATATTTGCAAACCTGTTTTGCCTGAAACGCAATCGTAGCGATTGCCCCCGTTGTCAGAATCAGCACGCTCAGCACGCTCACCCCGATTGCCCTCATTGCAAAAACGGAAATTGCCCATACCACAACAGCAAAAAATGCCAATCGTGCCGTAAGTGCGGTTACTTCCTACCGGCACAAGCGCCTCCTTTTGGACGCTACAAAATGGCTTATCCCGTAAATCCTCAATACTTCGATGGACGTGATGGCTCTTTGTATTCTGCCCAAGGATATGGCGTCAATGTTTCGGTCCCGTTAGCTCCAAATGTGGGAGCAGCTTACAACTACGGATGGGGAATCCCCAGCAGCCGATTGACTCCAATTGCCAATACCTTGCCTGCTCCCGCCATGCCAGGACTTGTTCGTTATCCCCAGACTAAAGTGATACCTCTTCCGTAAACAAAAACAGAAGGAGTGTGCAAACACTCCTTTTGAATTCGTATAACGTCAATTTTCATATTCAGGATTCAGTCACATGATCATTCCCTCTGTTCGCACGATGTTAGCCACTGCGATGCTCGGTGCCGGAATTGTTCCGCAGCTAACAGCATCCGCCCAGGAACCGGGAATGGTTCGAATCTCGGATGGTATTCACCAAACGGCCGCGAGTGAGTTGAATAAAGCTCCGGCCTCGCTTCCGGCGGAAGTCACTGGGGAAGTGAATGCTCCCAGTCCGGCTCATTCCATTCCACCCATCCCGGAAGGTGCCATCATTCTTGATGAACACGGGAATGTCGTCAATCATCATCATCACCAGCACGGTGTCACGGATGTCAATGGAAAGGTTTGGACTCCAAAAGCTTATGCGACTCCGATGCATGTCTGGTTTAGTAGAGACCCGTATGCTGGAACTCTTCCACCGAATTACGGGTTCTATCCCCCGACATCGCAGCCAAGAGTCTTTAATCAGCCGGTGACCTATCAGCGATACTTGCCAAATCAGTTCTACGGAACCCCCGGCATGAAATACTCGGCTGTGCAATATCCAATGGTCCACACGCCCACGGATACCACACAACTCGGTTACAATTACCAACATGTTCCACAATGGATGCCGAATCGTGCCAACTATCCTCTGGCACCAAACCCAGTCATGTGGCAACGTCGAGTCGATGTTCAGTACCCCTATGGTCCCTCGCAAGTCGGTGGAAATCTACGCCACCACGGTGCGAAACCACATGACTTGGCCCCAACACCCGTGATCCAAAAGAAAGCCGATTCACAGATTTAATTTCTGCTTCGGTTGCTCATCAATAATCGGTCGCTGGAATTCGTTCTAGCGGCCGATTTTTTGTTTCAATTCCGCATAGCGCTGTTTGAGAGATTCGTTATTGATCTGCGGGTACAGCAGCTCAGTCACAGAGAGTAAGCGTTTGGCTTCATCTGTCTGATTGATGATCACCAGTGACCCAATTACTTCTGCTCGCAATTTCAGCCAATCTGTGGTTCCTTGCTGGCTTTGATTTTCTAGATATCTCCAATGAATCAAAGCCCGCCGATGGCAGGCAACCGTTCCACATTTTGAGAGTGATTCCGCCAACTCACGTCGCAACTGTATGTCGTCTGCGTTTTCTTTCAGAAGTTTTTCGTAGAGTTCATGCGCTTCACGGGATCGTTCTGACAGAAGATAGGAACGAGCCAAGCTTCTATCCAAAAGAGCGAGTTCTTCCTTAGAGAGTTGATCTCTTTGCTCATTAAGTGCCAGGGATGCTTGTAACTGCAACTCGCCGATTCCCCGTTTCGTTTGAGGACTTGCCTGAGCCGCTGCCGCCGACAAACCATTCAGCAATTCCAGTAACGGTTGACGACCCGCTTGAGCGACCCGAGAGACCAACGCCTCTGCCTTTCGAATTTCCCCTGATTGAGCGAGAAATACGATATTCAGTCGATACGCGGCAAGTGCCATCTCTTGCCATTGCTTCACATTTGAAGAAGATTGAGAATGTACCGAACACGCTTCAATCACGTGCGACAAATCACGAGATATGTCCTGATCATCCAAGTCCCCTTTTCCCAATTGCAAGCTGACAATCCCCAGTAAAACACGACAATGAGTTAAACTGAGCTGAACCGACTCTGGCGGGTAAGCAGACGCTCGTTGCGTCAGTCGCATAATGGCTTCCTCCTGCCAAGCGTCGAGGGAGCGATCTTGTTCACGTAGCAGCTTTAAAATCTTTTCATAACTTCTTAACGCTGCAACATCTGCCATCACTGACTTTGGATGATCGAGTGGAACTTTCAAGTAATGCTCCAGAGCCTTTGTGACCTGCAATCGATTTTCCTGAAACTGTCCATACATCAAATTCGCATCTCCGGTCGTGGAACTCATCTCATAGAGTTCGAGATGTTCGTCCAGTGATTCTGTGTAACGGAGGCGATGACTTTTGGTCGGTTTTTGCTCATATTGTTTCCCCAGACACCAAGCCCACATGAGGTGACAATCTGCCGCACGCTCTGTTTCTGGAAATCGATCAACTCCCTCTCGAAATAACTTTTCAGCCTCCGCGAATTGTTGCTTCTGTAATAGAATTGACCCACCAGTAAACATCATTTCGGCAGCAATTTCAGGCCGATCCCGTTTCACGGCAAGATCGGCAACCTGTCGATAACGAATGATGGCTTCATCAAGTTGCCCCTGTTGATAGGCCGCTTGTGCGACTCGAATCTGTTCTGCGATTTCGGGACCATACTGAACAGCTTGTTGCATTTGTTCTACAAAAAGCCTTGCCCTCCAGGCCCAGATACCGCCGACTTCGCGTTGAACACGATCTGATTCCTGGTGAATTTGAGCCAGTAAATCGGTCGAAAGTTGCTCGCGTTTTCGCTGCCAGGCGATTTTCCAAAGTCCGGCTAAAGCTCTTAAATTCAGAAGCGTGAGTTCGCCTCCTAAATAACCTTGATTGAGTTTCCAGCGAGTTAATCGCTCAAAAGCCAAATCGGGCTGCCCCGTGGCAAGGTCAATTTCTGCCTCTTCGGCCAGCACCTCATCTGACAGAGTATGAGGCCATTCGCCTGAATATCTTTTGGCGAGGGTCCGGGCAGTCTCATAGTCTCCTTGCAACCATTCGCATCGAATTGCCAGCACACGCGATTCCCAGGTCATCGACTCGTCTTCAGCTCCTCCTGTGAGCGTGCGCAATCGTTCGAGAGCAGCTCGTATCGCAGGCCGTCTTCCCTCCACAGAATCGAATTCGACTTCTGCGATCTGACTGAGAGTGAGTGCGACCTCGAAGATCATCAGTTTTTGCACGGAACGAAATTCAAAGGGGGCCATCGAGCGAGGATTCTCTCGAAATCGAGCCAACACCTGATTCGATTGTTGACTGAGTGAAGTTTCAACTTTTCTCAGGGATTTCAAGTGCTCTTGTAATTCACTGGCAACCCTTTTGCGCAGATCTCTGTTGTGAGGCATTAAACGAAATTGTTCGAGTTGAAATCGAGTCTCTTGTAAAGGGATTAAGGCACTCTGGACTTGAAGGTAAGCAGACCACTTAGAGCGAAAAGTTGCGGTGACATCTGCGTTGATCGTCTCCCCTGCTAATCTCCAAAGCTCGCGTTGTTCTTCTCCCAGACGATGCCCGGCATGAGAGGCATAAGTCCTCGATAGTTCCAGTCGTAAAAAATCTTCCTGCTCTGGTGTCAATGTCACTTCTGCAAGCTGATCCTGTAACGTGCTTTCCACCAAAGTAAACAAACCTCTTTGGCGTAAACCTTCATAAAACTGACTTTCGGCTTCACTCTCACTCTGAGGCGCAGCATAAACCATGATCGTGGGAGTCCCCCAGATCAGAAGAAGTGTAAGAATAAGGTGTAGCATCATCCGGTTCATTGAGTCTCATCTCCGCGATTTGCAGGAAATGTAGGCTTCTTGCCCAGTCATAAGCAACACGAATTTGCTCCTGGTGGACAAATTCTTCAATTGACCACCGCATGAGCGATTAGAAAAAGCGTGGAAAGTCGCTTCCAGGATGGTATCTCGCTGGACGATGCGATATTGTGAGATGTGAAGTATTTGTCGTAAGTCCCTGTCACGAAAAACCTTGTTCCACAATCCGTTGAGATTCATTATGAAATTAACACCTTTGGGTGAAAATGTTATTGTCGCGCGGGTCGAAGCCAAAGAAACGACCGAAGGTGGCATTGTCCTTCCAACATCTGCTCAAGAAAAACCCGCGGAAGGTCGTATTCTGAGCGTCGGAGACGGGTTGCTACTTCCTGATGGTACTCGAAGTCAACTGCAAGTCCACGAAGGAGATCGCGTTCTGTTTGTCAGTTACGCAGGATCCGAAATCGAAGTGGATGGTGAGACATTTTTGATCATGCCTCAATCCCAAATCATGGCCATCATTGGTTAATGCCAGCGTAGCGAGGCATTTCAACCCGATCGAATTGAACCGTCGATGCGAATCTCTGAACTCACATGTCGGCATGTCCAGATTCCGTTAAAACGGAAAGTGAAACACGCTTCTCACGAACGGACCAGCACGGATTCGATCATTGTAAGCTGTCGTCTCGATAACGGGACAGTCGGATGGGGGGAAGGGCTCCCGCGTGACTACGTCACCGGCGACACCATCGAAAGCAGTCTGACTCTCTTCAACTCAACAAACTGGGAACACCTGCTTTCGTCACAAATTGACTCCGCTGCCGGCGTTGTACGCGTCGTCGAAAACATCCACTTCCCCATGCTGGATGAGAACCCTCGGGATATCTTGGGGAATCCGCTCCGTTGTGCCGTTGAATTGGCAATCCTCGACGCGGTCAGCCGAAGTCTCAAGTTTCCCTTCCGTGACTATTTTCGTCTTATTGAGGGAGTCGAACCGCTGATTGCTCCTCAAAATAAAGTTCGATACAGCGGAATCATCGCCTCGTCCACCTTCAAGAAAGTCAAATGGCTTTGCCGTTTGTATCGTTGGGCCGGGTTCCGCCAGTGTAAAGTCAAAGTCGGAATCGAAGGAGTTGATGATCTGGAACTGCTGAGCTTGGCCAGAAAAGCATTAGGCCCCAACATCGCGCTCAGGGTAGATGCCAACGAAGCCTGGGAACCCCAAGAGTTGGCAGTGAATGCAAAAGCCTTCGAGCAATTCCAAATTGTCTCTATCGAACAACCTCTCCGACACGAAGCCGTGAATCAATTAGCAAAAATTCGCCCGGAGCTGTCGATCCCCATCATGCTCGATGAGTCAATGTGTAGCCTAAAAGATGGTCAACGGGCAATCGATCAAGGGCTCTGCGACCTGTTCAACATTCGGCTTTCCAAATGTGGAGGCATCGTCAACAGCGTCAAACTTGCCGTCATGGCCCAACAAGCGGGACTCGGTTTTCAATTGGGCTCTCAAGTTGGCGAGACAGGAATTCTGTCTGCTGCCGGACGACACTTTGTCACAACCATTGGAGGCTGGTTGGCTGCGGAAGGCAGCTTCGACAATTTCCTTATCAAAGAACGTCTGACAGAAGAAGACCTCACCTTCTGGATCGACGGAACCGCAAAAGCCTTGGCAGGTTCGGGTCTGGGCATGACTGTCGATACCGAAGCGGTGGAGCGAGTCACGATTTCGACACACAGTTGTGCAATCGCATAAGAGTCATCCAAAAAAACACCCTCCAAGAGACGCGCTCTTCGAGGGTGTTGAGTATTCAAAGCATGAGTTTTATGAAACTCACTCGATGATGATATCTTTCACCGTTCCACCACCAGGAATCATTGGCAAAACGTGTTCCTGATAAGGACAAATCACGTCGAGCAGATAAGGCCCATCATGTTCGATCATCGCTTTCAGTGCGGCAGGCAACGCTTCTTTACTGCGAACGTGAGCCGCTCCGACACCGAAACTTTTCGCCATCGAGACAAAATCAGGATAAGTTTCTTCATAGTGGCCACC
>JAQWSQ010000191.1 GCA_029243145.1 Planctomycetaceae bacterium | reverse complement strand
TCCACCCGACAGTAGGCGGGTTACAAGGACCAGACTCCCAGTTGCCGAGCAAGTCGGCACGTGGCACATGCCAATGCACGTCCCCTGCCTCCAGAAATCCACGCAACCGCTCATCCACAATCTGTCGTTTAAACTTATCAGACTTCTTGATCCGCCAGACACCTTCACGCCGCACAAGCCAGAACAGCACGACTTCTTCGCCAGTCTTCTTCAATGAGCTGGTGACTACCGCCGCCACTCGCTTATTGCCCAAGGAGCGTTCAGTACGCACACCCGTGTCACGCGTGGATGGCAGAAGATAGCGCGCTCGATGGTCACGAGACCCGGTTGTCAGGGCTGCCGCGGCCTTGGGTTTACCCGTGCGATGCAGTTCAAGCCAGTGAGAAACCACCGCTCACGGATTATCGAGCATCGGAATAACCGGAGGTTGGGCTTCAATCTGCGAGGCATCCGTCAATAAAAACGCGATGGATAGAAACACGATTGGACTGAGTGTTGATTGGGAAACTGACATAAGGTGTGCTCCATCAGAAAATCTGTTTACTGTGCCTAGAAAAACAACTCATACATCAGACGAATCAACTCGTCCGACGGTTCCTGTGAATGCGGGGTTTTTCCGAAATGTTCGGGCTAACCCAAGCTGAGAACATCTCGGGACAGCCGAGAGTAGACCATTTTTCAGATCAAATCTGTTGGACGTAGAGTCTGGTACCCTTGATGAATGCACTTCAACATGGACCCGAATTATGAGTCAACCGGCCGTTCAGGGGCCATTGTTTGCTTCGATAACCTGCTCTGCTTCTTTCAGGCGACGCTGTTTATCCTGTTCGCGGAGTGCCTGGATGATTTTGTTTCGGTCGCCACGTGAGATTGGCAGAACGACCTCCTCGCCAAGTACGCCCAGAGGGACTTCTTCCATCCGCCAGTCATCACTGCGCTGGGTCGCAAACGGTAAGTCTTTGTTGCCGGTTGCCTGAAGATTGGCCAGCGGGTTCCGTCCCCAAGCGTAACGGAAGTGAACAGGTTCGGGCACCATCCGGCTGGTCAGCACAAGTTGTCGGCGGTCGTACTGCATCCGCCCACGACCGTCTTTGCCTTTCTCGGCATAGGCTACTTCGGCGGGATGAAACTTGCGGTCTGCGCCGGCAATCGCAAAACCTTGAATCGTACTGTCCTGCGGGTCGCTGACTTCGGTATCCAGTTTGAGCAGAATTGTCCCGTCATTTTTCTCCATGTCTACCAGCATTGGTGGCTTCCACTGGACCTGCCGGTCAAAGCCGTATTGCGTCGCCAGTGCCCACCGTGCGATCCGCTCGCCCGCGGGAAGTTTGAGTTGCGGATGATACCAGCGTCGGCGGAGATCATAAGTGCTGACAAAGCCGATGTTCTGATCGCCGGCTTTGTGTAGGTCGAGAAAAGTCTGGTACTGCACAGCCCGGATTTCGATCCCGGCGTTGAACATCTTCTCGCAGTAATCCTCGCGGGTTTGCGGGTAGCCATCAGTGCAAAGTGAGAGAATCCCGAAAGGCATCTCGGGGTTGTCGAACGCCTGTCGCCAGGCTGTGATCATTTCGGGAAAGATGTCACGGTACATTTCGGCACCGGTCGAGCCATCAAACGCATTGTTATAGCCCTGGTGAAAGATTGCCCCCTTGACCGAAAGTCCGGCCAGAGGTGAAATCATGCCCGCGTAACAGTGGCCGGGGAAATTATGGTTGCCGATTGGCCCGGGTCGAAGGTCGCCGGGTGGTTGCTTATTGTCATCAGGGATCGGCTTGCCTTCTCTTTTCTGTTGCTCGATCCACTGTCGATGGCTGACGATTCGCTTTTCTAGGTCCGCTTTGGCATCCCACTCCTCAACCAATTGATCAAATGTGGCGAGTTTGACTTTGGTCGGCTCGCTCTCCATCGCGCGAAGCACTGGCAGCGGAGTCCATGTCTCTACGGTGGTTCCACCGCGAGAAGCGTCGATAACGCCGATGGGAATCTGACAGGCTTTGTGGACCCGACGCGCGAAAACGTAACCAATAGCCGAAAGTTCGCGGGCTGTCTCGGGAGTGCAGATATCCCAGTCTCCCTTGCGGAAGTGCCGGCCCGACCAGTCGCTCCATTCGTGCAGGCGGTCAAAGCCTCGGTTGAGTTTAGGGCCCTGACCGTAAGGGACGGTCAGGATGCGGATTTCGGGGAAGTTCGCGGAGATGATTTCCAGCGAACCGTTCTCGACTTTGGCGAGTTCAAACTCCATGTTGCTCTGTCCGCCGAGTAACCAGATGTCACCGACGAGGATGTTGTCGAGAACAAGTGTCTTCTTCTTACCTTTGACTGTCATCTGTTGCGGTTTGCTACTGGCAGGAACGCCGGGCAGAGAGACTTTCCACGCCCGGTTCTGGCCAGCTTTGTCCACCGCCTGCTTGCCCGCAAACATAACCGTGACCTGCTCGCCGGGTTCCGCCCAACCCCAGACGTGAATCGGCTTGTCCCGCTGAAGCATCATGTCGGTCTGAAAGACGTTACTGACACTGAGTCCCTCACCAGTTGCGAGAACGTCAACGACATCCTTTCGCGGCATCTTTTGGGCAAGCACGGGCCGCGGAAGAAATCCCATTGCGACCATCATCCCCATCAGCACAATTGAACCTGTGAACTTATTCATCCCTTGCATGAGCAATTCCTGATTGGTTTGTATATGTGCTTCTTCGTGTCTAACGCCTCAGTTTCAGTTCGGCATCGTAATCCCTGCCGGGAGGAACTTCACCGTCGCGGCTTGCTGAAAAGAGACAAAAGACACGATTTTCAACGGGCTGCTAAGCAAGCTCATATCCCGAGACTTTTCTGCAGGCTCCGACGCCCCATCCTGCAGGAATTCTAAGCTGACATCTTTTGACAAGATGTCTTTTCAGCGTATTTCATCAATCAGTTTCGGGGAATTGCAAAATATTTTGTGGCATTTTTGTGGTAGTTCATTCCCATTATAATCGCGAACCGAGCGAAACAAAAACTTGTCTCACATACAGAAAACGCTATTACTACAGCATAAACACAATCAGGAAACAGGTCGCAGCCAGCCGTTCAGAAAATCTCCCTCTCTCCGCTTTTATGTGTTTTAAGACCGCAATTTGTACTGCGAGAAATCGCGTGGCAATTTGCGGTTTTTTTGTGTCTGATAGAAACTCCTTATCTTCAGGAGTTTATTGATGAACAAAGCTCGTTACCTTCTGGCATTCTTAATGCTTCTGCCTTGCGGTGTCTCTCTGGGAGACGATCCGAAGCAGGCAAATTCTCTCCAACTGACATTGCCACCCGAAATTTATGCGGTTCCGGGAGTCGAGACGAACATCTATTTTGATAATGTTGTGCTGACACAGACCCCCGAAGAGTACCGATTTAGTGTGTCCTCCAGTCTCGGCAAGAACAGCCGGCAGCGGTGGACTTTCATACCCAGCGAGAAAGATGTCGGCTCACACACGCTCAAGATCACAATCTCTGACGGTGAAGGCGAACCGCTTGGCATCGCCACAACTCAACTGCAAGTCGTACCCGCTGATGCAGGGCAAGGGTGTAAAGTCCGATTATTGATCGTCGGTGACAGTCTCACTCACGCTTCAATGTATCCCAATGAACTCTTTCGCTTGCTATCGCAGTTGGGTAATCCTGAAACGACAATGTTAGGGACGCATCAGCCGACTCGTGCGCGACTGGGAGTTGCCCATGAAGGTTACGGCGGTTGGACGTGGGAGCGTTTTACCACAAAATACGAACCCAATCCCGATGGCACCTATCGCAAGCGGAGCAGTCCATTTGTCTATTTGGGAGAAGATCAGAAACCAATTCTTGACGTGACTCGCTACATTCGCGAAGAGTGTGACGGCGTGCCTCCCGACGTTGTCATCTTTATGCTGGGTATCAATGATTGCTTCAGCGCTCCCGCCGAGGATGTTGCCGGCATCGACAAACGCATCGAGACAATGTTCACTTCTGCGGAGACTTTGCTGAAAGCTGTCCGGAAGGCCGCCCCCGATGCGGAGTTCGGATTATGTTTGACGACTCCACCGAACTCACGACAATCCGCCTTCGAAGCGAATTACAAAGATCGATATCCACGTTGGGGATGGAAGCGGATTCAGCATCGACTTGTACAGCGACAGATCGAACATTTCGGAAATCAGGAAGCTCAACGACGTTTTCTTATTCCGACCGAATTGAATCTCGATCCAGTTGATGGATACCCCGAAAACAATGCCGTCCATCCTAATGAATCGGGGTACCAGCAAATCGGACAATCAATTTACGCTTGGTTGAAATGGCGATTGTCGGAAACCGCTCCCTCGAAATAGCTCTGGAACACGCATTATGAAAATGATTGTTAAGCTCGTATGGGGAGGGGGTGTGACACTCCTCCTGCTCATGTCGAATTCGGCGTCTTGTCAAGAACAGCTCGATCTAGAATCGGCTGTCAAGATTGCAGAAAAAACAGTCCGGTTCTATCGAGAGAAGGTCGGAGTTCAAGGGGGCTACATTTTTAGTGTGAGTGATGATTTGAAGCACCGTGAGGGCGAAAATCGCGTCGGACCGAGAGAAGTCTGGATTGAACCACCGGCAACCCCGGCGGTCGGAATGCTCTATTTGCGTGGTTGGCAATTGACGCGTCTCTCGATTTTTCGAGATGCGATGTTGGAGACTGCCGATGCGCTCGTTCGTGGACAATTGGAGTCGGGAGGGTGGGCAGACAACATCGAATACGATTCGCTCTTACGCCCCAAGTATGCATATCGTGTGGATCATCGGACCACTCTCGATCGACGGTTTAACCGTACCACCTTCGACGATGACAAATCACAATCCGCGTTGAAATTTCTCATGCTGCTTGATCGGGAATTGAAATTTGAGCACGCATCTCTTCATGAAGCCGCTTTGACCGCGCTGGATTCATTCCAGAAAACGCAATACCCCAATGGAGCTTGGCCACAACAGTATTCGGAGTTTCCCGATCCGAAAGAGTTCCCGGTCACGAAAGCCCGGTTTCCACAATCATGGAGCCGAGAGTTTCCGAAAGAGTCATACCGTCAATTTTATACATTGAACGACAACACGATCTGTGACCTGATCGACCTTATGCTGACCGCGTATTTTGTCTACGAAGACGATAGATGGCTGAAATCAGCGCAACATGGAGGCGATTTTTTGCTGTTGGCACAACTCCCCGAACCGCAACCCGGTTGGGCTCAACAATACAACCGCGACATGGAACCGGTTTGGGCACGAAAGTTTGAGCCGCCAGCCATCACAGGAGGCGAGTCGCAACAGGTCATGCGCACCTTGCTTAAACTCTATGACGTGACGGGCGATGAGAAATATCTGCGTCCTCTACCTCGGGTGATTGGATATTACCGTTCACTCCAACTCGAGGATGGAGGACTTGCCCGCTTCTATGAAATGGGGACCGACAAACCGCTCTATTTCACAACAGACTACAAACTCGTCTATCACGACAACGATCTGCCGACACACTATGGCTTCAAGGTCAGTTCCAAGATCGATAGCATCGAACGTCAGTACCAGAAACTCAAGGAGCAGGGAGCTTCCCACTCGTCCGTCCTTCGGAAACCAAAGCTTCCGAGGATGGACGACTCGCTACGAAAGTCGGCTGAACGAATTGTTGGCCAACTCGACAAGCGAGGGGCTTGGGTTGAAGACGGGGAACTGAAAAAGTATCCGAAAGACGAACAATCTGGTCGAATTATCAGCACTCAAACTTATCTCAATAATCTCTCCACACTGATCGATTTTATCAATGCGAGTCTGGAAAAGTGAGCTTTGTGACGACCACCTGGCGCTTGGCCCGATCAATCCCGTACAGCATCCCCGACTGCTTTCGATCCCAGGCGATCCCTTGGCCGGTGATTTCAACTTTGATCGTCCGCACGAGTTTTAATGTTGGTCCCGCCTTGGGGATTGCCAATTGATATAACTCTCCGAGATCATGTCCTGTGCAGTAAATATATCCTCCCGGTCCCCAACTTCCCCCCGAGCAACTGTGCGGATCGAAGCGGTCGAGAACTTCTTTCGGAAAGACATAATCACCGGTTCTGCGCCAGCGTCGGTCGAATTTGACTAATGAAGTGTAGGTATTGGGTTTGGAGAAGGGGGTGTTGTTATCTTTCTTGGAGTAATGAGCAAAAACCACCCACCATCCATCATCACGTTGGTCGACCCAAGTCAGAGATCCTTCATAAACCCCGAAACTATGTGAACCGATATGATTCAGGGTCGCGGTATCAAAAATCTCCACCGAACTGGCTTCCGGGAGTTGAGGATAATTCGAGGATGCGCAATACAGCTTGCTGTCAATGATGATGCCGGCGTTCAAATGGGTGAGTGGAGTTTCTTCGTTAGCCTTCCAGAGTGAAACCCGTTGTCCGGTTTTTTTGTCGTATTTCCCGATGACCGAATTCGCGATCGCATAAAAATGGTGTTGATCAACGGCGATACCTTGAGTCGCTTCGGGAGCGTCCCACCGTGTGATCAATTCGGCGACTGGGTCGTCAGCCGCCAGCATCTGAAGATTGGGAAAGAGTAGCGATAACAAAATAAAACACAGGCACTTCATTAAGATCACCTTTTCAAGAAACTGGTTGAATGAATCTCACAGTAACCGTTCAAGATCGATGTGACATGAAATTTCATTGAAGATTCTATGATGTGAATTCGGTAGAATCGCTTTTTAGCACTCTCTTCTCGAAAGATACCGTAATGCGTCCTTTTTATCTCACGATATTTTTTCTGATCGGCCTGAATCCAGCACTCTTCGCCGCCGACCGCCCGAATATTCTCTGGATCACCTGCGAAGACACCTCACCACACTTTGGGTGCTACGATGACGATTTCGCCATCACTCCCAATGTTGACGCATTGGCAGAGCAGGGCGTCCGCTACACCAATGCATTTGCCTATACCGGCGTTTGCGCTCCCAGTCGCTCTTGCCTGATCACGGGTCTGTATCCGCTACGTCTCGGCAGTCAAAATATGCGGTCGAGCTCTGTACTCCCCAAGAAAATCCGTTGTTTTACTGAGTACCTTCGAGATGCCGGCTATTACTGCACGAATAATTCCAAAGAAGACTACAACTTCAAACGTCCTGAAACTGCATGGGATGAGTCCAGCAAGAAAGCGCATTGGCGGAACCGGAAAGCGGGACAACCCTTCTTCTCCATCTTCAATTTTACGGTCTGCCATCAATCGCAAATTTTTTGTAGCGAGAAAAAGTATCAGTCAAACACTAAACGACTCACTGAGGAACAACGCCACGATCCTGCGAATGTCTTTGTGCCGCCCATCCATCCCGACATTCCCGAGTTCCGCAAGGAGTGGGCTCGCCATTATGACAATGTCACTGCAATGGACTATCAGGTCGGCGATGTTTTAAAGCAGTTGAACGAAGACGACCTTGAAGAGAATACGATTGTCTTCTTCTATTCCGATCACGGCACAGGCATGCCGTCCATCAAAATGTTTGCCTGGGGGCCGGGTCTGGAAGTTCCTTTGGTGATCCGATTTCCGAAGAAGTATGAGCATCTCGCTCCGACCCCACCGGGAGAGACCACCGATCGGCTGGTCAACTTCGTGGACTTTGGTCCCACGGCTCTCAGTTTGGCCGGTGTTAAAGTTCCAAAACATATGCAGGGCAGGGCGTTTCTTGGCGAACAAGAGACTCAACCAAGAGACTTTGTCTTTGGAGGCAAAGAGCGTCAGGCGGAATGCGTCGATCTGATCCGTTACGTTCGTAATCAGAAATTCCAATACAATCGCAATTTTCATCCTGAGCTTCCGTTCGGCCAGTACATGAGTTACGTCTGGAACCACGACAGCATGCAAGCGTGGTACGCCCTGCATCAGGCTGGTGAGTTGAGTGGTCCCACAGCAAAGTTCTTTGCCGTTCCTAAACCCATCGAAGAGCTGTACGACGTTCATAACGATCCTTGGCAAGTCAATAATCTTGCCAAGCAGACAGAATATGAATCGGTTTTGAATCAGATGCGAGCAGAACTCAAATCACAAATGCTGGCTGCCGGTGATCTTGGCCTGCTCCCCGAACGGGAAATGCACAGCCGATCCGAGTCATCAACGCCTTATGAAATTGCCACGAATCAAAATCTGAATCCGATTGAAAAACTCTGGGACGCCGCCAATGTTGCCAATGAAGGTGATCCCAAAAATATTCTGCAATTGATCCATATGCTTTCCTCGCAAGACTCGGCGATCCGTTGGTGGGGAGCATTGGGGTTCGTCACACTCAAAGAACATGCCAAGCCCGCAGAACGGGCACTCATATTGGCACTTCAGGACTCCTCTCCCGACGTGCGGATCGCTGCTGCCGAAGCCTTGGCTCAGCTCGGTGAAATCGATTTGGCATTACCTGTGTTGAAAGCTTCCCTTTCCATCGACGATCCGTTCGTGCGACTTTCTGCCATGAACGTGATTCAGCGAATCGGTCCGCCGGCGAAGTCATTGATTCCTACCATTAAACGGGCAGGTATCAAAAGTTCACAACAAAAAGACGTGGCGTCTTACGTGAGCCGGATGGTCGGTTATGTTCCCGAGCAGTTGAGCGAGTGATTGCTAGAATAAGAGAGAGGCTTGTTTCCACAAAAGAAGTTGTTAAGTCATAGTCAAATCAATTACCGGTGACATCCACACGGCAGATCTTTTTCTTACCGACTCTCACCAACAAACCATCTTCGACAGAAATCAACTCATCGTGAGCTTCGATGCGTGCTTTGTCTTCTCCAAGATACGCGGCTCCTTGAGCAATCATGCGTCGTGCTTCTCCCGAAGAATTGCACAGACCGAGAAGATTCAACAATTTGACGGCCATGATTTTGCCGTCTTCAAGTTCTGAGAGAGGGAGTAATCTGATCGGAATATCTTCAGGTAAAGCTCCTTGACCAATTTCTTTTTCCCAACGTGCCGCAGCCTCGTCCGCTTCCTCTCCGGTGTGGTATTCTTCGATGACTGTCTTACCGAGTGCGATTTTGGCGTCTTTGGGATGCCCGGCAAGGATTTGAGTCACTTCTTTCAGTGGCAAATCGGTCAGTAGTTCATAAAACATCTTCATTGTTTCATCAGGGATCTGCATAAATTTTTTCATCATGTCGTAAGGCGAATCGGCAATACCGATGTAATTGCCGAGACTTTTCCCCATGCGGCGTACGCCATCCAAACCGACGAGAATGGGAGACATGACTCCGACTTGCAGAGAGAGTTTTTCATCACGCTGAAGTTCACGTGCGAGCATGAAACTGAAAAGTTGCTCGGTGCCACCGAGTTCGATGTCGGCTTTGATTTCGACCGAGTCCCACGCCTGCATGAGAGGGTAGAGGCATTCGTGTAGATAGATGGGCGATTCTGACTTCATGCGGTTGGAAAAATCGTCACGGGTGAGAAGTTGCGCGATGGTGACTTTGCTGGTCAGCGTCAGGATGTCAGAGAACGACATTTTCCCGAACCAGTCGCCGTTACGATGAACTTCAGCCTTGTCGAGATCGATCACCTTGCCGACCTGTTCGAGGTAAGTTTTGGCGTTTTGTTCGACGGCGGTTTCGGTGAGTCTCGCACGAGTTTCATCGCGGCCACTGGGATCACCCACCATGGCCGTGTAGTTGCCGATGATGATGACGGCTTGATGGCCGAGTTCCTGAAACTGACGCATCTTACGCATCGGGACAGTGTGTCCTAAATGCAGGTCGATGCCGGTGGGGTCGATGCCGTATTTGATGCGAAGCGGAGTGCCGGTCTTTCGGCTCTCTTCGAGTTTTTTAGCGAGTTCTTCTTCGGGGACAATTTTTTCGACACCGCGGCGGATGACGGCCAACTGTTCTTCAACGGGTGGAAATTCCATGGTGGTCTCGGCAAATCTTTAAGATGATTGTCTCATGCCGTCGGGCAGAAACGCGACGAATGGAAATGAGTGATTTCAAACTCTTTGATCCTGTGTGCTTGCGCCCACGGGCTATTGAAATTTGAGCGTACCAAGAGAGTCGATTTGCTGCCAGCGAGTTCGGCCAGTTACAGCAGGTTGCCGAGAATTGTCAGCATGATGTTAAAGGCATTAAATAGCATGTGCATGATGACAACGGCCAGGAAGCTGTTGCGGAAATGCATGACGAGACCCAACAGTATTGCGAGCGGGAAGAGGGGGATGGAGTCTGGGAATAAATGCACCAGGCAGAAGAAGACGGCAATTCCGGGAATCGCGATCCGCAATCGATAGCCGAGCGACACCATGCCCTCCTGCAAAAGCACGCGATACAGCATCTCTTCCTGAATGGGCGCGACGACAATCGACGATAGACACGCCCAGAAGACAAATCGAGGATTGAGCTGACCTTCTGTCAACATACGGAGTAGGGGGTGGACGGCTTCGTCTGCTTCTTTCAGTGGAAGTATGATTGCAAGTATTGCGTACACCGGAACGACTGCGAGCAGAAACCCTTGAACTCCGTACCAAGCCTGCCCCTTCAGGTCGTCAGTACGAAAGCCAACTCGTCTGCGGTCATTGTTGGGAAGACGCCATATTATGACAGCTCCAATGAGGGCAACTAACAGATTCAACGCGACAGAATATTGCGTTTTGACCAGTTCCCGTTCGACGTCGAACTGTTTGTTAGCTGAGAGCGACAGAGCTTTCGAATATTGTGGACTTTCTTCCGAGGTTTGGCGGGGAGGTGAGAATTGATCGATGATTTGTAGGCGAAAAGCGGAATCGAAGACTACGGCTCCCAGAATGAGGAGCCCGCCGGTCATGAACAAGGTGGCAGATCGACTTGGTAGGGCAATTTCCCGTGGGAACAGCCAGAATGGTCGTTCTGATTTCGAGAGAAATTGCAGCCAAAAGACCAGGCTGAACGCCATCGGTATT
Source organism: Planctomycetaceae bacterium (assembly GCA_029243145.1). GTDB lineage: Bacteria > Planctomycetota > Planctomycetia > Planctomycetales > Planctomycetaceae > JABURQ01. The sequence continues at coordinate 23,710 of JAQWSQ010000191.1, read as the reverse complement.
GAGATGAGCAGCAGTAACAGAGTCAGAGGGAGATCGAAAGACTGCATAGATCGGGCCGGCTTGACGGTTGGGAACTGTTGCTGTGCGAGTTATGATGCAAAAAAACAAATCGATTCCGCCATGACCGCCCCCTGATTTACCGGTCATCTTCAAAAACACAGCATACCATGCCGACCAACGTATTAGATCAGATCGTCGCTGACAAGCGGCAAGAAATAGAACAGGCAAAAACCTTACGCCCGCTCACTGAGTTGGAGGCTCAGGTTGCCGATGCCCCGCAAGTTCGCGATTTTGTCGCCGCAATGAGAGATTCTAAAGGAATTGGACTCATTGCCGAGGTCAAAAAGGCGTCTCCCTCTGCCGGAATCATTCGAGCAGATTTTGATCCTGTCGAGATTGCACGCACCTATCAGGACAATGGGGCCGCTTGCCTGAGTGTCCTCACAGATGAACCTTACTTTCAAGGACATCTCGATTACTTGAAAGCCGTTCGTGCCGCGATCGAGATACCGGTCATGCGAAAAGAGTTTATCATCGACCCTTATCAAGTGGTTGAAGCTCGTGCTGCCGGGGCCGATTGCATTCTCTTGATTGCCGAATGCTTGAACGATTGCCAATTGCGAGAGTTGTATTTTCAAGCGTCAGATTTGGGGATGGAATGTCTCATTGAGATTTATGATCCTGAAAACCTGGAGCGAGTGTTGAAGCTCGAGCCAGCACTTCTGGGAATCAATAATCGCGATTTGAAAACCTTTGTTACCGAATTGTCACACACGACTGATCTTGCCAAAAATGTCCCCGCTGAAACCTTACTGGTCAGTGAGAGTGGGATTCGAACTCACGACGATGTACTCCACCTCCAACAGTTCGGAGTGAAGGGGATTCTTGTGGGTGAATCACTCATGCGACAGGACGATATCGGCTTGGCAGTTCGTCAGTTACTTGGAACCGCTTAAAGTTACACAACCTCGAATCGAAATTCGATTTTTAGACCCAAAAGGATTCTTCTGATGAGCGACATTGAACAGATCATGGTAGTGCCGACACTTCTCTTTCACGAAGTGGGTCACTTCCAAGGGTTTTGCGAGAATGTCGATCCCTATCTGCAAACATTGCTCGATCCCGCGCATACACGCTACGAGCCGCGACCTCAGATGGAAGAAGACCCCAGTTTCAAACAGTTGATCCCGTACTGCATTTTTCGCTGCGATGGAAAAATCTTCAATTATGTACGTGGGGGAAGTGGGGGAGAAAGCCGGCTGCATGCGAAGAAATCGGTCGGCATCGGAGGTCATATCTCTTCAGAGGATGAGGGAGGAGACAGCGAGCCTTATTTGGTCGGGATGCAGAGGGAATTGGATGAGGAAGTGAGGATCGAAACCCCTTTCAAAGAACAACTTGTGGGGCTCATTAACGATGACGAAACCGAGGTCGGAAAGGTTCATTTAGGGATTGTTCACATATTTGACCTAGAAGAGCCCAAAGTTTACCCGGCAGAAGAGTCGATACAAGAGACAGGGTTTGCGCAACCGGAACAACTGTTAGACCAGATTGACACGTTTGAAACGTGGTCTCAAATCTGCATAAAGCATCTGTTTGGCGCATAAAACACCAGAAAAACAACCATCTATCGAAAAATTCGACTTCGCATTCAGGCGAAAATCAACTACAAGGATGAGCAGTTGATCTGAATGATTACGACTGGCGACAAAGGAGTGTCATCGATGAATCTGAACAGACGAGATCTGTTGTTAAGTGGATTATCCGTAGGCGCCTTGATGGGGGGCGGTTCTGCCTTTGCACAAAGCGGCAAGACGACCCTCGAAAATCTCAATGAAGAACAATTGGGACTGATGCTCGAAGCAATGGGCTTGCAGCCGAAGAAGACCGAAAAACGGTACGACTTCGCCTTCCGCACAGCCTTGGATGGGGATGAGTGGAATTTCACTATGTCATCGGTCCTCTCCAAAGACGAAGCATCAGTCTGGGTGATGGCGTGGCTCGATCCCTTGCCTCGCTCGGCTGCCAATGTTCCACGAACGGCGTTACTTCGACTCTTGGCCGAGAACGACCGTATGGGGAATGGCAAGTTCTTTGCCTACATCGCCTCGAACCGTCGCTTCGTCCTCCAGCAGGTCGTCGATAACCGCGACATGAACACGGCCAAGTTCGCCTCGATCCTGAAAGACATCGGACGTAGCGTCAAAGATACCTATCCATTCTGGAAGGTGGAAAACTGGGCATCGGGTGGCAACGTACAAGCCAGCGACGATGATCGCGAAGCACCGACCAACCCGTCAGCTTCGGCACGTTCCGAAACAGGAACCACGAAACAGTAACGACGATGAAATATTCGAATTGATCAAAACTCAAGCCCGGTCCCATCATGGTACCGGGCTTGTTTTGTTTGCTGAGCGGTGATCACCTCACCCGTTTTCTTTCTTCACGGCAGAGGAAGTTGGCTAAGATTGACTCGGTTATCAGCAGTTGTTTCCTAAGCCGTTTGTTTTCTTCTTTGAGATCGTCGCAGAAGCATCGTCGTTGCATGGTGTGGTCTCAGGAGGGGGCTTGTCGTACCACTCACGAAATGTTTGACATGGGCTTCCTCCAAATGGATAATAAAAGTTCCATTTGTTCTCCGCCATAATTGGTCTACCGCAAACATTTGGGTCAAGATTTGGGTCAAGATTTGGTCATGGTGTGTCCCCGAATTTCCGAATCTTGACATCTTGAATCGGGCGTTGAGTGTTTGGGTAGTATTGATCACCACTGGAAATATTGAGTCTCAAAATGCCTGGTCAATTTCATGCAGGCGCCGATTCGTAAACGCTCGATCACAATTTCTGCAATTGGTCCAGCGGAATCACATCATTCAAACTTCCCGAACGGAAGCCTTCCAGATCCACGGTCACGGACTGAAAGCCGAGTGATTTGAAGTAGGTCGTTACTTCCTCAATCACATTCGGTTCTCGCAAAACTGGCAGGGCAGGGGAGGGGACTTCGATTCGTGCCAAGCCATTCTCCATATGCCGGACGCGTAGTTCAGTCAGGTTCAGTCGTTTCTTGAGAAATTGTTCGGCGGCATCCACACGACGAACGAGTTCGGGAGTGACTTCGATACCATACGCAATTCGGCTTGACAAGCAGGGACTGGCCGGCTTATCCCAGACGGGAAGCTCCCAGTGTTGTGCCAGATCACGAACATCCTGTTTTGTGAATCCTGTTTCCAGAAGAGGACTATCCACCTGATGATTTTTTGCGGCCTGCATACCGGGACGATGATCGCCCCGGTCATCGAGATTGGCACCGTTAAGAACAGCCTCGAATCCAAATTGACTTTGGAGACGTTCGAGTTGTGAATAGAGTTCGTCCTTGCAGAAGAAACAACGGTTGGGAGCATTCTTCACATAGTCGGGGTTCTCAAATTCCTCTGTTGGAACCAGTTCATGTCGAATCCCGATAGTCGAGGCGACCTGGGCTGCGATTTCGAGTTCTCCGCCAGCGAGAGACGGGCTGATGGCCGTGAGAGCCACGGCACGATCTCCACAGGCGATTTGAGCCGCTTTGGCGACAAGCGAGCTGTCGACTCCTCCTGAAAATGCCACCGCAACTCGCTCAAAATCACTGAGACGAGCCAGTAAAAGGTCGCGTTTTTCGGAAAGTTCTGGGGAAAGTGGAGTCATTTGAAGATCGTCTGAAATTGGAACTAGGAGTCTGATTTTCGCAGTTTGGCAGTGGTAATCCAATCAGATGCGTCTGATTTTCCTGTTTTTTCAAGAACCAATGGGCATATTGTCGGGTTTCTGAGTAGGGAATCGGCGTTCAACTCCTGTTGGCATGACCTGACCATACCCTTTATAGTGTTAGCTGCGTTCTTTTAGTCCTCCTGAGAATCTGTTTCTTGGGGTTTGAAGTACAATTTGGCTCACTCATTGTGAGAGGTGAAGCATGCGATTTTCACGACTGATGCGTTGTTCTGTGGTTTTGCTTGGCTCCTTTGTCTGTTTGGCATCCCTCGATGCAGCTCTGCCGAAAGAAACCAAGGAAAAGATTGGTGAGATACGCAAGGACTTGGCTAATGTCGTAAAATTGCTCCGCGAAGATAAATTTGACGAAGCCCAAAAAGTGATTGATGAGTCTGAGACCTCTCTTAACCAAGTGACACAAGAGGCAGGACCAGAAAACGCAAATGATCGTGCCATTGTGTCGGCTCAAAAATTGCTATTCGATCAGAAGGCGCGAGTGATCAAAGAGAAGGGGGTGAGTTTTTCCACCGATATTGCTCCTCTCTTCAACGACAATTGTGCCCGCTGTCACATTGATCGTCAGTCGGGAGGGTTGAGTCTCGAAAGTTATGCGGCCATGGGACGTGGTGGAACAAACGGACCTCTGTTGGTTCCAGGAAGTTCGCGACGCAGCCTGCTGTTGGGGAAACTCATTCATCCCGATGATGCTCAACGGATGCCTCGCAATGGAAGCCAGTTTTCCAACGAAGATCTTTTGTTGATTTCCACCTGGATCGATTCCGGCGCTAAATATGATGGCAAAGATCCTCAGATGCTACTCGGCGATTTGATTCGTACCGCCAGTCGACCCGGGATGGAAAAAATTGAGATCCCGAAGGCGACCGGTACAGAAACCGTTTCCTTCACCAAAGATATCGCTCCTTTCATGAGCCGCTTGTGTCTCGGTTGTCACAGTGGAAACAACCCCAACAGCGGACTCTCGTTAGAGACGTTTGAACGCCTGATGGAAGGGGGAGATAGCGGACGTGTGATTATTCCCGGAAACCTCGAAGGCAGCCGCTTGTTTCGATTGGTCGGCGGGTTGGAAAACCCCCGCATGCCTCAAGGGCAGGCCCGCATCACACGCCAAAACTATGAAGACCTGAAAAAATGGTTTGAAGAAGGGAACAAGTTTGACGGAGACAGCATTAAAACTCCACTGCGTGAATTGATCCCTTCTGTCGATGAAATGAAATCCGAAGAACTCGCAAAGCTCTCTCCTGAAGAGTGGGAAGAAATGCGAATCGAACGGAGTCAGGAACAATGGAAACGAACTCTTCCTAAAGAGAATGGTGCTCGCATCGAAGGAAAAGATTTTCTCGTCTGGGGAAATGTGAGTGCTGATCGCATGAATCAAGTCGATCAACTCGCGAACAAGCACTTCACTCAGTTGAAAGCAATGTTCAAAGACGAAGCGAAAGATCGAACCTTTCCCGGTCGGTTGACGATCTTCCTGTTCAAAGATCGTATTGGATACGAAGAGTTTCTGTTTACGATTGAACGTCAGCAACCTGAAAAAACAATCATTGGTCACACGAAAGTGACACCCTCTCTAGAGGATGCCTACATCGCCTTGGAAGATGTTGGCGATAATCCTGAAGACGGTCAGATGAATCTGGAAACGAGCCTCGTGACTCAAGTGACGAATGCTTACCTCCAGAAGTCGGGCGATGATTTGCCGAAATGGGTCACACGAGGGACGGGATTGTATCTGGCTGCTCAATCGGGAGGAGCTGACTATTTCAAATCGTTACCTCCTGTGGCTGCCGAAGCCTTGACTAAGATTCAACGTCCACAGCAAATCTTTGCCGATGGTGCCTTCGCACCTTCGGAAGAAGCGGCGGTCGGTTACACACTCGTCTCGTTTCTGATCAGAAATGGTGGAATCGGGAAGTATGGTGAATTCATCGCTCGGTTGAGAAACGGTAGTAGTGTCGATGCCGCGTTGACTACGGTCTATCGAGCAAATTCTCAGTCGATCGCTCTGGCTTATTCTCAAGCACTCCCGAAATAGTGAATCTCTGGCCGGCTTACCGTGGGCAAGAGAGGCAGATTGCGATAAAATCAGTAGATTGGATAACAGCCCTTTGTTTTCAAAGGGCTGTTTTTTTTCGGGAACAGATTGAGACATGTTATGTCCACGGATGTGGTGATTGTTGGTGGAGGGGTGATTGGACTCTCGCTAGCCTGGCAATTAGCAGGGCAGGGGAGAAGCGTCACCGTTCTCGACAAACAACAAACCGGGCAAGAAGCGTCTTGGGCCGGTGCCGGCATCTTACCCCCCGGACATCTTCCCGGTGCGAGAACCTCGTTCGATCAGCTCCGAGCCCTCAGTGTCGATATGTGGAAAGAATTTTCTGAGCAGCTCCTAAGCGAAACCGGTATTGATAACGGTTATCGCCACTGCGGAGGTTTGACGGTCACACTCGGAGACGATTCATGCGAACCCTATCGCGCAGAATGGACGTCTGAAGGAGTTGAACTGGCTGATTTGGACGGAGAAGGTTTGAGAGACTACGAACCCAAACTGACTACCAAAGTCGAAGACGGATTTCGGCTCCCCGATCTCTGCCAGGTCCGTAATCCTCATCATTTACAGGCACTCGCGAAAGCCTGTCGTCAACGAGGAGTCGATCTGCAATGCGATCAGCCTGTCGAAGAAATCATTCAGGTGGACGGGAATATCTCATCCGTCAAAACTCGTTCGCGATCGCTCACTGCCGACCAATTTTGCTTCACTGCCGGGGCTTGGACCGGTCAACTTTTAAACGCTGCCGGGTATTCGTTGCCTATCGTTCCGGTTCGAGGACAAATCGTTCTCTATCGTACGGAAGTACCACTCATTCGTCATGTGATCGAGGTTGGTAAACGATATCTCGTTCCCCGAGAAGATGGACGATTGCTGGTCGGTTCGACCGAAGAAAATGCTGGCTACGAAAAAATCAACACAGATTTGGCGATTGCCGAGTTACAGAGGTTTGCGATTCAATTGATTCCGAGTTTGAAATCAGCCCATGTTGAGAAAACTTGGGCCGGGCTTCGTCCCATGTCAGAAACAGGTTCTCCGTTTTTGGGATTGTTACCGGGAACAGAGAATGCGTATGTTGCAGCGGGTCACTTCCGCGCCGGCCTGCAAACATCTCCTGCGACTGCCCTTGTCATGCGGCAATTGATGTGTGGAGAACAGCCGAGCCTTGATCTGAAGGAGTTTGCCATCAACATGACGCATGTCGTGGAGCCGACGTCATGAGGGCAGTTGTACAACGAGTCTCACAAGCATCGGTGACCGTCGATGGTCAAATTACGGGAGAGATCGGAACCGGCTTTTTAGTTTTGCTGGGTGTCGCTGAGGAAGACACTCTCGATGATGCCAAGTATCTGGCCAACAAAATTGTCGGCCTACGGGTCTTTGAGGATGATCTTGGGAAAATGAATCTCTCGCTGGAGGACATCAACGGTGAGATGCTGGTAGTCAGCCAATTCACGTTGTTTGGAGATTGTCGCAAAGGGCGCCGCCCGAGCTTCATTCAAGCGGCCCGTCCTGAAAAAGCGAACGACCTGTACGAGCAGTTTGTGTCACTGGTGAAAGAGCAGGGGATCACCGTGGGAACAGGTGTCTTCCAAGCTCACATGGATGTGAAACTGCTCAACGATGGTCCGGTGACCTTGCTGATTGATAGCACGAAACAGTTTTGAGTAGAAATCGCGGCGAAAACCAAGTGATTTTGCTCTTCTGTTCAGCCCTGCTCTTCTGCTAAACTTCCATTTGAATAATTCATCACAAGGACGTGTATGTTTTCTGTAGAAAAGGTCAGGGATGTCCATCGAAATCTGGGATTTGCTAGTTGTTGGCGTGATTGCGTTTTCAGTCATTCGGGGAGCCGTCAAGGGGCTCGTTTGGCAGTTAGCGACAATCGCATCAATCGTTTTGTGTTTCATGTTTGCCGAATCACTCTCGATTGTGCTGGCACCGATGATTGGACTCAAAGAGCCGCTGAACCGTTGGGTGGCGATGTTTCTGCTGTATCTGATCTTTTCTTTTCTCGCCTTTGCCGTCGCCCGGTCGATGAAAACGATGATTGAAGAAGCCAAATTCACAGAATACGACCGACACATGGGAGCCGTCTTGGGTCTCCTCAAAGGAGTCGGTATCGCCCTGATTCTGACATTCTTTTCCGTGACCCTCTCGGAACAGGCCAGAGATCATGTAATGGGAACGCTGAGCGGAAAGTACGCCGCGATCATCATGGATCGCTTGCACCCGGTCATGCCGACCGAATTGCACACAGTTCTCGAACCGTATATCCATTCACTTGATGGTGATGGCGTCGATTTACACGCTCATGATGGCCATGACCACGACGAACACGAGCATGTGGCTGACGGGCAGGGGAGTGATCGCCCCCCTTTCAACGATGAAAAACCGACAACCCCGACTGATGATGGTGATCGGGTGCGATTGCAGCAGTTGATTTCACAACTTCCCGGTATGTCCAACGATCCGCCACTGCAACAGATGGCAGTGACAGCACTTTTGAATACGGCCCCCGAACATCGTGGCCAATTGATCGATTTGATGTCGAGTGGGATTCCCGCATTGACCAAGATCATTGCCATCGAATGGCAAAGGGGAAAGCCGGCAGATGCCGCCAATAATGAAGAGACCCGCAATCGCCTGCTGCGGGAAATCTCGGGCATCTATTTCACGACACCCAATGCACAGGCTTCTTTTGAATCCGAAATTACCGACGACTTGACTGGCCTGCCCTTACAAATCGAATCCAGTGTTCTCGAGGACTGGCACGCCGACCTTCTCGGTCTCGATCCTGACCCCGATCCGAGCACTGATTTTCGGTCAGATCTGGACTTACGGATCTTCAATCAGGTGAAATATGCGGGCCTGAAAGTGAACTCACTCAACACCGCGCTGCAAGAGCGACTGAGCGTGATTCGCTGAATCAGAGTGTCTCCGAATCGCAATTCTAAAGTCCGTCCCGAGCAAGAAAATCCGATGTCCTGTCATTTGAAACTCAACGCCACAATTCAGGGCAGGAAAAATGTGCCTAAATCTCAAATCCCTATATTTACAGAGTATTTGTGATTAACGAGTTTAACATAACAGACATTATCGGACGTTGGGGATCCTGTTGTTTTTGGACTCATACAATGTAGATGATGATTCAGGACTGCTCGACTGCCCTGACGATGGCGTCTGCAAACTCACGCCTGACAGCGAGATGACGGGAATTCTTTCGCGTCGGATGGACGCGGTTTGAGAGCAGGATCAGGAACAAGTCTTTCTCGGGATCAATCCAGAGTGATGTCCCTGTGAAACCGGTATGGCCGAAGGCGGATGCTGACAGCAATGTTCCTCCCGACCCTCCCGGCGAAAACATCTGCCAACCCAATCCCCGGCGAGAATCTCCCGGAATCTTCTGAGGCGAAGCAAATTGGCGCGCGAGAGTAGAATCAAACAATGATTTGTTTCCTCTAACGGCCTTCAGCCAAGCTTGGGAAAACCTGGAGAGATCAACGAGGTTCGAGAACAAACCGGCGTGTCCGGTGAGTCCTTCACCGCCGCGAGCATTTTCATCGTGAACGACCCCTTGATAGAATTTCTTACTCTCTCCAATTCGTTCGGTGGGTGCAATCTTGCTCCAGCTTGTTTTGGGGGGATTTCTGAGAGTCTGTTTCATTCCCAACGGCTTGAATACCAAATCGTGTTCAAGTTTGGCCAGAGGTGCTTTCCCTGTCCGACTCAATGTCTCGCCCAGTAGCATCATTCCAAGATCGCTGTAGCGATACTTCTCACCCGGTGGTTGTTCCAGATCGGTTTGGCAAATGGTTTGAATTGTTTCCTGATAGTTCGACGCCGATTTGTAAATCGGTTTCCAAGCCGGCAATCCACTCGTGTGAGTCAACAAATGTCGTATGGTGATTTCTTCTCGCAGGACAGAATCGTCATTCTTGGAGAGAAACTCAGGAATCCATTTCGTAACCGGATCGTTAAGAGTCATCGATTCTCTTGTCAACAACTGAATCGCGACTGAGGTTGTGCCTACGATTTTAGTCAATGATGCCAAATCGTAAGGTGTACTCGGAGTGACCAGTTTATTTTGAGAGAGGCTGAGATGTCCGAAACCAGAACTCCAAAGAACAGCTTCACTGTTCCCGAACGCCGCCGAACATCCCGGAAACGCTTTTTGATGGACCGCTTGATGGAGTATCTCTTCGACCGGTCCAAACTTAAAAGTTGGTTCTGCTGCGTTCGAGTTCCGATGACTCAGCAGGTCACATCCGAGCATGATCGCGGTTGGCACTTTGAAAGACAGTTTTAACGCCGTTCGTCGCGAGAGGATATGTTGATCATCCATGTGAATAAATCTCGCAGTTATTGAGCGGTTGTGTTCAAGCGATGTCTGTTTCCGTAGTCACTTCTTCGAAGACACCGTAGCTGCGGAACTTTTGATACCGACGATCAAGTAATTGATCTTTGGGAATCGCTTGGAGATCTTTGAGGGCTTTCAGCAGCGACCCTTTCAGCATGGTGGCGGTTTGCCAATGATCGCGATGCGCTCCGCCCAGAGGTTCGGGAATGATTTGGTCAATCACTCCCAGTCCTAACAATGATTTACTCGTGAACTTCAAAGCACGAGCAGCTTTGTCTTTGTGTTCGACCGACTTCCACAGAATCCCCGCACATCCTTCAGGGCTAATCACAGAATAGTAGGCGTATTCCATGACACAAATGTGATCGCCAATTCCAATCCCGAGTGCTCCGCCAGAACCGCCCTCCCCAATCACAACACAGATAATGGGAGTATTGTAGGTGGACATTTCACGTAAGTTGTTGGCGATGTTGTAAGCCTGGCCGCGTTCTTCGGCACCAATTCCCGGATAAGCTCCGGGAGTATCAATGAAGCAGATGATCGGCAGTCCATACCGAGCAGCCATTTCCATTTTGCCGATGGCTTTGCGATACCCTTCGGGATGCGCACATCCGTAATAGCATTCTTCCCGTTCTTTGAGCGTGCGACCTTTATGCTGGCCAACAAACAAAACTTTTTGCCCTTCGAGTTTGGCAAAGCCGGTCAGAATGGCACGGTCGTCACCGAACGCTCGGTCTCCGTGCAACTCGACCCATTCGTCGAATAGCAGCTCGATATAATCCAGCGTTTGTGGTCGATCAGGATGTCGGGCAACCTGTACCACTTCCGAAGGATCGAGATTTTCAAAGATCTCCCGACGCATTTGATTGATCTCGACACGCATATTGCGGATCGATTCGCGTGCGCTGGGAGAAGGATCGGGCTGATTTTCGAGCTTCTCGAGTTGTGATTCCAACTCGGAAATCGGCTTTTCGAATGGTAGCACGTGTTTGAGAGCCATGGGAACTGTCTTCAGTCGCATCAATGGAATAATTGTAACAGTTTGAGATGTTACATCATTCCGATGATTTGCTCAAAGATCAAACGACTTGGCCAATCAAATGACATCGGGAAGTTCGTCCATTTCGGGTAAATCCTCATCTTCTTTGCCTCGTTGCGACGGATGTGAACCGATTTCCTGGGCTCGTCCCGGAATTACTGCGGATTGTATCACCTTCGGTTTTTGCTGATTCGGAAGATTCCCTCCCCCCTGCTCGTCTGCTGGTTCTTGCACCGCGGGCTGCTGAGCGGGTGTTTGTGGAGAGTTTGGCTGTTGTGTGGGGGTCGTTTGACCACCAGCGGGAACTCCGGGATGGGGTTGTTGTGGATACATCGGGGGCATTTGGCCAGGAGGCTGTGGCTGTCCACCCCATTGTGGCTGTGGTTGACCACCTGGAGGCATTGGATATGGCATCATTCCCGGAGGAGGCATCTGCGGATATCCGGGAGGGGGCATTTGATATCCTGGTGGCATTTGCGGTTGCGGCGACATTTGTGGTTGTGGGGGTTGTTGTTGAGCTGCTGGCTGCTGAGCGGGAGATTGTTTGGGTTCCAGTTTTGGGACTGGTTTCTTTTTGGGCTTTGGAGGCAACTTAATGCCCGCAGCGGTACGTTCCGCGTCCTTTCGACTATCGAGAACCTCTTCGTAAGAGATGTTTTGGGCTTCTTTTGCTTCCGCTTGTTGACGTTGTGAAAGAGATTCGGGATCCTCTTTAAACAATTTCGAGGAACGAATTTCGGCATAGGCTTGGTTCATATCGTCAAATCGGTTGCTCGGCTTTTTCGCCAGTAACTTCAAAATAAACTGATCCAGTTCGGGAGTGATATTTTTCTCGTGAGACGAAGGGGGTGCGGGAGGATCCATCAAATGTTTGAGCAACAAATCATTGGGTGACGCACCGGCGAACGGAGTTTTTCCGGTCAGAACTTCGTACAGAGTAATTCCCAGGGAATACATGTCTGTCTGAGGTGAGGGTTGTTTTTTCTGAATGGTTTCCGGGGCGATATAGGTTCGGGTGCCCTGAATGTTTTTCATTTTACCAGCAATGGTAGCCGCAATTCCCGTTTTGAACTTCGTGGTTAACGAGAAGTCGATGATTTTGAGTTCTCCCGATTTGGAGAACAGGATATTGTCTGGTTTGACATCACGATGCACGTAACCTTTTTCGTGCATATAGCCCAGTCCCAAGCACACTTGCTCGAGCAGGCGTTCAAACTGAGCGTGCAAAGCATGACGATTGATTTTTAGCGAGGATTTAAGATTTGGTCCCCGGAAGTATTCCATGACGAGATAAGAGAGTTTCTTACCAATCTCCATATCCCGGTACGCGACAAAAGCGGGATGCGACAATTGCTGAAGAATTTTCCCCTCGTGTTTGAGAGAGTTTCGTTCCTCGACTTCGACGACCTTATCGTCGTGCATCAGCTTCATCGCCCAGATTTGATTTCCGTCATTGACCTCCCAGATATTGCAGGACGTCCCCCCCGCAATGACCTCAATGCGTTCATAATTGCCGATTTTATCGTCTTGAACGTCCGCTTCTGGTACTGTTTTTTCTTCAGCCACGGTCTCGCCCCGAAATAGGTGTGAGGAATCTCGATTTAGACACTGAGTGATGCCTACATTTATTGTAGAGGATCGACCGATTCGATGGGGAGATGATCCCAGGATTCCCTGAAAAAAAAGGGAATTGGAAAAATCCGCTGCAAACAACAGGTTGCGATGAAAAAGCAGCCTGCTAAAGCAGTCTTTGTCAGAATTTCTGCTTAAAAACCAGTACTCGGTTTGCGAGTCGCGCCGGGAGTTGCTGTTCCCGTTGCCGGAGTGTCGCTGGCGGTACGAGGAGCGAGTTGTGTTCCATCGGATAGGGGCTGTGAGGTCGTCAGGATCAATTCATCGCCTTGTTGAAACGGCCCAGAGATGTAGGATCGGTCTGCTCCAATTGGTGCCAGCACCGTGATGAGAAGATCTCGAACGACATTCTCGCGGATGACTTGCACCTTCCGTTTACCATCTTCACCGGCAGTGATTGAGGTGTTGGCAACTTCGGCCACATTATCCCGCGGAATGGCTGGTACATAAACGGCCTGCCCTGCTTTGTAGATCCCAGAGCGGTTTTCGACTTCAACAACAGCCGAGGCGAGTGAGTCGTACAAGTCACGAAGCGGTTCGAAGCGTTCCGCAGGAGGCAAAACAGCCACTACCTTGCCTTCGATTTCTTTCTCTTCCACCATAAAACTGACCGACTCACCTTCCTTCGCGTCTTCCCGATTGACGGGGATTTCGATGACCATGACTGAAGGGTCACCCAAGTCGGCGATTTTCTGATTAGCGGTGACAAACTCTCCTTCGATCGCATACACCCGGAGGACGGTCGCTCGGAGTTCGGTTCGTCGTACAGCTTGTTCCAGATGAAACTTGGCAAGTTCGAGTTCTACATTGGCAACTTTCAATTCGGCTTCCGCAACCGTAATTTGATCGGCTTCTTTCGTGCGTTTGGATTGTTCGAGTTTCAATTGCTGAAGTGCCACGGTTGCTTCGGCTCTTTTTACCAGCAACGCTTCCGCTTCGTTCTTCAATCGAAATATCTCAGACTGCGGCGTTAAGGTGCTGCCCGGTTTGATGTTCAAGTCGTCGATCACACCATGTCTTGGTGAAACCACGGTGACAAATTGAGACGGTTTGAGTTGTAGAGGGATTTGATATTTCTCGGGATTGATGACGTTGATTGCTTCACGTTCCACAATCACTTGCTCGGGAGGAGCTTGCGCTGGATCGCCCTCTTCGGTGCGGGAGGGTGTTTGTGCTTCTGTTGGGATTCCCACAACTGTCAACATCAAGGTTGCTAGGGCAACAAAGAGAATGCGAGCTGTCATACGTATTTTCTTTTCATGCATAAAGAGGAAACAACCGAGAACCGAAAATCATCGATTGACCATCAATTGCCAATAATTGGTCAGACTAGACCCTCACCTCTGGACTGTCAACGGGTTGGTCTTTAAGCTTCTGTTTACGGCATATTATTATTCTCCCCTCCCCTGATCCTCCAAACTTGGCCTCTTGACCTGGAATCACCATGATCAATCCCGCCCAACGTCACACTGTGACCGCGTTGTTATTATTCTCTGCATGCTTCGTCGCGGTCAGTTCTGCGGAGGAGATGACTGAAATTCGATATGCGGGCAAGTTAAACCAGCACAAACGAGGGGAAGACCCGACGATGGTCAAAGAGTTCTCCTTGCTCTCGATTGTTGAGGGGCAGGATAATTCAATCAATACACTATTTTGGCGCGTCAATGACCAAGCGGGATGGCCCTGGTCCGAATCGTTTGGTTGGAGCGCGACTGATGCGAACCAGAATCAAGGGGTTCGCGACCCCGGATTACTCCACGATTATGATGGGCAGCCTTGGCCAATCCCCCTGCCTCCGGTTTATTTGCCTGCCGATCATCGAGCGTCTGGTAAGTCATGGACTGTGGATCGATTGAAATATGAGGTGCAGAAGGATTCCAAAAATTTTCGCGAACAGGCGACAACCACAGTTTTGGTCACAACGAATTTTGGTCGGGCACAAGAGCTTCGGTATGACCCCAAAACGGGAATGTTATTACACGCTCAAATAAAACTCTTTCTTGGTCGTGGAGACGAGTTTTCCATGACTCTTGAGCAGTCAGAACAGAACTCGCTCTCAAGTACTACCCAAGAGAAGGTCATCGCTGGTTTGGGGTATCTTCAAGAAATGCAAAAACAGCTTGATCGAGGCAAACGCATGGTGCGTCCAGAATTGGGAGCTGAACAAATTGCTGTTGTAACATCCCTCTTGCCGAAACTGGATAAAGTGACAGAAAATACTCCGCTTCAACCGCTCACCATCGATATCCACCGCGATCTCAAAACTCAACAAGAACGCCAATCCGGCGTCGAAAAGCTGGCCGCTCAGCTCATCGGTCAGCAGGCTCCTGTGTTGAATCTGAAATTGTTGAATGGCGAAATTGTCGATCCTGAAACTCTCAACGATAAAATTATTGTGCTTCATTTTTGGAAGTACCAAGACGATCCGCTCCAAGAACCTTACGGCCAAGTGGGATATCTCGATTACTTGAATGGGAAGCGTGGAAAACTGGGCGTGAAATTTCTTGGTGTTGCGGTGAACTCAGAATTTTCAGATCCGAAAGGTAGCCGGCGAATAATGCTGGCTGTCAAAAAACTCGTCTCTTTTATGAATATTGGTTATGACATTGTCCGCGATAATGGCTCGCTGTTGAAAAA
Organism: Planctomycetaceae bacterium; assembly: GCA_029243145.1. Taxonomy (GTDB): domain Bacteria; phylum Planctomycetota; class Planctomycetia; order Planctomycetales; family Planctomycetaceae; genus JABURQ01. The sequence continues at coordinate 8,228 of JAQWSQ010000191.1, read as the reverse complement.
ATTTGGTGACCCGCGTGAGAGTGGTGCCAAACTTCCCCTATGGGTGGTCATTGGTGCGGATGGCAAGATCAAACATTACAAGGTTGGCTATTACGACGTGAACCCGCGTGAAGGTTTGAAAGAACTTGATGCCGCGATCATTAAAGAAATCAAAGCTCGCCGAGCCTCTGAGAAATAGGTGCCGCGTGTTGTGCTGAGAAGCCAACCAGTTAAGATGAAACCAGCATCGTCAAATTTTTCAAGTGCCATTTCGACTTTTCTTGCCGTTTCGATTTTTTTTGAAGTTATCAAACGACGGAGCTTTGTATGAGTACCACAGTCGGGCCTCGTATCCGACAGCTTGAAGCCACAGTGATCAATAAGATCGCTGCCGGTGAAGTGATTGAACGCCCTGCTTCGGTTGTCAAAGAGTTACTGGAGAACTCTGCGGATGCGCTTTCGACTCGTATCGAAGTCGATTTGATCGACGGGGGAGCGGAGTTGATCCGTATCGTGGACGATGGCGAAGGCATTCATCCCGATGATTTTGAACTTGCCGTTTCCTCACACGCGACCAGTAAAATTGTTTCCGACCAAGACCTCTTTTCTGTCCATACAATGGGTTTTCGTGGTGAAGCTCTGGCATCCATTGCCTCTGTCAGCAAATTTCGGATTCGCAGCCGCCAACAAGACTCCGACTCTGCTTACGAATTGAAAGTGGATGGGGGAAAACTTGGGGCAGTGACGCCGGCCGCTGGTCCCTTTGGGACATCCATTGAAGTGCGGCAGCTTTTTCACAATACGCCTGTGCGGAGGAAATTTCTCAAGACGAAGGCAACTGAGTACGCGCATGCAACTGAGTATTTCACTCGGGTGGCTTTGGCACGCCCCAACTTGCATATGGTCTTAAGGCATCAAAACAAAGTTTCGTATGAGTTGCCGGCCACCGAAAATCTCGTCGAACGTTTACGCATGTTTTACGGAAATGATTTAACCTCGCAACTGATTCGCGTTGAGAGGGAAATGGGTGAGATGCGATTGTGGGGATACGTGGCTCATCCGAGTCACAACAAAGCAAATCGCAAGGGACAGTACCTGTTTCTCAACGGTCGTTGGATACAAGATCGAACCGTGCAAGCGGCAATTTCTGAAGCGTATCGTGGTTTGGTGATGGTGGGTCGCCAACCTGTGGTGTTTCTGTTTCTGGAAATGCCCAGCGATCAGGTGGATGTGAACGTGCATCCGAGTAAGTGGGAAGTTCGTTTTCAGGATTCACAACAGATTTATCGTCTTGTGCTCTCTGCGATTCGAGATACGTTCCTCGGTATGGACTTGAATGGCTCAATGTCGGGGCCTGCCGGTAAGCAGTCAGCTCATCAAGAGGAAACGTCGGAACAGAAACAACTCAAACTCGAATTGACGAGCTGGGCGAAATCACAGCTTGAACAGGCAGAGTCTGAGTTTGTGGGAATTGAGCCGCAGCTCGTACCGCCGGCTGCAATTCCTCCCGTTCGATCTTCTTCTGAGGGAACGGTGTTCACCCCCGCCAACGATGCTTCTCATGCCGGCGAATCGCAAGTGCCTTCCTCAGTGGCTGAGGGCGTGGCCACTCCCCTCCCCTCTCCCCCCCAAACGTATCTTGGTGGCGAAATTCGTGCCATGCAGGTGATGGAATGTTATTTGTTGGTGGACGATCCCAGTGGAGTAATGATCATTGACCAGCATGCGTTGCACGAACGGATTATGTATGAATATTTGAGGCCCCGTGTTCTTGAGGGGACTGTGGAATCTCAGCAATTACTCATGCCTTTAACCATTGAATTGACGAGCAGCGAGACGGTCGTATTGCTCGATCATCAGGATTTGCTGTCGGAATTTGGTTACGGCGTAGAAGAATTTGGTGGAAATACGATTCTGCTGAACCGCTATCCGGTGATGTTACAAAAGGCCGATCATGCCAAGGTGTTGCGAGATTTGGTAATCGAACTTGATACTCCGGGCCGAAAACCGAGCCGGCGAGATTTGGTCGATTCCTTACTGCATATGATGTCCTGTAAAGCTGCAGTGAAAGCCGGGCATCGGCTGACTCCGGAAGAAATTGAAAGTTTACTCGCAAAACGTCATTTGGTGGATGATGCACACCACTGTCCTCACGGTCGGCCCACTGCGATGGTCCTGACACAAGAGCAGCTCGATAAACAATTCGGGCGGTTAGGCGCGTAATTTCCTCTATGAGGATGCAGAGAAGCCTCTTCAGCCGTACAATGGTCTCTCGAAGTTCTTTAGCCCCAGGCTCTAATTGTACGATCATTATGATTTGCGTCAGTATCGGCCGCACCCGCCACAAAATGATGATTCTCGAACAGCGCGCTCTCGCCGAACAGGGGGCCGAATTAGTTGAGTTACGTCTCGACTATCTCTCCAGAATCCCGGATTTGAACCGTTTGATTCACGAAAGTCCGGCTCCAGTCGTTGTGACCTGCCGCCGAAAGCAGGATCGTGGACGCTGGCGGTGGGATGAAGACGCTCGTCAAAAACTGCTGCGCACCGCAATTGTCTCGGAAGTCGATTACATCGATCTGGAAGATGATATTGCGGGGTCCATTCCGCGGTTTGGGAAGACCAAGCGGATTGTGAGTCATCATAATTTTAATGAAACCCCGGATGATCTGGAATCTCGTCATGCGGAAATGGCCAAGCTGGATCCCGACATCATTAAAATCGTCACGATGGCGAACTCCCCTTCCGACTGCGTTCGTATGTTAACACTCGTTGCGGAGTCCGAAATCCCAACGCTGGGGTTTTGTATGGGCGAATTTGGTCTCCCCAGTCGCTTGTTGTGTGGAAAATATGGCGCTCCCTTCACCTACGCGACTTTTGATGGCGAACGCGTGATGGCACCTGGTCAATTGCCATTTTCTCAGATGAAAGATCTGTATCGATACGATCAGATTTCTGAGAATACGGAAGTCTTCGCAGTTCTCGGCGATCCCATTGGACATTCATTGAGTCCGCTGTTACACAATCGAGCCTTTCAGCATCACAACATTGATGCTGTCTATCTTCCTATTCGAATTCCGCGTGATTCATTTGACGAGTCGCTCAACGCGTTAAACTGGCTCGGCATTCGCGGGTATTCAGTGACCATTCCCCACAAAAGCGCTGCAAGAAGTTATGCGGACGAACAGGACGACTCCGTTGCCAAAATTGGAGCAGCCAATACGCTCTACAAATCGGCTGACGGATTGTGGCACGCCACGAATACGGATTGTGAAGCTGCCATTCAAAGTGTGCGACAAGGTCTCGGCGACGGTAGGGATTTGAAGGGAAAAAATTGCATTGTCTTAGGTGCGGGAGGAGCGTCCCGCGCCATTGTTTATGGGCTGCTCGACGCGGGAGCCTTTGTGACGATAGCGAATCGCACAAATTCTAAGGCAGAACAACTAGCCAGCGAACTTGGTTGCCAATTTGTTCGCTGGGAGCACCGAGGAAAGGACTTCCGCGATATCCTCATCAACTGTACTCCGGTTGGAATGTATCCTGAAATGGATCACACTCCCTTTCCCCAAAATTGGCTCGGGGAGCATACTCTTGTCTTTGATACGATTTATAATCCCGAAAATACTCTACTCATTAAAGAAGCACGCGAGCGTGGTTGTAAAACCGTTTCGGGATTGGAAATGTTTGTCCGACAGGCGGCGAGTCAATTTGAACGATTTACGGGCCTGACGCCTGATCTCGAACAATTGAGAAATACTGTTCGCAAAACAATCTCTCCGGTCAATTACGAAAGCTGACCCCTCGCTATGGTTGTCACGTTGATCGGTTATCGTGGATCAGGAAAAAGCTCAGTCGCTCGCCTGCTGGCAGAACGACTAGGGTGGGCGTTTCGTGATGCCGATGTTGAACTGGAAGAGAGAGCCGGAAAAACGATTCGGGAGATTTTTGCCGACGACAGCGAGACTGTCTTTCGTGATTTGGAAGAAGAAGTGATCACCGACCTTCTCACGCATGACCGATTGGTTCTCGCCACGGGTGGTGGAGCCGTGTTAAGAAAAACTACGCGGGAGCGTCTTCAATCTGCTGGTCCGGTGATTTGGTTGACGGCGTCTGCAGAAACGCTCTATCAACGAATTCATGCCGACGAGACGACCGGAGAACGCCGTCCCGATTTGACCGATCAAGGTGGGCTTCTGGAAGTCCAGTCACTGTTAAGCGAACGGAAGCCTGTCTATCAACAGGCTTCTTCGATTGTTGTCGAGACGGAAGGGAAATCTGTCGTCCAGATAGCCGATGCTATCTGGGACGCCTTGAAGAACGAGGAGGGTTGGGCCATATGACTCCTTTCGATTTGCCAATCTGGATTGTTCTCACCTTTCTGTTTCTGTTTGGCTGTTGCATTGGCAGCTTTCTGAATGTGTGCGTCTATCGGTTTCCTCAACACGATTCGTTATTTGATCAGTTAAAAGGGATCAACTTCCCCCCTTCTTGCTGCCCAAAATGCCAACAGAGGATTTCTCCCCGAGATAACATTCCAATTCTTGGGTGGCTGATGCTGAGAGGGAAATGTCGAAATTGCGGAATGTCCATTTCTTCGCGTTATCCCATCATCGAATTTGTGAATGGTGCACTGTTTGTCATACTTTATTTACTGGAGGTCCCTACCGGATATCGGGAGACGATTGAAGATAGTTTTCTCTACACTCCCCTCGGGCCGCAAATGGTTGAGGGCTGGTCGGTAGAGCTCCATGTTAATCTGCGATATCTGTATCATTTAGTTCTGATCGAGGCCTTGTTGGTGGCGTCGTTGATCGATTGGGATCTTAAAATCATTCCTGATGGATCGACTGTTCCTGCGATGTTTGTCGGCGTGACGGTTGCCGTAGTTGTTGGACACGTTCATTTGGTCCCGGTTTGGTTTCAGGATCCCTCTTTGTCTCGGATTGTTATGAGCCTGTTGCCAGAGTCCTGGGGATGGCTCCAATCAGATTTCGAAGTTCCTGGCTGGATCACAACATCTCCTCATCTTCATGGCTTAGCGGTCAGTCTTGTGGGGTTTCTCGTGGGAGGAGGGATGATTTGGGGAGTTCGATTGATTGGGAAATGGGTGCTCCGCCGTGAAGCGATGGGATTCGGCGACGTGGTTTTAATGGCAATGATTGGGAGCTTCCTCGGCTGGCAACCCGTTGTCATGATATTTTTCCTCGCTCCTTTGTGTGCTCTTTGTGGAGTGGTGATCTCAGTGGTTTCTTTGAAGCAGCGAGAGATTCCTTACGGTCCCTATATCAGTATTGCTACCCTGATCGTCGTCATGTTTTTTCGTCAACTGTGGCCGGTTTGGGAACGAATATTTTCAATGGGTCTAGTCGTTCCCATCATGGGAATCATTGGCGCATTGTTACTCGCCATCTCTTTGTATGGCATTCAATTGGTCAAACTCTGTTTGGGGATCCCTTTGTATTACCCAGAAGAATACGAAGAATGGACCTCGGCAGATCAACTGGGATATCTCTATTCTGAAAATCAAGACCGTTGGCAAGGCCGATGGCGTCAAACTACAGCAGACTGGCCCGGCATCGATTCCGGACAAGGGAGCCTGACTTCCGATCAATGGCGTCACCCCCCTGCTTCCGATTGGAAAACAACTCGACAAAGACACGATCCACAAGATGGACTCCGGTGAGAACCAATAATGACTCTCCGGTGTCTTTCATGGGCCGTCTGGAAAACTAGCACTGATTAGACAGAAAGCAGATTCTGCAAGATGATCACGATTATCGATTATGGTATGGGAAACCTGCGCAGTGTACAGAAAGCGTGTGAAAAACTCGGTTTCGAAACTCGCATTTCTGCCGATGCGGAGGAAATCGCGACTGCCGAAAAACTGATACTTCCGGGAGTAGGAGCGTTCCGAGACGCAATTGCTCAGTTGCATGAACAAGGATTTGTCGAACCCATAAAACGCCATCTTGAATTGGATAAACCGTTCCTCGGGATTTGTTTGGGACTGCAACTTTTATTTGATCGCAGCTACGAAGACGGAGCATATAAGGGACTGGGGATCATTCCCGGTGAAGTGGTTCGCTTTCCGGCACAACCGGGTTTGAAAGTCCCTCACATGGGTTGGAATAAGCTGGAATTGAAGCAAGAGACCCCGCTGCTGAAAGAGATTCCCCCGGAAGCACATTTCTACTTTGTTCACAGTTATTTCGTCGTCCCCGAAGACCCCTCGGTCGTGGTGGCGACCAGCGAACATGGCGAAGAATTTTGTGCGGTGATACGACGAGGTCAGTTATTTGCGACACAATTTCACCCCGAAAAAAGTCAGCGGGTTGGCCTGAAACTTCTCGACAACTTCGCGAAGTTGTAAGCTGCTCTAAAGAGCATTGCGACAGCGAGAATTCATCAACTCCTAATTACGTTTTGATCAGAAAAAAGACTCATGCAAATATTGCCGGCCATCGATCTTCGAGGCGGACAATGTGTTCGACTTCGCCAAGGTGACTATCAACAGGAGACCGTTTTCAGTGATGATCCAGTCGCGATGGCAGAAGAATGGCAATCACAAGGTGCCCACATTCTTCATCTCGTTGATCTTGATGGCGCCAAGGCAGGACGACCCGTCAATCATGAAGTCGTTGGGGAGATTGTGAAACGCCTCAATATTCCGTGTCAGTTGGGAGGCGGAATTCGAAACGAAGAATCGATTCGATTGTTATTGGAAGAGGTCGGAGTCACGCGTGTGATCGTCGGCACCGCCGCCCTTAAAGATCCGGAATGGTTTCGGGAAATGGCTGCGAAGTATCCGGGGCAATTGTGCTTGGGGCTTGATGCGAAAGATTCGATGGTCGCGACTGAAGGCTGGCTTGATGTTTCGCAAACTTCGGCCATCGATTTGGCTCGTCAATATGTTGATCTCGATCTGCCGGCTGTGATCTATACCAACATCGCTAACGACGGAATGATGCAGGGAGTCGACGAGCAAACCATTCAAGACATGGCGGCACTTGCCGAACTCGGTTTGAAGGTGATTGCATCGGGTGGTGTGACTACGCTGGATGATATTCGTCGTCTCCACGAGGTGCATCAAACGAATCCCAACCTGACTGGAGTGATTACCGGGCGAGCGATTTACGAAGGCGTATTTCGTGTGTCTGAGGCGGTTGAAATCGCGGATTCCTGACCATTTCGCTTGAGCGAAAATCGGGAAATTCCATCGAGTCAGTGAACGCCCGGATCCTTGCCGATTGAGAGTGCTCCGAGGTCGTCTGTCAATTGTAATTCACTAAGAATCTGACGACTTAAAAATCTCTCTACGAATGTACCAAATACGGTTTGCGTTTCGGGAACGTGTTTGCTTAGATACACACATCGATCAATGACTGGGACTTATCGGTTAGTCATTTTTCCATCGATAATAACCTCCTGTGGAGTGATTTATGTACTTATCAGAGCCATGCTTTGAACGCTATAGAGCCAGTCGATCCGGCTCACCAAAAGGAAGAATCTCATTCATTGCCACACGAATCACTCTCAACGAAAACTCCAGTTAAGTAATTGAGATTGCCTGATAGTCATGAATGCCGCTTTGTGCGTTTGGGTCTCCAAACGATCTTCAGATTTTACACCTTTTCTATACGGAACGATTCAGGAATGATTGATTCGACCTGTCGTGAAGTTTTTAATACCTCTTATTTTATACTTTTCGCGAAGAGTTTTTTTGAGGATGGTCGCCGATTGAAGAACAGTTGTTGAAAATTGTTTTGTGAGCTGCTTGCTTTCCTTCGGTATTCCCTCGGTCTGAGAAAAAAGCTATACCTTCGCCATGAACGATCTACCTCGTCTATCGATTTCCCAAGTGACAACATTTCATTGGTCGCTCCCTGATCTTATTGCTCATTGCAAAGACTTCGGATACGAAGCGGTCAGTCTTTGGATGCCGCGTCTCATTGAGTTTGGAGAAGAGCGTGCGATTGACCTGATTCATGAATCGGGGCTTGTGGTTTCCAGTATTGGACCCAGTGGTGGATTCACAGGTGCCAACGGCCATTCATTACGTGATTCCGTCTTGGACACCGCCGATGCTTTGGAGCTTGCCGGGCGAGTCGGGGCCAATTCTCTCACCGTTTACACAGGTCCGCGTGCTGGCCATACTAAAAATCACTCTCGCCGATTAGTCAAATCTGCTCTGTTGCGATTGGCCGACACGGCGGCTGAGATGCGTGTGCAATTGGCATTGAAGCCAATGC
>JAQWSQ010000177.1 GCA_029243145.1 Planctomycetaceae bacterium | reverse complement strand
TAAAATCGTGGACTTGGCTTTACCACCGCCTGCTGGTCCAGTTGAGGCTTTAGCAACTTGCGTGCCGAGTCCTCCGGCGACTCCCGCCAGACCGGTGGCCGAAGCGACTAAAAAAGACCGCCGCGAGGTCGAAGAATTCATGGGATAGTGAAGCATGGAATTGTTTCTCGACTTGGGGCAAATGATGCATCAGCACTTATGCATATAATAGCCCGGAATTATCAGAAAAGTCGAGAGATATTTGGACATCCACTACCAATTCAGCTCAATAGCCAGCGGAATGCAGCGATTAGCTCGTCTCGCCAACAAATCGGATCGTGTCCGCCTTGGTATTCATGCAAATGAGTGACAGTTTGCGTCGCTCGCAGTGTATCCACCAGTCGATGATCGAGTCGCTTTTGATTGTGATTCTGTATCGATGCTGAATCGCAGTTAGACTGGACGGGAAAGCCCCAGGCATCAATAAGGCCGTTGGAGAATTATTTACACGGGACTCTCTCGTCGAAATCAGGGGAATGACGGCCACTTTACGCAGTCAATCGACAGTGAGTGTCGGGTTCTCATTCCCTCTGCGAAACAATACCAATCGGACTCTGGATGCGATCCAAGGTCCAACCGATCGACTCTCCGATTGGACATTCATGACTCAGTTCAATGTCTATCAATGGTGATTCCGTGACACTGTTGTTCCCTCGCGACAATGATTAGGATATGTCCCCTCTCCTTTCATGCTTTGTCGCGACTACAACAGGGATTTCTGATGAACGATTCCGAATATCGCCAAAAATACGAACGGCTTGTTTCCGAGTTAAAAAAAGTCTCTCTCTTCGGTTCGTGCGGCTCCGTTCTGGGTTGGGACGAGCAAGCCAATATGCCCCCTAAAGGTGGCGAACATCGTGCGAATCAGTTGAGCCTACTTGCCGGCATGGGACACCAGATGGCGACCTCACCCGAGTTGGGTGATTTGATTACTGAATTGGAGTCCTTGAAATCGTTCGCTGATTCCGAAGAACCCCAAGCCGTCGTGATGAGCGAAGCACGTCGAGAATACGACCGCGCGACGAAATTGCCACAAACATTGGTGGAAGAGATGTCGCGCGTGACATCTCTCGGCCAACAAGCGTGGATTGAAGCACGTAAGCACAAAAATTTCTCTGAGTTTCAGCCTTGGCTTGAGAAAATTGTCGGACTCAAACGAGAAGAAGCAGAAGCCATTGGTTATGAAGGTGGACAGCCTTATGATGCATTGCTCGACGCGTATGAACCGGGAGCCAGTACCGCAGAAATCGATGCCGTGTTCACCGCATTTCGCGCCCCGCTGGTTGAACTCTTAAACGAAATCGCGGACTCACCTGTCAAAGCAGATGCCGCGTTACTCGAACGCAGCTACCCGATCGATCAGCAAAAAGCGTTCGCACTCGAAGCCGCCGCCGCCATCGGATTTAATTTTGAAGCAGGCCGGCTCGATATTGCCGCACATCCTTTTTGCAGTGGAATTGGTCCCGGCGATTGCCGTCTGACAACCCGTTATGACGAACATCATTTTCCGGGAGCATTTTTTGGAACATTGCACGAAGCCGGGCATGGCATTTACGAACAAGGGCTCGATGCGGAATGGTATGGCACGGCCATTGGCGAGTCGGCATCGCTGGGGATACACGAATCGCAATCGCGGATGTGGGAAAATCTGGTCGGTCGTTCACAACCGTTTTGGCAACATTTCTATTCCCGTGCTCAACACTATTTCCCGTCGGCGCTCGGCGACGTTTCTCCCGATAAATTCCATCTGGCCATCAACGATGTGCGCCCCACATTCATTCGGGTTGAAGCCGATGAAGTGACTTATAACTTGCATATCATGTTACGATTTGAATTAGAGCAGCTTTTGATTTCGGGGGATTTGGCTCCCGCCGATGTTCCCGCTGTCTGGGATGAGAAATTCACCGAGTCATTCGGAATTACTCCACCTGATGTCTCTCAAGGTTGTTTGCAGGATGTCCACTGGGGACATGGTTTGATTGGATACTTTCCAACATATGCTCTGGGGAATATGTACGCTTCGCAGATTTATAATCAGGCGGAGAAAGAGTTGGGAGACTTAGGGCAGATGTTTGCCAATGGTGAGTTTTTGCCTCTGAAAATTTGGTTGAACGAGAAGATTCATAAAAATGGACGCCGTTACAAAGCCAATCGGCTTGTCGAGGTTGTGACCGGAGAGTCGCTCTCATATGAGCCGCTCTTAGCTCACCTGCGCAATCGGTTTGGTCCCCTGTATAATCTGTGATACTGCATAATTTATGATATCGTATCTTTGCTTGAACCCTTTTTACTGACCCATTGTCTGTCCCAATTGACGTTATGAATTCCTCGACCGATAGACCTTCTGTTGATTCTCAGTCTCACTCTGAAGACGGCACATTGCCGATTGTCAATATCGCCGCATACAAGTTCGCGCCACTGGACGATTTGGAACCGCGTCGCGAGCGTCTGAAGAGTCTCTGTAATGAACTCGAATTGCGGGGGACTATTTTGTTGAGCCCCGAGGGAATCAATAGTTTTCTCGCCGGCACGCGAGCGTCGGTTGATGTCTTGCTGAGCGAACTCCGTTCAGAAGACTGCTTCGCCGACCTGGAAGTCAAAGAAAGTTATAGCGACCGCCAGCCTTTTAATCGGATGCTGGTTCGCTTGAAGAATGAAATCATCGCGTTTGGTATTGAAGAGGCATCGCCGCTGAAGAGAACCTCTCCGAAATTAACGCCGGCAGAATTGAAACAATGGTTGGATGAAGGGCGTCCGGTCACTTTGCTCGATACGCGGAATGATTACGAAGTAAAGCTGGGGACGTTCGAAAACGCGGTTGATCTGGACCTCGACCACTTTCGAAACTTTCCGCAAGCCGTTGAAAAGTTGCCAGCCGATTCCAAAGACGCTCCCATTGTCATGTTTTGCACTGGCGGGATTCGTTGCGAGAAGGCGGGGCCGTTCATGGAGCAAATGGGGTATCAGAATGTCTTCCAACTGGAAGGTGGGATTCTGAAGTATTTTGAAGACATTGGAGGCGCTCACTGGAACGGCGAGTGTTTTGTCTTTGATCAACGCGTCGCTCTCGACCCAGGTTTGAAGGAGACTGAGACAAAACAATGTTTCGCCTGCCAGAGTCCCATCACTCCCTGGGAGCAACGTTCGGAACATTACATTCCCGGCCAAAGCTGTCCGCATTGCTTCCGCGAGAATGATGAGGTGATGAAGCAGTCCATCGCCGAACATGAGCAACGCATCCTCGAAGTGACCAATCCACTACCCGGTAGCCTGCCGTACGATAATGTGCGCCCGATGAATGTCCCCGAACGATTTGATCAACACACGGTGTTGGAGTTTGTTTCCGGCATGCATGTCCATCTCAATATTGATCACTGGAAGTCAGAGTGTGAGGCAGGACGCATACTCTACAAAAACAAACCGATTGCCGCTGATCGTCTGGTGCGAGCGGGAGAGCGTTACGACCATCTCTTTCCCGCGGCGACCGAGCCCGATGTGAATGCCGAGATTCAGATTCTGTTCGAAGATCACTCGCTGGTTGTTGTCAACAAGCCAGCACCATTACCGATGCACCCGTCCGGGCGATTTAATCGCAACACGTTGCAATCTCTTTTGAATCAGGTCTACGATCCGCAGATCCTGAAACCCGCTCATCGTCTCGACGCCAACACTTCGGGAGTGGTGGTGTTCAGTCGCACTCGATCCATGGCCTCTCGCGTACAGCCCCAGTTTGATGATCGATCTGCCAAAAAAGTTTATCTCGCTCGTGTGCAGGGGCATCCGGCTGAAAACCAGTTTCGTAGTGAGTCGCCCATCAGTCGCACTGCCTCTCAAGCCGGCTTACGACTTCCCGATCCACAAGGACAAGACGCGATCACCGACTTCCAGGTGCTCCATCGATACGACGACGTCACCACTTTGTTGGAAGTCCGTCCGTTGACGGGGCGCACGAATCAAATTCGTTTGCATCTGTGGGATCTCGGAATGCCGATTGTCGGCGATCCGGGATATCTCCCGAACCGAGAACTGGGCAAAAAACAAACACTTGCGGTTGATGATGCTCCGCTCTGCCTGCATGCCTGGAAGCTGACTCTGATGCATCCCACGAAACATGTGGAAATCACATTTACATCGGCACCACCTGAATGGGCCAGTTATTGATTGTTGCGTTGGCAATATTGCTTACCAACCTCCTCCACCGCCGCCGCCGCCACCACCTCCCGAACTTCCACCACCTCCGCCTCCACTGCTGGAGCTGGAACTTGGGCTGGATGAACTGCTCGACATGGCGGACGACATCCCGGAGCTAATCGAGTTCGTGAAGCTGCCGACATTGTGAGTTCCTCTCCAATGATTGCCGTGATACCAGTGAGGATGCCGGTTCCAGTGCGAGGATTGATCATCGGCGGAAGCGGTGCCTAGAGCGTTCGCCAGTTTATCTCCCCATGTCCCTCCCAAATCGAGGGCGGTAATCCAAGGCAAGTGCTCATCAAGTAATTGTCTCGCTTCGTCATTGTCGGCAGTTTCATTCACTTGTTGCGGGAGATGCTCAGTCAGCCAACGTTTGTAGCCAGCCAGTTGGTCGAGTAATTCTCGGCCTTCCAAAGTGGGAGCTTTCATCCATCTCGCGAAAGCAATGATCATGCCGATATAAAGTGGCAACGAAATGGCGACGTAGATACTGGAACTCATCGCCAGTATGAACAAACCAAAGCCCTCTCCGATGCAAAACGGAGTGGCGAAGAGAGTGATTCCGAATGCTCCGAGAATACCGAGAGTGCTTCTCGATTTGATCGCGGCTTTCCAGGCAGCATACACACCCCATAAAAGTGCCGCGAGGACGCACGACCAAAAGGTCAACCACACGGTAATGAATCCCGCGACCGCAGGATTGATAGACGTGATCACGGCCAAAAGGTGAAAGACAAGTGCGGTGAGAACACCCCTCCAAATCCATTTGGTATTTTTCTGGTAGCAGCGGCCCTCGAGTGACTCTTTTAGATAGTCTTGGAACTTTTTGATGGCCGATTGAATACGAACATGATTGGATTGTTTCAGTTCGATCTCCGACTCGTCCTTTAGGAGATTATGGACGAGAATTCGTTCATCGGCAGAAAGCTGATCGTATTGAAAGTGATCTTCATTTTTGAGAGTATATGTCGTTCCGAGGAGTTCTTTCTCTTCGTGAATAGAGATGGCCCCCTTTGCGCCTGCCGAGATGAGTGCCGCAGAAAGACACTCGTTATCGTATCCCATCCGGCTCAATTGACGCGCCGAGGCCGGGGATAATCCGCGGGGAGGATCGCTGGTTGTCTCGGTCGCACGTTCTTCTGGATCCTTACCGACCAAACTCCAACTGATCCAGAATACTCCAAAGGTTCCCAATAAACCGAGGAGTGCAAAGCCCACAGAGAGATTGTCCTTCCAGGAAATTCCACTGCTCGAAAGATCGACATCACCGCTCGGCCAAAATATGGCGACCGACATGCCTTCTTGAGGTGCGATTTTTTTTGTGGATTCGACATTGATCACTCCCTCTTTTTTGGAAAGGAGCTTCCAGTCTTGATTTTTCTCTCCCTTGGCTCCCATCCATCCGTTGACGGTCACTTTATTTTCGGGGTAAGCACGCAGAAGGTGAATCGTAGCGGAAGCTTTTTGTATGGTGAAGTCCCAGTGATTCCCGGTAATGTTCCAGTAAAGCTCATCCTGTCTCTTTCGAGAATCAGAAAATAACCAACCATTGGTGTGATAGGAGAGTTGATAGGTATATCGCCCTCGCGGAAGCATGACATGCTCGCGGCCGATGTAGACATGCGTGATGTCCATCATCGTTCCTTGATTAGTCTCCAGATGATGCCCGTCGTGTTCATTATCTCGTTTTACAGAGGTGACCTGAAATGGGTAAAGTTTGCGTAATCCCAATTTAGTGAACTTCGCGGTGGGGAAGTCGCGGAAAATCCCACGCTTGATTTTGTTTCCTTCTGCCGTCACCTCGATGGTCTCGATCACATCCATTGATCCATCGGCGTTCACCGTAATATCCGCATGGAAGGAATGAATCACTTCCTCAGCAAAGGCCAGCGGCGAGAGCGAGGAGATCAATAGAATTGTTAGTAGAGAACGCATAGGGGGCCTCATCCTCGAAGGTCAAATCTCTGGAATTAGGAAGAAAAGCGAAACAACAGGCCACCGATGGCGGCAGCACCGCAGACGATGGCGAAGGTAATTTTAACCCAGCTATACGGTCGACCTCCCTGAACTTCTCCGGTCGCCGCGTTGACGTAGACTTGATACGTTTTGTCGTGAAATTTATAGGCTAGCAGCCATAAGGGTAGCAGCACATGCTTGTAAGTGATGCCGTCATATCGGCTATTGATGGAGTGGACGCGTTGCGTATCTCCGCCGATGCGTTGTCTTACGTCTCCATCGATGACTTGGTCAATTCGTTCTTTGCCATGGACGAATCCACCATCAAGTTCCAAGTCATAGGTTCGAGCGAAATAGCCAGCCAGAACTTCCTGTGTAAACGGCAGGCACTTTTGTAGCGGCCACGGTTCTAAAGAGATTAACATGTCGCCATCGAGTCTGGTCGTGGCGGGAATAAGCACATCGTCGAAGAATCGTTGAAACTTCCCCGATGCCGGGTACCAGCGAGTGCGACGCTCTTGTCGCTTGTTCTTTCCGGTTCCGACGGTCACATAATAATGTTCGCCGCGCTGTCCTGAATAGACATTGAATGTGAGTGTGTCGAAGGTCCAGTAAGGTAAATAGACCCCATTGAATTTCCCCTCTGCACCGCGTTTTAAGAAATCATTGGGAGCGAACCAGCGAGATTCGACCCAGTCTTTGAGATTGATTTGTGCTTGGTCGTGTTCGATCAAGAACGGCAGGACGGCATCAACGGGAACACGTACCTCGCAACGATGTACGTCATCTCGTTGGATGGGAGATGCACAATAAGGGCACTCACTGCTGGTGAGCGTCCCCAGAAAAACAACATTCGCGCCACATGATTCGCAACGAACCTCGTTCGCCGTTTCTTCCCCTACTTGCAGATTCGATTCTTCCGTGTCCTGCTCACGCAATTCCCGGACTCGCGCGAGCATTGCATGGAGGTCCTGCTCCATAATCTGAGCGTCTTCGGAAAGTTCAAGTTCCTTCTCAAATCCACAAAAGGGGCATTTGAGATGCTGCTGACCAATATTGAACTTCAGGTCAGCACCGCATCCTTCACAAGGAAAGATGCGGCCCTTTCCAGCATCCACACCCTGACCGGCGATGTCGCTACGGTCCGGCTCTCCCGGAGGAGCGGGGGGAGGCAATGAAGACGACTCATTTGTATTCATGGGTCTCCGTCTCGTTGGAGGAGTGAAATTACGAGCACAACGCGGCACGCAAATAAATGTCCCTACGTGCCGCAGTTTTACGTTCGCTTACGGAGCCGGTGGTGGCGGGGGAGGAGGAGGTGCTTGCCCGAATAAAGGACTCAACTGGGGAACCTGAATCGCCGGTGTCCAAGCACCAATCCCATTCGACCACACCATCGTTTCTGGTGTGACTTGCCCCGAGGCTGCGCCTTGCTGGATCTGTTGTGGCGAAAAGGGGCCTTGAGTTTGACCATCAACGGCGATGTGCCAGACCGCTGCGGGTGGAGGTGGAGGTACCGCACCGGCCCCGGCCTGATTCATGCCCCCCATCATTTGATTGGCCATCGCGAATCCCATTCCGAGTCCCATGCCTTCGGAGGCACCACCGCCGGCAGGATTATCGGCCGCCAATGTCATCGCTTTGCCCATCTGGAATTGTTGAAAACGTCCCATATCGCCAATCACGCCCATACTCGAACGAGTATCCAAAGCCTGTTCGACTTCTTCCGGTAATGAAATATTGACGATGTAGAGCTGCGGGATATCAAGACCGTATTCGTCGTCCACTTTCTCGACAGCCAACTTGCGCAGGTCTTCCCCCATCTCTCGATAGCGTGCCGCAAGATCGAGAGCGGCCACATCGGATTTTCCAATCAATTCGGCAAAAGAGGAGTTAATGATGGCACGTAAGAGTTCTTGAATTTCGTCCGCTTCAAATTCGGAATCGGTTCCCACTAATTCTCGCAGCAGCGCTTTCGGTTCGACCGCTTTGAGTGAAAAAGTTCCAAAAGCTCGCAATCGGATCGGACCAAAATCGGGATCGCGAAGCATGATCGGATTGGGTGTTCCCCACTTCAAATCAGTCAACTGTCGGGTGGAGACAAAATAGACTTCTGCTTTGAAGGGGCTGTCGAAGCCATGCTTCCATCCTTGCAACGTCGAAAGGATGGGGAGGTTGTCCGTTTTGAGGGCATAATTACCCGGCTCGAAAACATCGGCCAATTCCCCACGATGGACGAAGACCGCCATCTGTCCAGGGCGAACGATGAGTTGAGCACCGGTTTTGATTTGATTGTGATAACGAGGAAATCGCCAGACGATAGTGTGGCGGGAATCATCGATCCATTCGATGATATCGACCAATTCGCCGCGAAGTTTGTCAAAGAGCCCCATACTGATGCCCCTATTTCTGAATTTGATCATGTGAAGTGGATTAGGATGCCGAACGGCAGGAATACCTCAGATTGTGCCGCGAATTTCCCTCGCGGGCAAGCAGATAACGTCGATCTAGGCCAATCGGATCATCAAAATCTGCCAGAATTTCCTGGAGAGCTGAAGTTGAGTCACGAAGATCGTTACTCCGGGAGTTTGAGAGTCGCTTCGGGAGGAAACGAACTGGCACTCTCGACGCGAAAAAGTTGTTCGGAAACAACCACATTGTCCTCACCGCGCGAGACCGTGAACTTCATCTGGCAAACTCCAAACGGAAGATCGTCGCAATACCAAGTATCGCAGCGATACCAAAAGTAAGGTCCCTCTTTCACAGAAGCATACCTTTCTTGAGCGGCCGCGTGATGCACGGTAAATGCATCATTTCGAAGTGGCGTACGAACGAACCGAATTCGTCCCGCACGATAGTTATCAGTGATGGGTAGTCCACGTAGAATGGTCAATACGGCGTCGCGCTGTGCAGTGAGTTCGTTGGCGTTCGGTTCGATCAGCCAGTCCTCTATCGGTTCTCCCGCGTTGAATTTAACGTGGTCGATCACGAGTAAAATCGAATTTGGAATCGACGCGTTGATCGTTTGTGTCAAACTGATGCGTTGCTTGTTGTCGGTCCGTCCTCGATCCGAGAGGGCGAGAGAGATTTTTTCACCAAATTGATTGCCGCAGATCAGGGTGATCGACGCAGGGGATTCAGGGTCGTAGGTCTCGGGGAGTGATGAGAACCAAACATCATGTTTGCGGTCGAGGGGCGGGACAGGATCTTTGTATTGTTCAACATAACCGTGATGGTCAAGCAGCGAGAACATCCAAGGTGGTGTCCAGGGATTCTTGATTGGCCAAAACGTCGAGAAGCAACCGATGGCCAGAAAGAGACCGGCAAGAACGTGCAGGGTTCGAGTATTAGCGAATCGGTCGAGCACCGGGATCAGGCTGAGGGTCCAAATAGGAATCAACCACATCAACCAGCGGAGAGTCGAAGTGTTGCCGCCGTAATTGTAGTTGCCTGTTCGAGACAGATAAAAGCCCAACACGACCAGCGTCAAAACTCCCGACATTCCCAATACCCAGCGAAACGGTTTTTGACTCCATCCCGGTACGATCCACGCCAGAGGCATGAATAGAAATAGGGGAGTCAGACTGAAGATGCCATGATGCCCGAACGTGCAATGAAACAGATACATTCCAAAGCTGTCAGCATTTTTGTCAAATCCGCGTGGGTTGACCCAATAGCTGGGAATCCCTTCATGCATGTAGAGATACTTTTCCGTACCATAAAAGGCGTAAAACGGTTTCCAGCCTCCCGTTTGCCAATAGGTTAACGCGACAGAAGCGGCAACCGGGATTAACAACATTGGCAAGTAACAGGTCAGCGCCCGGCGAGGAGCTTTGATCAGAAATATCAATCCAATCAGCCCCGCAAACGACAAAGCGGGCAGCTCATTAACGAAGGCGAAACCTGCGAAAAAGCCCGACAGTAAATACAGGCGAATATCGTTTCGCCCGTCAATGATGATCTTGAGAGCGGGAGACAGTGCAAACACAATCGCCCATGCCGCCACAACATGATTGTTCAAGGTAACAAGATAGGTGGTGATGGGAGTCGCAAAGATGAAAGCAACTAAGAGCAGTCTCTTCGTGTACTTCTCCTTCGCATAACGAATCACCATCCCGTTGATGAGGAACCAGGCAATCACCGTGGGAATCAGGTTGACGATGGTCAGAATCAGGTGACTGGACTCTTCGGTATTCTTGATGAGATTCCAACCGGTAGTTCTTTGGACGCACCAGTAAACACCGGCAACAAGTGCTTGCAAGAAGGCGGGCTTCGAGGAATAGAAGTGATCGTTGTGTCGAACTTTATCAATGGTCGACCAGCCATCGCGTGATTCGATTTTATCAATCTGCCATGACTGTTGATGAACGAGAGAATAAACGGAGCACCACCGAGAACGATCATTGGCAGATTGCAGAGGAGTCGAAGACCACACGAACGTCGTTGCAATCGCCATCCCGAGAATAATGACCAGCGGTATGCTTTTTGGTGTACGAGAAGCCGCTTCTGCTTTGAGATCTTTAAGAGAGACCGGTTCAATGTGAGATTCGTCGACCATTTGGGTCTACCGTTACAGGAGATCTTTCAAATGGAAGTGAAACTTTCCGAGCTTGCCGCCATAATTCCCGGCAGTGATCAGCAATATTCCTTCGCAAGCAGCGGCGGCGTGGAGCCCCACTTTCATCGCATCGGCGACAGATTGTTCGGAAAGCCCGTCGATCACAATTTCGTAAACAGCTTGAGTCCCAGAGGGAATATTGAGATCAACTTGTCCTTGCAGCGAGGGGCAATATTCGTGATTGGTGCTCGCCTTTAATGTCTTGTATTTAGAACCAACTTTACTTCCCGAACGAACGATGCCACCTGGGAAGGGAAGGATAATGTCGGGGATCTCTCGCATTGCGGTTGCTGAAGCTTCGGCCGCCTGCAAAGCATGTTCGGTGGTGTCTCCTGCGATCAAGAGGTTACCACCGCCGACTCCTTTGATTGTCCCAAATTTTTCTTCGCAAAGGAATTCGCCATCCATCACGGGAATACGCCAGAAGCGTTGTGAACCCAGCTTCTTGGAACTTTGGTAGCCGTCTCCAAAAAAGCGAATCTGTCCACCGATGTTGATTTTTTTCTCTTTGTCGTCGGTGGGCAGTCCGTTGAAGCAAGCCGTTGTGGGGCAGGTCAGAATACATTGCCCAACACGATTGGTGACTGCCGATTCCAAGCCTTTTTTGTCAAAGGCAAAAGCGAGTAGCGAGACTCCCGGGCGTCCGTCAGGTGTTTCGTCAGCAGAAAGTTCGCGTTCGAGGGCCGTTTCCACATCGCAGGCTATCACCGATGTCGCGTTACCGCAGAATTCGTGTGCCGCCTGTCTTGCCCAATCCGCAGAGTAAGCCGTGATAATCAGCCGTGTTCCCGTCATCGGAAACGCTTCGGCGAAAGTATCGCGGACGGGAATACCGTTCAAATTGAGATGTGTCTCGGCAGAAAGATCGGTCGACATAATTCCGGGTAGACTTCAGGGCTTCAGATGTGATGATGAACTTTGTTCTGCTGATTGTAATCGCGAATTGCGTGAAGTGCGAATGCAAAGCGGATTTTCGTGTGGACCATGCAGCAGGAGTGAAACATGGGAAAATCAGAGCAACAAACTGTCATTGTGATCGGTGCGAGTCGATTTCGGGATAAATTTGGCAATAAAGCGCTGCGAGCCTATGTTTCACAGGGTTATCGAGTGATTCCCATCAATCCGTTGGCGGAGGAAATCGAAGGTCTCAAGGCGTATCGTTCCTTGTCTGAGGTTCCGCTGGATTCGGTGGAGCTGATCACGGTTTATGTTCCTCCCGAATCAGGTCTCAAATTACTGGAAGAAATGATTCGCTTCCAACCCGAAGAAGTTTGGTTCAATCCATGCAGCGAATCGCAGGAATTACTGAAAAAAGCGGAAGAATTAGGCCTCCCCGTCATTCAGGCATGCAGCATTCTGGGGATTGGGAGAACGCCGGGAGAGTTTTGAATTTTTTGAGACTGTGGACTCGGCGTTGCATCCGCTCGTTGGGCCGTTTAGGGTGGACAGTCTCATATACGTCTCCACTGCTCCTGCGACTTTCGACCGGCCTTATTCTCTATGATCCTGACCGGAAACGAGATCAAAAAAAATCTGGGCTCGAACATTATGATCGAGCCTTACGATGAATCATTGCTTAATCCCAATAGCTATGATTTGCGTCTGCACAACGAGATGTTGGTCTACGAGGAAATCGTCCTCGATATGAAACGACCGAATCGCTTCCGCCGTTACACAATCCCGGAAGAGGGATTTGTAATGCAGCCAAACACTCTGTATTTGGCTCGAACACTCGAACGGACTGAAACTCACAATTTTGTGCCGATGTTGGAAGGTCGTTCGTCGGTTGGCCGACTCGGATTATTCGTTCATGTGACGGCAGGGTTTGGCGACGTGGGGTTCAAAGGTTATTGGACGCTCGAAATGACGGCGATTCAGCCGGTCAAAATTTATCCCGGCGTCCCGATTTGTCAGATCATGTACCACACAATTAGTGGTGAAGTGAACGAGTACAAAAGTCCCAAGTATCAGGATAATAACGACATCCAGCCAAGTATGTTGTTCAAGGATTTTACCGAGAAGTCAGATCCCCAACTTCGACTCTCGTTCGGTCAGGAAGTCGCCGAATAGACCGGTAATTTCACCTCTGGTTCGCTCACATGCCTGAGCAACCGCTGTTATAATTGTGAGTCCACGGCTCGAGTCGTGTTTGGCTTGTCTGAATACTATTCCATGTTGCTACCGTTCGTTTTGCCACCATCCATTTGCCACCAGATGACAGGATTGCAGGTTCATGTCCGAACATTACATCATGACGATTGAGGAACTGACCAAGATCTACGAGCAGAAGGAAGTTCTCTCGAATATCTGGTTGTCCTTTTATCCCGGAGCCAAAATTGGCGTGCTGGGTTACAACGGGTCGGGGAAATCGACCTTGCTGCGGATTATGGCCGGAAAAGATCA